>CAJWOT010000413.1 GCA_913044215.1 uncultured Rhodospirillaceae bacterium | reverse complement strand
CCGTGCCTACGAGGTCCGAAACGGCGCGTTGCCTGCAGCAAGTTTGGAAGATCCGCTGAAATTGCAATAGGGTTGCAAGCTGGGCCAGCGGGCGGTGAAATTTTCCGCCGCATTTTCTTGCGGCAATCTCGAATCGATCCCTATACTGCCGCTTTAATGACCAGCGCACAGCCAGCGCCCGATACCGCGCTTTATCGCTTCCCACACCGACATCTTCTCGGCATCGAGGGCCTTTCCGCCACGGAAATTACCGCGATCCTGGACCTTGCCGACGCGTATGTTGCTCAAAACCGGCGGCCGGACAAGAAATCGGACGTTCTGCGCGGCCGCACCATCATCAATCTGTTCTTTGAAAACTCGACACGCACCCAGGCATCGTTCGAACTTGCCGGCAAGCGGCTCGGCGGCGACGTCATGAATATGTCGGTCTCGACCAGTTCGATCAAAAAGGGCGAGACCATGATCGACACGGCGATGACGCTGAACGCGATGCATCCCGACGTGCTGATCGTTCGTCATCCCGATGCGGGCGCGGTGAAACTCCTGTCGGAAAAAGTGAACGCCGCGGTCATCAATGCCGGCGATGGGCGCCACGAGCACCCGACGCAGGCCCTGCTCGACGCGCTGACGATCCTGCGCCGCCGCGGCCGCCTGGAGAATCTGATCGTCGCGATTTGCGGCGACGTGATGCACAGCCGCGTCGCACGATCGAACATCCATCTGCTGACAACGATGGGCGCGCGGGTTCGCGTCGTGGCCCCGCGAACCCTGTTGCCGACGGCAATCGACCGCTTCGGCGTCGAGGTCTATCACGATATGCGTGAAGGGCTGACCGACTGCGACATCGTGATGATGCTGAGGCTTCAGACGGAACGGATGCGGGGAACGTTCGTGCCCTCGATCCGGGAGTATTTCCATTTCTTCGGTCTCGACACCGAAAAGCTGTCCTACGCGAAAGATGACGCCTTCGTTATGCACCCCGGCCCAATGAATCGCGGCGTCGAAATCGACTCTCAACTGGCCGACGATATCGACCGCTCTGTCATTCGTGATCAAGTGGAGATGGGCGTCGCCGTCCGGATGGCCTGCCTCGATCTGTTGACGCGCACGGAAACCGCGAACTGATTCCCCGATGACCAAGCGGACCGCCTATCTCAACGCACGGCTCCTCGATCCGGCCAATCAGATGGACATCGTTGGTGATCTTCTGGTCGAAAACGGCAAGATCACGGATTTTGGACCCGGAACTTTCAAGGCCGGCATGCTCAGTCCGAACCAGACCGTTGACTGTAGCGGGCTTTGCCTGTCTCCGGGCTTGTTCGATATCCGCGTCCAGGTCCGTGAACCGGGCGAGGAGCACAAGGAATCCATTGCAACGGCAAGCGAAGCTGCCGCGGCCGGCGGCGTCACGGCGATGTGTTGTCTGCCGAATACGCACCCAGTGATCGATGATGTCTCGGTACTTGAATTCATCGCCCGGCGCGCGCGCGAAATTAAGTCGGTAAAACTGTTCTGCTACGGCACCCTGACGCGCGGCCTGGAAGGACAAGAATTGACCGAGATGGCGCTGCTGTCCGAAACCGGCGCCCTCGCCTTCACCGATGGTGTCAAAGCGGTGCACGATCCGCTCGTCCTGCGCCGCGCGCTCAGCTATGCCCGCACGTTCGATCTTCTCATCGTGCAACATCCAGAAGATGAACGGCTTGTCGATGACGGTGTGATGAATGAGGGTGAGGTTGCCACGCGCCTCGGGCTGCCTGGAATTCCGGCGGTCGCGGAAGTGATGGCGATCGAGCGCGACCTCAGAATTCTGTCTCTGACCGGCGGTCGCTACCACGCCGCGCATGTTTCCACGGCCGCAGCCATCGACGCGATCCGCAAGGCAAAGCGCGACGGCTACGACGTAACCTGCGATACCGCGCCGCATTATTTCGCGCTCAACGAAACAGCGGTCGGTGACTATCGGACCTTTGCCAAAGTCTCCCCTCCGCTGCGCGACGAAACGGACCGCCGCGCGGTTGTCGAAGGACTGGCAGACGGGACAATCGACATCATCGCCAGCGATCACGCGCCGCATGACGAAGACTCCAAACGGCTGCCATTCGTGCAGGCGGAATTCGGAATTATCGGCTTGGAGACGCTGTTGCCCCTGACGCTGGAGCTGTATCACAATGGCGACATGTCGCTGCTCGATGCCTTGGCAAAGGTCACCAGCAAACCGGCCGATCTCCTGGGCTGCCCGTTCGGGCGTCTGGAGCGGGGCGCCCCGGCAGATTTACTGATTTTCGACCCCGACAAGCCACGGCAAATCGACGAAACTACCTTCCGCAGCAAATCGAAGAACTCGCCGTTCGACATGCGGCCCGTGCAGGGCGTGGTCAGGCGCACCGTCGTCGAAGGCCGCACGATTTACGAAGCGGAAGCGTAGTCCCGTATGTTTGAAAGCGACCCAACCTATCTCGCGACCGCGGTGATTCTTGGATACCTGCTGGGCTCAATTCCGTTCGGTTTGGTGCTCACGCGAATGGCCGGTCTCGGCGATGTCCGGGATATTGGCTCCGGCAGTATCGGAGCGACGAACGTCCTGCGGACCGGCAGTAAGACGCTGGCGCTGCTCACATTGATCCTCGACAGCGGCAAAGGCGCGGCGGCGGCCATTGCGGCGTACTATCTGGCTCCAGAGCTGGCGCCCGCCGCCGCCGTCGCGGCGGTTCTCGGACATCTGTTCCCCGTTTGGCTCAAGTTCGAGGGTGGCAAGGGAGTCGCGACAACGCTGGGCGCTTTGGCGGTGTTGTCCTGGCCTGCCGGACTCGCTGCGGGTCTGACCTGGCTTTTGGTCGCCGCGATCTTCCGCATCTCCTCCCTGTCATCGCTCATCAGCATCGGCCTGTCCCCGGTCTTCGCCTGGTATTTGAGCGTACCGCCGGTGGCGATCGCCGCAGCAATTCTCGCCGTGTTCGTATGGTATCGGCACAAGCAGAACATCGGACGTCTGTTGGCCCGCGAAGAGCCGAAGATCGGCCAGAAGAAATAAATACACGAACGGCTTTAAGTTGACGCCCATCCGCAGCTGACGCGTCGTGGCGGCATGGCTGAATTACCATCATCGCTCTCAACCCAAGAGCGTCTTGATCGTATCCGCTTGATCCGTAGTCAAAATGTCGGGCCGGTATCTTTCCGCCAACTTTTGCACCGATTTGGTTCCGCAGGAGCGGCGCTGGAGGCGCTGCCCAGCCTCGCGCAACGCGGCGGACTTCGCAGAGAAT
>CAJWOT010000412.1 GCA_913044215.1 uncultured Rhodospirillaceae bacterium | reverse complement strand
TCGATTCGAACTATCGGGGACGCGGCTTGGGTCAATGGCTGCTCGACTGCATGCTGGCCCACCCGACCGTATCGTCGCTGAAGAAGCTCATGCTGGCGACCGAAGATGCGCACGGCCTCTACGAAAAATATGGGTTCGCCTCCCCGGCGCAACCGGAATGGATCATGGAGCGCTACAACAGGAATGCCTTCCAGAACGACCTTAAATAGGAAAGCAGATCGTAGTAGTTGTGCGTCTTCCAGCACATTTCTAGGCAATGTGGAAACTTAATTTAATTTTTGTTTAACTCTTTCGCTTGGGGGGGTGCGCGTACAAAGAGTGAGGTGTCAGAATGACCGCTCGCGCAGCTATTTTAGCCGGAGCCTGCCTGCTGGGCTTGCCCGGCCAAGCCGCTAATTCAGTTCCCTTAAACCCCAACGATTTTGTCGGATCGTCGCTCGGTCTGCTAACCAGTGGCGCGATCATGCTCGACACCGATGCGCTAACCTTCAATGGCGGGGCGGGCGGAAACTTCCTAAACCAAGGTGGCGTGCCGTTTGGCGAAGACGTCGGCGGACCTCCTGGCATCGCGGTTTTCCTGTTCGACGATGGTTCCGTCTTGGGCGACGTAACGATCACCGGATCGAATGCCGCTGCCATCCTGTTCCTTGGCAACGCCACCGTCTCCGGTTCGATCGATGTCAGTGCAGAAGCCGGTTCATTTAGCTCCTCTGGTGGGGCCGGAGGCGCCGGCGGCGGGAAAGGCGGCCGCGGGTTTTCCGGCCTCAGCAATCCCGCCCCTGAAACCGTCTTTGGACCTGGTGGCGGCGGCGCCTTGTAGATCGGCGCTATCGGTTCGCTCGTCTTTAATGGCGCTTTGGTCGTCGCGGACGGTGGGAACAGCAATCTCTCGTTCCACGGTAACGGCAACGCCCGTGCCGGCGGTGGCGGCGGTTCAGGCGGCGGTCTGCTGTTTCACGGTTTCGATATCAGCGTCGATGTCGATACCATCATCACTGCCGATGGCGGCAATGGCGGCGGACAAGGCGGGACTGTTGGCGGCGGCTTGATCACGTTCCTGTCCAACACAGCGCGCTAGTTCGCCAACGATGGGCTGGTGCGGGCCAACCCCGGGAGTGGCGTCGGCGTGTGCGACCCGTTACCGACGAATGTCAGCTTTCTGACCTCATCCGATATTGGCGAAGACACGAACCAGTCGGGCAGCGGCACTTCGGTTCCGGAACCGGCAAGTGGGCTGCGGCTCGCAGCGGGATTGGCTGATCTGATGTTGCGGCGGCGCAAGAAGCGGTAAACGCAATTCGCCGAATTCGTTAGCGTTTGAGCGGGCTTAGGCCGCCCGCGGCAGCCCCTCGGACAAACGCCCCTTGAAGTGCGGCATGACCTTGGTCGAGAAAAGGCGCGCCGCCTTAGCATGCGGGTAACCCGACAGGCAGAAGCTGGAGCAGCCAGCCTCGACGAACTCGTCCAGCGTATCGGCGATCTGTTTCGGCGTGCCGACAACGGCGATGCCGGCACCGGAGCGCACCATCGAAATGCCAGTCCAGAGATGCGGATGGATCTTCATCTCGTCGCCGGATTCCTCCAGCAACTGCCAGACCCGCTGGTTTGCCTCCGACGTCTTGCGAATGCTGTCGACCGTCGTGCCCTGCGCCTTGTTGTCGTTGAATAGCTGGAATTTCGCCGCCCCGGCGACCAGCTTGTGTGCCTCATCCCAGGCTTCATCCTCGCTGTCGGCGCAAACGATCTGCAGCCGCATCCCGAAACCGAGCGCATCCTCACGGCCGTATTTGGCGGCGCGCTGGCGCATCTCCTTGATGTTCTCCGCGATAACCTCGGGTTTATCGCCCCAGAACAGGTGGATGGTGGAATGTTTGGCGGAAATTTCCTTGGCCTGATCGGAACCACCGCCGAGGAAGAAGGGCGGGTGCGGCTGCTGCAACGGTTTAGGCTCAATCACTTGATTGACCTGATAGTGCTTGCCCTCGTAGCCGATCGGTTCGTTCGACGCCCAAAGCCGCTTCATGATCTCAACTTCTTCGTCCATCTTCTCGTAGCGGACCTGCTTGCTGTCGGAAATCCCGTCAGCCTGCGTATCGGCATCGCTGATGCCGGCGATCAGGTTGATGCAAAGCCGGCCGCCGGTGAGTTGATCCAGGGTCGCGTACATCTTGGCCGAGAGCGAAGGATTGCAATAGCCAGAACGCAGCGCGATCAGCGGTGCGATTTGCCTGCTGCGCGCGGCGTAAAAGGAGGCGGTCACCGTCGCCTCCCAACAGGAGGCGTTGACCGGCATCAGCAGATACTTGAAGCCGCCTTCATCGGCCGCCGTCACCACCTCCTCGAACATTTCCGGGCTTTGCGCGATCCGCTGGTTCGGGTCTGCTAGGCAGGTGCTGTCGCCGCTGGTCGGCAGGAACCATCCGAATGTCAGGTCGTCCATGGTGTCCTCCTCTTTCGTTCGGGCGAAAGGCGCTCTCAGACAGGCGCCGGTGCGCTCAACACCCTTTGTAGTTTCTGCGCAGACATGCCTGCGCGAGCTTCTTGGCAGCGGTAACGTCCGCCTTACTCATCAACTTGGTCAGGTGATGGGTAATCTCGGTACCGTACTTGCTCCCCCGGGCGGAGGCCAGGCTGGCCCACATATAGGCTAGGTTCCGGTCCTTCCCGATCCCTTTGCCGATATTGTACATCACCGCCATATTCCACATGGCTTCGAGATAACCCCGTTCGGCCGATCGCTGGAACCACATCACCGCGGTCTCGTCATCCTGATCGACGCTGATCCCCTTGCGGTACATCCAGCCCAGCTTGAACTGCGAGGGCGCATGCCCCTGTTCGGCTCCGCGCCGATACCACGAGCGTGATTTCTCGAAGTCCCGGTCCACGCCGCGCGCCAGCTCGTAGATGAGACCCAGCCGGTACTCCGCATCGGCATAGCCTTGTTCGGCGGCCATCTCCCATAACGTGCGGGCGTTTTCAAAACTCACCGGCACGCCGAGGCCACGGAAATGCATCATACCCAAATTGAACTGCGCACGCGGGAAACCCTGATCAACGGCGCGCTGGTACCACTGCAACGCCGCCGCCCGGTCCCAAGTCACGCCATATCCATGGGTGTGCAGAAACCCCAACCTATCCTGCGCCTGCGGGGAGTTCTGTTTCGCCGCCCGTTTGTACCACTTCGCCGCCGCCTCATAGCTTTGCGGGACGCCCTCGCCTTCCTGGTATTTCAGCCCCAGTTCATACTGCGCGCGCGGGCTGCCGTTCT
>CAJWOT010000411.1 GCA_913044215.1 uncultured Rhodospirillaceae bacterium | reverse complement strand
TTTACTGAACCGGTTGCTCGATTATGTCGACATCCATTTCACGCGCGAAGAGCGGGTGATGGAGGCCTGCGGCTACACCGAAGCCGCCGGTCATAAAGAAGAGCATGCGGCCTTTATCGCGCACATGCACGGCTTGCGCAACACGGTGAACGCGGAAACCGCGCCTTCGCAAATCGGCGATTTGGCCGAGTATCTGAAAAACTGGCTGAACCACCACATCCTGATACAGGACATGGCATACCGCAGAAGCGTCGAAAACAACCCTGGCGCGGCGGGCCGTATCGCGGAAGCTTTCGGCCCCGGTTTGTATGACAAAATGCGAGAGCCGCCAGCCCGTTAAGGTTAACAACCTTCCCCTCTCCGTCTCGGCATGGGCCTTGCACCCGCGTTAGTATGCTATGCTGCTCGCGGGAGGATTAACCAATGACACGGAATGCTGCGATAGGGCTCCTGTTGCGGGAGATCGCGGAGGAAATGCCTATTGTCCTTCGCGCCCTGCCGGATGATCGCTTGTGGTCGGCCATGGTCGCCGGTCTCATGGCCGATCACAATGTCGACGAGCTCGCGGAAAAATTGCCGACATACCGGTATCGATCGAGGAACCGGCGGACTGGCGCGAATTCTACGGCGCCATGCGCGATATGGTTAACGAGACGGGTGTAACCGTCCGTTAGCTAACCGTTCGGGCAAATCCTGAAAGCGTCGGTCACGCCGATGCTAACAACTATCGCGCTATGCGCCGTCCCCCTAAACGCCCTTTGTCATTTCGGCGCGGGTTGGCCGCGCCCTCGATCCCGTGCAATTGCGCCACGCCAGCCGCTGTAATAACGTCTGGCCAACTGACAAAAGGGAGATAGCGATGTCGAAGGGCAAGCAGCTACGCGATTTGATGGCCAGTGATGGCATGGTCCTGGCGCCGGGCGCCTATGACGGGTTGACGGCGAAGCTGGTCGCCAATGCCGATTTCTCAGCCGTCTACATGACCGGCGCAGGCACCTCCTGCAGCCTAGGCTATCCCGACTATGGGCTGATCACGATGAGCGAAATGGTCGCCAATGCCGGACGCATGGCGGATGCGGTCGACCAGCCGGTGATTTCCGACGCGGACAACGGCTACGGCAACGAGCTCAACACCTTCCGTACGATCCGGGAATTCGAAAAGGCCGGCGTTGCCGGCGTCCATCTGGAGGACCAAGCCTTCCCGAAACGCTGCGGCCATCTGGAAGACAAGGAATTGATCCCGCTCGACGACTATGAGGCCAAGATCCGCGCCGCGGCCGATGCCAGGCGTGATCCAAACTTCGTTATCATCGCGCGGACCGACGCACGCGCCTCGCTCGGCTTCGAGGAAGCGGTTAAGCGATGCAATGCGGCACTGCAGGCCGGCGCCGACGTGGCGTTCCTGGAAGCGCCGCAGACCATGGAAGAGGTCGCGGCCGCCCCGCGCGAAATCAACGGCCCCTGCCTGCTCAACGTGGTGCGCGGCGGCAAGACACCGGAGGTCGAGTTCGCCAAGGCGAAGGAAATGGGCTACCGCATTGCCATCGTCCCGGGCCTGCTGTTCGTCCAGGTCATCGGCGCATGCGAACAGATTTTGTCGACGATGAAGTCGGAAGGAAAACATCCCGCACCGATCACCGAGATGAGCCCGGGCGGCGCCTTTGGGCGTGCCGGTGCGGCGGATTGGGATCCGCGGCGCGAGATCTATCGGGAGGCACCGCCGCAAGCCGCGGAATGACCGTCGCGTCGAGCCGCGCGCCGGATCTCGCGGCTCAGGACGGGCTCAGCGCGCTCGAACGTGCGAAGCGTCAGCCGCTTATGCTGGGCCTGTTCCTGCCGATCCAGAGCGGCGGCTGGACGATCTCGACCGCACCGCGCGGCACGGACTGGTCATTCGACTACAACGCAAGGCTGATCGTGCAGGCGGAGGAGGCAGGCTTCGATCTCGCCTTCGGCCTGGCGCAATGGCTCGGCGCGGAAGGCCACGGCGGCGTCACTCATTACCGCAAATACACGATCGATCCGTTGCTGGTAACCTCCGGTGTTGCGGCCCTAACGCGCAACATCATGCTCATCTCAACCGTTCACGTGCTGTATGGCTGGCACCCGCTGCATCTGGCCAAGCTGGGCGCGACCATGGATCACATGACGGGCGGGCGCTGGGGTCTCAACCTGGTGACCGGATTCCGGCCGAACGAAATCGACATGTTCGGCCTCGATCCGATTCCACGCGACGAACGCTATGTCCGCGCCGCAGAGTTTACGGAGATGCTGGACGCGCTGTGGCGGTCCGAGGAAGACATCAGCCAGACGGGCGACTACTGGTCCCTGAAGGACGCCTACGTGTCACCCAAGCCGGTGAACGGCCGGCCTATCCTGGTCAACGCCGGCAGTTCCGAAGCAGGGCTCGCCTACGCCGCGAAGTATTCCGATCTGATCTTCATCACCAGCCCGGGCGGCGCAGAAATCGGCGCAGCCCTCAAGACACTGCCGGCGCACACGGCAAAGATCAAAATGCTGGCCGCGGAGCAAGGCCGCGAAATCCGCACCGTCATCAACCCGCACGTTATCTGCCGGGACACGGAACGCGAAGTGGAAGAGGTCTGCCAGGCTATACTGGACGGCGAGGACGCGCCGGCTGTCGACAGTCTCGTCGGTACCATGCGTGAAGGGGACCAAGCATCCTGGCGCGGCCATGAACGTCGCCAACGGATCATCGGCGGTAACATTCAAATCTTCGGCACGCCGGAGCAGGTCGTCGAGCAGTTCGCCGCCCTGAAAGACGCCGGCTGCGATGGGCTGCAGATCAATTTTTTCGACTTCGCGCCGGATTTGGCCTATTTCGCGGACAACGTTCTGCCCTTGATGAAACAGGCCGGCCTGCGGAACTGACCAGTAGCATTTACAGGATGCTCGAAAATCCCCGCCAGTCGTCACACAGGGCGGCAAGGTCGCCGCGCTTGATCTCACCCGGCACAACCACTTCGGCATAAAGCCCGAACAGCAGACCGGCTTCCTGAGTGATGGTCCGCAGCACGTCCGGCGCCTGTTCCAACTCCGCCTGCGCGCTGGTCACCATGACGCAGCGTTCGGTCGGCTCCAAGATACGCAGCCGCGCCGCCCCGATTGCCACCGCCTGACCGAGCCATTCATCATCCGGCGTCGGGTCGCGAACATCGTCGATCACGATGTTGGGCCGGAACCGCCGCGGATCGATCTGGCGGTCCGGGAGCCGGTCCTGCAGCCAGGCAAGTGCGCTGGTGGTGAT
>CAJWOT010000410.1 GCA_913044215.1 uncultured Rhodospirillaceae bacterium | reverse complement strand
GGCCCTGCCCTTCGCCTGCGCGCTGGCGCAGCACTGCTTTCTGAACGAGTACGTTTTCGCGGTCACCGAAGCGGAAGAAAGTGCCGTCGCCGAATTGGCCGAGACATCCGACCTGGCGCCCATTGCGCTCGCAACTCTAGCCACCTACCGGCCGCTGCACGAAGTTGAAGGCGCGGAGAAGTGGACGGACCGGGAGTGGCCGGCGCCGCTGAAGGCTGTCATCCAAAAGCAAGTCACCGAACCAATGGAAGAACGCCGTCTGCGCGCCAAAATTCCGGCGCTCACACCAATCGAAAATTCGGTCTCGGCAGCCGTGCGCGATCAGTATGAAGCAAACCCCTATCCGCGCTGGTCCCGTTTCGCCTCACGCCACACCCCAGCCCTGATCGGCGACGTACTGCGCGGCGCGCCGCTTCATTTCGATCTCGGCGAATACAGATCGCCTGAGGCACCGGCGGTGCTGATCGCTGGCTGCGGCACGGGACAGCAGCCGCTGTTGGCAGCCAGCCGATATGAAAATGCCGCTATCCTGGCGATCGATCTCAGCTTGAGCAGTCTGAGCTACGCCGTGCGTAAGACGCGCGACGCCGATATCGGAAATATCGAATACGCTCAGGCGGACATCCTGGCTTTGGATCAGCTCGACCGGCGCTTCGATCTGATCGAATGCGTCGGCGTGCTGCATCACCTGGACGACCCTCTGGCCGGCTGGCAGTTGCTGACCGACTTACTGCATCCCGGCGGCGTGATGAAGATCGGCTTGTACAGCGAGACGGCCCGACAGGATGTGATCGCCGGCCGCGCTCTCATCGCGGAACACGAGCTCGCCGCAACGCCTTCTGGCATCCGACGCGCCCGCGAACTGGTCGCCGCAGACCCCGCGCTGGAAAGCCTGCGCAAACGGCACAGCTATTACAGCGCGAGCGAATGGCGTGACCTGGTTTTCCACGTTCAGGAGCACCGCTTCACCCCGCTCCAAATCGCTGAGGCGCTCGATTTATTGGACCTGCAATTCCTCGGCTTCGAGATGCGCGACCAGGACACGGTCCGCGCGTTCCAGAAAAGATATGGCGACCAGGTCACCGACCTCGATGCGTGGCACAGTTTCGAAACCGCCAACCCGGATACGTTCCGCGGCATGTACCAGTTCTGGGTGCGGAAGCGTTAATCCGACAGCTTCACGACCAGCTTCCCGGTCGACGTCCCCTCGAACAACATGGTCAATCCCTCCGGCGCCCTTTCCAGCCCGTCGAGCACGTGCAGCTTCTGCTTCAGTTCGCCGGATTTCAGCTTTTCCGACAGCCAGCGCCGTGCCTCGCCATAGCGGTCCTGGAAGTCGGAAACGATGAATCCTTCCATGCGGGCACGCTTGCCGATCAGCATGCCAATATTAGTGATGCCATGGAGTTCCGCTGCGGCGGTCTGCGAAATGCGGCCGCAGATCACCACCCGCCCCTTGTGGCGCAATGCGCCGAGGGCGGCGTCCAAAGTGGGTCCGCCGACATTGTCGAAATAGACGTCGATTCCATCCGGACAGGTCTGCGCTATGGCAGCGGAGAGGTCGGGCACCGCCTTGTAGTCGATCGACGCGTCGAAGCCGAGTTCCTCGTTAATAAATCGACATTTCTCCGGCCTGCCGGCGATCCCAACGACGCGGCAGCCCTCCAACCGGGCGACCTGCCCCGCGACTTGTCCGACCCCGCCCGCGGCGCCGGAGACGAGCACCGTCTCGCCCGCCGCAATGTTGCCGACCGCACGCATCCCGAACCAGGCGGTCAGCGCTGTCGTGCCGAGCGGGCCGATCCAGTCCTCCAGCGACCCCAGCGCGAGATCGACCTTGTGCATGCCTTCCGGGCCCAAGGTCGGATGGGTTTGCCAGCCGACCCGCGCCATCACATAGTCGCCCGCGGTAATACCGTCGATGCGGCTCTCGACGACCCGCGCGATGCCGCCCGCACGCATGACATCGCCGATCTCGACGGGTGGTACGTAGCCGGGGTCCTCTTTCAGCCAGACCCGCATCGCCGGGTCGACGGAAACGTAGACCGTCTCCAGCAGCGCCTCGTCCGGACCTGGCTGGCGGATCGGCGTCACCGCCTCCTCGAAATGTTCCGGTCCGGCGAGACCTTCCGGCCGCGCCTTCAGTTTCAATTGCCGGTTCGCGTTACGCATCGTTCCTCTCCCTGGCTGCCCGTCCAATTTATTTCGCCCGGGCGATCCCATAAACTGCAATTCGATCTTCCGAACAGAAAGGCATCCCGATGACGAATTGTATCCACGACCATGCGCGCTGGGGCACAGGCGATCAATTGGGTGCCGGCCACCTGCTGACGGCAGAGACCACCTTGGCCGCGCTGGGATCGGTGAAGGAAGGCCGGATATACGATCTGAGCCACGTCATCGAGATGGGCGCCCCGAAGATCGAACCGGTGCAGCTGCCCTACGTCATCACCTCCTCGGCGACGGCGCAGAACGGCATAAAGCGCCGGCGCGCGCTGGGTGCGGAGAACGACGCCGGCTCCAATTTGGAACGGATCGAGATGACCACCCATGTGGGCACGCATATCGACGCGCTAGGACATTTTACCAAAGGCGATGCCATGTATGGCGGCCGCAGTGCCGACGACGAGGTCGGCGACTGGGGGTTGGAGAATCTCGGCATCGAGCACGCACCGTCGATCATCACCCGCGGCGTCTGCATCGACGTCTCCACGCTGGACGGCGGCGAGTTTCTGGAAGCCGGCCGCCCGGTCACCCGCGACGATCTGGAACGTGCGTTGGACCAGGCCGACGTCGGCCTGCAACCGGGCGACGTTTTCTGTCTCAATACCGGCTGGGGCCGGTTCTTCATGGAAGACAACGACCGCTATGTCGGTGGCGAGCCGGGCATCGAGATCGGCGCGGCGGAATGGCTAACGAGCCAGGACGTGGTCGCGATCTGCTGCGACAACATGGCGATCGAGGTGCTGCCCGGCACAGAGCACCCGAAGATCTCGATGCCGGTGCACCAGCACGCGCTCGTCGAGGCCGGCGTCTATCTGGTCGAGAATTTGATGATGGACGATCTGGTGCGTGACGCAGTCACGACCTTCTGCTTCATCCTGCTGCCGACAAAATACAAGGGCGCGACGGGCTGTCCGGTGCGTCCGGTGGCGGTCGTCTGAGCTGGACTAGCGAGCCGGACGGGGGACGCCCAAAGCTCGACCACCACCTTGCCAATCGCCTGACCACCGGCCAGCCGCTCATAGGCGGTACCGACCTCAGCAAGT
>CAJWOT010000409.1 GCA_913044215.1 uncultured Rhodospirillaceae bacterium | reverse complement strand
ATCCGGAAACCGGGACCCTCGACATCGCGCGTTACGTTGCGGTCGATGATGTTGGCACCGTGCTGAACCCGCTGCTGCTCGACGGGCAATTGCATGGCGGCATTGTCCAGGGCGTCGGCCAGATCCTGTCGGAGGACGTGTCCTGGGACCGGGAGAGCGGCCAGATGATCACCGCCTCCTTCATGGATTACGTCATGCCGCGCGCCGACATGCTGCCGAACTTCGAGACGGCAGTGAATGAGGACGCGCCGACGCCGACCAACGCGATGGGCATCAAGGGCGCCGGCGAGGCGGGTTGCGTCGGCGCCATGCCGGCCCTGATGAACGCCATCGTCAATGCGATGCGGCCTGCTGGCGTGAGTACACTCGATATGCCGGCGACGCCGCAACGCATCTGGCAAGCCCTGCAGGAGGCAAAAGCGACATGAAGGTCTATGAAGCCGTCCTCGACCAACTGATTGGCGGCGGGGTCCGCCACTTCGCGGGCATGGTCGGTTCGACCAGCGCCCCCTATGTGGGCACCCTCGCGCAGCGCAACGACGTCCGCTATATCGGCATTCGGCATGAACAGGTCGCAGCGTCCATGATGGACGCCACCGCACGGCTCAGCGGGCGACCGGGCTGTGTCATGACCCATGGCGCCTCCGGCCTGCTTGCCGCCAGCCTCGGCATCGCGTCCTCCGCCCTCGACTCCGTACCGATGATCGCGCTCAGCACGACCCAGGAACGCCAGGCGATGGAGAAGGGCTGGTGGCAGACCAGCAGCGCCCTCGGCCCGCTTGCCGAAACGGCGAAATGGCAGACACGGGTCGAGCGGCCAGACCAGGCGGTCGGCGCGATCCGCCGCGCCCTGAGGGAATCCGTCACCGGAAAACCCGGTGTCGCGCAAATCGATATCCCCATCGACGTATCGACCGACGAGACAGGCTTGGACAGTCTACCGACCATCGCCGATCACAAGGCGCCGCTACACCGTTCCTGGCCCGACCCGCAGGCGGTACAGCAATGTGCATCGCTGATCCGCGCAGCGGCGCGGCCGGTCATCCTCATCGGCGGCGGCGCCGCCTTCTCGGATGCGGGCAGCGCCTTGCTCGCCTTCGCCGAGGCGCTGCACTCCCCCGTGGTCAACACGCCGACGTCGCGATCGGTCGTGCCGGAGACGCATGAGCTGGTTCTCGGGCCGTCCGGTATCGTCGGTTATGAGCCGATCGGCGATGCGATCCGCGAAGCCGACCTGATCATCGCCATCGGATCGCGCCTGTCCGACATCCAGACGTCGCGCGGCGACCTGTTACCCGAAGACGCGCCGCTGATCCAGGTCGATATCGACGGCGCTGCGCTGGGCAAGGAATACACCCCGGCAGTCGGTGTCGTCGCCGATGCGCGCGCCTTTACTGAAAGTTTGAACGAGACGCTTGGTGGCGTGGCGATACCCGACGCGCGGCGCGACTGGGTGGCCAGCCTAACCGACCGCATCGCCGATTGGTACGCCGCATGGCACGACGCGACCCCGGACAATGGACAGGTGCAACCGCAGGAGATGGTCCGCGCCATGGCCGAACTGCCGGCGGACACCATCTTCACGCATGGCGCCGGCGATCACGGCTTCTTCGGATTCATGGTACCGGTCGCGGCGCCCGGCGCGCATCTAATGTCGACCCGGCTTGGCGCTATGGGCTGCGCGCTGGGGTCAGCGCTGGGAGCGAAACTGGAACGGCCGGATCAGCCGGTCGTCGCCTGCGTCGGCGACGGCGATTTCATGCTGCAGCTGGGCGATGTGGAAACGATGGTGCGCGAGCGGCTGCCGGTCATCGTCGCCGTGTTCAACAATTTCCGGCTGGGCTCGCAACGCAAGCGGGTCGAAGCCTATGGCCCGGTGATCGGCGTGGATCACGGCAATCCGGACTTCGCCAAGCTGGCCGAACTGTTCGGCTGCAACGGGTACCGGGTCGACCGGCCCGGTGATTTCTGTGCCGCTATGGATGCGGCTCTAGCCAGCGGCGGGCCCTGCATCATCGATGCGATTATGGACCCAGAAGCCCGTCCGCCGCGCACCGCGATCAGCCGAGAGGCGCGCTGACATGGATGGAGGCGTGCCTCCGTTTGTAGACCGCTCTAGGCGGCGCTCAATTCGAACTTCGTGGCTTCGATCAACTCACGGCGCGCAGCGCGCAGTTCCGCGAAAGCGAATTCGAGGCGCTGCTCCATATCCTCGAAATCTTGATCGTCCGAGTCGTCACGAATTTCTTGAAGATGGCCGTCTACGGCGGCACTCAGGGTTTCGATCTCCCCGATGATCGCCTTGATGGCGTCGATCCTTTCAGTTTCCATATTCCCATTCCTTACATCTCTCCCCCTTTACGCGTTAACTGTGATGCCAGGGAATCGGAATGGTTGCTGTGACAGGCATCACAGAGATGCCGTATCAACGCGAACCTCGCCAAACCGTGATCAATCGGGAGCCATGCCCTTCTCCGCCAGCTCCTCCAGAGCGCTTTGATTCTTCGGCAAATCTTCGATTCCCATTCCCCGCAGAACGTATGGTGCCTTGCTGAACTGAATGTTCTGATAACCGACGATTTCGATGCGGTTGCCCCAGGGGTCGAGAAAGTCCAGGAAACGGCCCGGTAGGACCTTGATATCGAGTTCGCCCAACCGCTGCCGCACAGCTTCCTTGTCGTCGACGACCAGACCCACATGACGGCGGTCGTCGGGCGCCTGTTCCCGGCCCTTCGAGAAATTGATGAACTGATCGCCGAGATCAATGAAGGCCATCGTCTCGCTCCTACTGCGCAACTTGAAATCGAACAGCTCGCCGTAGAAGTCGAGCGCCTCGTCGATATCGCCGACCTCCAGCGCGATATGGTTGAAGCCGATCATGCGCGGTTTCTTCGCTGCCATCGTCTTTGTCTTTCGTTCGTTTCGGGTTTCGATAAAGGTTGGGCCGCGCGCGTGATTTTCAACCACGCGGCAGATGGTCGTCCGAAAATGTGGTCCGGTAGAGCAGCCGGTCATGACCGTCATAATCGTTCACGGCGAAATGCAGGGTCGACCGGTTGTCCCAGATCACCAGATCACCGGCCTGCCAGCGGTGGCGGCAGCAGAACTCCGGCCGCGTCGCGTGCCAATACAACCGGTCCAGAATCGGTGCGCTCTCCGCCTCAGACATGCCGTCGAGACGGGCGGTGTAGACCGGGTTGATGAAGAGCGATTTGCGGCCGGTTTCCGGATGCTTCCGGACGGTGGGATGAAAGGTCTCGCGATCCGCTTCCG
>CAJWOT010000408.1 GCA_913044215.1 uncultured Rhodospirillaceae bacterium | reverse complement strand
CCGCGCGCGCTGTCATTGCTATATCTTCGGATAGGAACAGGAAAGGGCCGAGCTGATGCAAGCAGAGAACCTACTCGTGATCATGTCGGACGAACATAACCCGAAGATGCTGGGCGCCGCGGGGCATCCGCTGGCCAAGACGCCGCATCTCGATAGATTGGCGGCGCGCGGGACCCGGTTCGACCGTGCCTACACCAACTGTCCGATCTGCGTACCGGCCCGCGCGAGCTTCGCGACCGGCCGCTATGTGCACGACAACGAATACTGGGACAATTCAATCGCCTATGACGGCAGAATCGACAGTTGGGGCCACAAACTTCAGGCTCGTGGCATCCGCTGCGATTCGATCGGCAAGCTGCATTACCGGCTGGAATCGGATCCAACCGGGTTCGACAAACAACACATTCCCATGCACATCAAAGACGGCGTCGGCATGTTGCACCTGTCGATCCGCCAGCAGTTCCCCGACTTCACGCCGCCGCCGAAAAAGAAGGGCGGCGGTGCCGCGGGCATCGTGCTGAATGCCGGCCGCGGCGAAAGCGAGTACACCCGTTACGACCGCCGCGTCGCGCAGTTGGCCTGCGACTGGGTGCGCGACGCCGCGACGCGAGACGACCCTTGGGTGCTGTTCGTGAGTTTTGTGACACCGCACTATCCGCTGATCGCCCCGGGCGAATTTTTCGATCTGTATCCAATCGATGAAATGCCGATGCAGAAGCTCGATCATCATACGGACTATGTCCACCACCCCTGGATGGCGAACTTCGTTCGGGTCAACGCCCGCGGCGACGCCACGGACGCGCAGCACCGTACCGCCTTGGCAGCTTATCTCGGCCTGTGCAGTTTCATGGATGCGATGGTAGGCCAGGTTCTCGGCGCGCTGGAGGACAGCGGCGCGGCGCCGAACACACGCGTTCTTTATACTTCCGACCATGGCGACAATGCCGGCGCGCGCGGATTCTGGGGCAAGTCGAATCACTACGAGGAAGCGAGCGGCGTCCCTCTCATCGTGGCGGGTGCTGATATTCCGGAAGGCAAAACGAGCCATACACCGGCAACCCTCGTCGATTTCTTTCCAACAATCGTTGACGCTGCCGGCGCCGCCAATGAAACGTCTTCAGACCTTCCCGGCACATCACTGATCGACCTCGCCAATGCCGCCGACGATCCTGCCCGGATCGCTTTCAGCGAGTATCACGCGGCCAATTCACCGTCCGGCTCGTTCATGATTCGCAAAGGAAAGTACAAGTATATTCACTATGTCGGGTTCGAATCCGAGCTGTTTGATTTGGAGGCCGATCCAGAGGAAGTAACCAACCTTGCCGGCAATGCAGATTATCGCGACACGGTGCGGGAATATGACGCCATGCTACGCAATATCGTCGATCCGGAAGACGTCGATCGGCGCGCCAACGCTGCCCAAAAAGCCTTGGTTGAAGCGGCCGGCGGGCCCGACGCGGTCATGGCCAACTTGGTCACGACAAAACACTACACACCGGTGCCGGACGACATCGACGCAGAACTCCGAAAGGGCTAATCGTTGCGCCCGAAACGGGCGCGCCGCATACTGCGGGCGGAGGAACACATCATGACAGATCGACGACGACATCACGATATGGGGGGGCTGGAAGACGGCCCGGTAGAGATCAAGGAACACACGTCCGAGCCATGGGAGAAGCGGGTCGATGCCATACGCTCCCTCCTCTCCGACGAGCAGCGCAACATGCTGTCGGTCGACGAGCTGCGCCGCGCGATCGAAGACCTCGGCGCGGAGGCCTATGACCGTTACAACTATTATGAGCGCTGGATGGCGGCGATGACGAATATCCTGCTGGAAAAGAAAATTCTCGGCGTCGACGAGCTGGGCCGCAAGATGGCGGAAGTCGAAGCGCGCCAAGGGAACAAACCGTTATGAGCGCCCGCTACAAGGTCGGCGACACGGTTCGGGTGCGCCAGGCATTTCCGCCGGGCCACTGCCGGACACCGTATTACTGCCGCGGAAAATCGGGCGTTGTCGTACGCTGTTGCGGCGAATACCGGAACCCGGAATATCTCGCCTACGGTACGTATGACGGACCGGAAGAACCGCTCTACCGCGTTCAGTTCATGCAAACCGATATGTGGGACGACTATAGCGGTGCCCCGCATGACAAGGTCGAAATTGAAATCTACGAGCACTGGCTCGTCCCGGAGACTTCGTGAGGACATTATGAGCAGCGACCATCACCATGATCACGGCATGTACGACTCCGATCCGCTCCACCACCATCCGCCACAGCCGGATCTCGAAGACACACCGCTGACCCACCATCAGATCATGCAGATCGCGGTGGGCGAATTGCTGATCGAAAAGAACATCATCAGCGCGGACGAATTGCGCGCGCAGATCGAATTCCAGGATTCGATCACCCCGGCCCGCGGGGCCGAACTGGTTGCCCGCGCCTGGTCAGACGACGGCTTCAAGGGCCGGCTTATCGCCGACTCCAAGGCGGCCGGCGATGAAATCGGCATGGATGTCGGCCCGGTTCCCATTCTGGTGATGGAGAACACGCCGACGGTGCACAATTTGATCGTCTGCACATTGTGTTCCTGCTATCCGCGGTTCCTGTTGGGAATCCCGCCTGACTGGTACAAGTCGCGCAGTTATCGCCGTCGCGCGATCAGCGAACCGCGCAAGGTGCTGTCGGAATTCGGCACCGATCTTAACGATTCCGTGGAGATCAAGGTACACGACAGCACGGCGGATATGCGTTACATGGTGTTGCCCATGCGGCCCGCCGGGACAGACGGCATGAGCGAAGCGGAACTGGCCGGCCTGGTGACACGGGATTGCATGATTGGCGTCACCGTGCCGGAAGGGCCCAGCAAGGCTTGATGACCGCGCGTATCGCACACTCTGCGCCGCCCTGCTGTTTCTGGCTGGTTGCTACCTGCCGCTTAACTTCGAAGCGGACATCAATATCGACGAAAAGGGTCGGTATGCTGTGCGCTACAAGGGCGATATCATCGCCGTTACCCTGTTGAGCAAGATCAGCAACGGCAAGGTCGAAGGCGCATCCGAAATCAAGAAACAGGCGGCGATCTATCGGCGCGACTTGATGCGGGACAAAGGCTTCAAGACCGTCGATCACACGAAACTCGCACGCTTCAAAGCGGTCTACGAGCATCAAGGCGACATCCATAAAGCGAAGTCGTTCGATTTCGTCCGTTCGAACGCCCGGTTCTTCTCCATTCAACGGCGGAAGGACGGGCTGATCGAACGCGGTATCGATACGCGC
>CAJWOT010000407.1 GCA_913044215.1 uncultured Rhodospirillaceae bacterium | reverse complement strand
CGGACCTGCATATGCCGGACACCACGCTCAGCACGATCGAGAAAGCGCTCGCAGTCAATCTCGACGAAATGAAATACGGTACCATCGTCGAAATTGGCGCGGGGCAAGAGGTCGCGCGCTGGTTCTTCCAGGCGGGTGCGGCGGCCGGCACCATCGCCAAGACGATGTCGGCCTATGACACCAATTTTAGCGACGCGATCTACGGTGTTCATTACGACAGCCGTTACGTCTCCCGCGCGCGGTGCGAACGCATGTTATCGCAGGAATACGATTTGATCATTTCGCGCATCAAGGACAGCCGTCCGAAAGGGTCGCGTTTCTTTTCTTTTGCCAACACGGTGGCGGCGCAAGGCTTCCGCAAGCGCGACGAATGCCATGGCTGGATCGGCGTCCGCCTGCAGCGCGCGCCGGAGATGGAGCCGGACAATATCGTGCTGCATGTCCGTATGCTGGACGACACCAATCTGGAGCAGCAGGAAGCGCTCGGCATTCTTGGCGTGAACCTTATCTATGGTGCGTTCATGTATGCCGACGATCCCAAACGTCTGATGCGCAGCCTGCTGGACAATTTGAAATGGGGCCGGGTCGAGATCGACTTGGTCGAGTTCAGCGGTCCGGCGCTCGGCTATCTCGACAATCGGCAAATGGCGCTCGAGCTGGTCAAGGCGAGTCTGACCCCGGCGATCCTGTTCGGCCCGGACGGCACCGCGCAGATCCCGGCTGATGCGCTGTACAAGAAAGGGGCGCTCGTCATGCGTGGCAGCTTTGATCCGCTGACGGATGTCGAGTTGGCGCGGTTCGACTACGCCATGGACCGGTTTGCGGCGGAACGCGGTATCGATCCCGACAAAACGGTTCGCTTGGCGGAAGTCACGATGCGCGAACTTGCCGACGTCAGCATGCGCGAACTGGCCAAGACGGGAAATGTCGAAACCGCTAACTATCTGGAACGAATCGAGCAGTTGGCGGCGCGCGGCTTTCACATTCTGATATCGGAATTCTTCCGATATTTCCGGGTCCGCCAATACATCGCTCACTACACCCAGGCCCCCGTGGGGATCGTGACAGACGTGGAGGGATTCCGCGAAATCATTCACCCGGAAATATATGACGGGCTCGATGGCGGCATCCTGGAAGGGATCGGTAAGCTGTTCCCGGATGGCACGACGGCATATGTCTGCCCAACGACGGAGGGCGGCACGCGGGTGACTCTCGACGAGATGGATCTCGATGACAGCTTGCGTCCGCTCGCAACCTATCTGCGGGGGCTGGGTAAACTCGTCTCCGCCGACGATTTCGAGTACACGGCCGGGAAGTGAACATTCGTGAAAAGCGACTGCGACAGGTTAATCTGCCACTCTAACGATCAGACGGAACATAACCGAGGGACCGATGAGCATTGCCCACGATTTGGCGGAACGGATTCACGCCATCCAGTTCAGCGACTTGCCGAGCGACGCGATCCCGTTGGCGCGCACCGCAATTCTGGATGCGGTCGGTTGCACGTTCCTCGGCGCCTCTGAAGAGATGACGTCCATCGTCGAGCGCACGCCGGGCTTTGGCGGCGCGGAGGGACCGTGCACCCTGTTTGGCCGCGGCTACCGGACCAATCCGCTGGACGCGGTGATGTTCAACGGGGTCGCGTCGCATGCGCTCGATTTCGACGATATGAATGCGACCATGGGCGGCCATCCAACGGTAATGATGATGCCGGTGATTTTCGCCCTCGGCGACATTCACGAATTCAGCGGTAAAGACGCGCTGCTGGCCTATGTGGTCGGTAACGAAACGATCACGCGCATCGCCCGCGGCGTCCACCCGCACCATTACGACAAGGGATGGCATCCGACCGCGACGCTGGGCATTTTCGGCACGGTCGCGGCGGCGGCGCGCCTGCTGGAACTATCGGTCGACCAGACGGCGACGGCGCTGTGCATCGCGGCTTCCTTCGCTTCCGGCCTGAAAGCGAATTTCGGGTCGATGACAAAGCCGCTGCATGTTGGGCAAGGCAACCGCAATGGGCTTTACGCCGCGTTTTTGGCGCAGGAGGGTTTTAACGCCAATCACCAGGCCTTTGAGCATAAGCAAGGGTTTCTGGAGGTGTTCAATGGTTGCGGTAATTACGAAGCCGAAAAGATGCAGGAAGATTGGGGCGCACCGTTCGACTTGGTCAGCGTGGGCGTCGGATTGAAGAAACACCCTTGTTGCGGTTCCACGCACGCCTCGATTGAGGCGATGCTGGAGGTTCGGGCCGCGCACGATATTGATCCGCAACAGGTCCGATCGATCGATGTACTGGTTCATCCTTTGCGGTTGCCGCACACCAACAACCCGGATCCGCGCACGCCGCTGCAATGTAAGTTCAGTCAGCAATATGTGGTTGCGCGGGCGTTGATGGACGGCCGCATTCGGTTGGCTGATTTCGAGCCGAAAGCTTTCGAACAGGAAGCCGTGCGCACGCTCCTTGGGAAGGTCGAAGCGCGGGGACACGAAGGGTCTTTCTCGGAGTTTGCCGCTGAGGTCACCGTGACCATGCAGGACGGCACCACATTCAGCGCTTTGAATGATGTGGATATGGGCCGCGGCCTCAACAACCCGATGTCCGATCAGGAACTATGGGAGAAGTTCGAGGATTGCGCGCAACGTAGTCTCGAAGACCGCGCCATCCGCCCGCTCTTTGAAAGACTGAATAGCTTGGAGTCCGCAGATCGCCTAAGCCAGGTGACGGCGATGGCTCAGCACCCGCGTTCCGAAATAAAGGGCGTTGCGGCTGACTAGGCGGCCCGTCCGGCGATGTGCGGACAGTCGGTGATCGGGCGCATTTCCCAGCGTTCACGCCGTTTGCTTTTCGAGATATGTGATTGACCTTAGTGCGGGAACTTAACCTTTGCACAATACACGTTGTACTTAAGACAAATTTTGGGGGTTAGGCGTTTAACCTAGAGCCAGGATCCGTCAGTAATAGGATTGGAACTAAGTATGGCATCCCTGAATACTATCAAGCTTTCCAATAATATCTACCCGTTATAATTGTTATATGCGCTTTAATCGCTTCGGCGACAATCTTTGCGATATCCTATTTTAGCTCAAGGGGTGCACTTATCGTCGTGCAGTTCGAAAAGCTCGAAGCGCTTCGGGAGGCACGTAAGAAGCAGCTTTTGGGTTACCTCGCATCCATTGAAGAAGAACTCGTCGCCGCAGCCGCCAATCCTTTTACCTTGGACGCGTTGCGGGCGTATGACGCCGGTTGGGAGGCTCTCGGCCTGGGTCAGAAGGAAA
>CAJWOT010000406.1 GCA_913044215.1 uncultured Rhodospirillaceae bacterium | reverse complement strand
GCGATGTCTATGCAAACGATACCGCACTCCGGAACCATAGGCGGCGATCAAGCCGATTTCACGACATGAACCTCGACTCCGTCGTCCCACCGCTGCTGACGGCGCTGACGCGTTTGCAATCTGCCCAACGTCATTTGCACCCGATCCATCTGGAACAAGTAAAAGGGAAGATCGACGATGTCCGGGGGCCGCTGCAGGATGCTTACGTAACCTTACCTGAAACAGAAGACCTGATCGCGGCCGGTGTGCGCACCTCTGTGGAGCTGACATTGAAGGCGATGTCGGCATTTGAGGAAGTGCCGTCCGATCCGGAGGGCATATTTCATGCCTATCGCGCCCTGCGCTACACGCCATACGCCTTGGAATCCCTGTATCCCGCCGCCCCGATCTCTGACGTGGTCAACGCTTTCTTTCTGGAAGACTTTCGGCATGACGACCCGGAGTTTCTGCAAAGCTTAAAAGGCGACCATCCAGATACCGGGATCCATCACATCGATAATGAACGTGGCAGCAAGGGAGGCTACTCCCTCTACATCCCGGAGAACTACAACCCGGCAAATTGCTACCCCGTCGTCATCGCATTGCATGGCGGCGCGGGCCACGGACGCGGGTTTCTTTGGACCTGGCTCAAGGAAGCGCGCAGCCGCGGTATCATTTTGATCAGCCCAACGGCCCGTGGCGACACCTGGGCACTTATGGGACCGGACATCGACAGCGACAATTTAGAGGCTATGCTGCAATCGGTGCGCGCGCGCTGGTCGATCGATGAAAGCAGACTCCTGATGACCGGCATGAGCGACGGCGGGACCTTCACCTATGTCAGCGGTCTCCGGTCCGCATCGCCCTTCACCCATCTGGCACCAATCGCGGCAAGCTTTCACCCGATGATGCTGGAATTAGTCGAAGCCCCGAACATCGCCGGGCGGCCAATCTATCTGACACATGGCACGCACGATTGGATGTTCGATATCGAGGTCGCCCACATGGCCCGCGAAGTCCTGACCGGGCTCGGCGCCGATCTGGTGTTCCGCGAAATTCCGGATCTGGCGCACACCTATCCACGCGACGAAAATCCGCACATTCTGGATTGGTTTCTAAAGGGTGAGACCCCGTCCTGATCCCAGAGCCTATGGAGGAAACTATCCGCTTGCGGCCACTTTCAGTTCCGAGTGCCAGGCGTCCCAGATCTGCATAAGAAGCGTTGGCAGTCCGACGGGGTCAAACGGTTTCGGAATGACACCGATCGAACCCAATTCCATCAACTTCGCGACCTCATGGGCTTGGCATTTCGCGGTCATGAACATGATCGGCGTGGATTCCCACTTCGGCAGATCTCGAAGTTTCTGAAACAGCGTCGGCCCATCGATTTCCGGCATCATAACGTCCAGCACGAAAAGGTCCGGGTCGAACGTGTCCACCTTTTCCAAGGCTTCCTGGGCGGATTCACGTGTCATCACGCTAAAGCCGCCCATCGCCTCGAGCATGAACTTAGTGATCGTCAGGATGTCGAGATTATCATCGACACACATAATTCGGTTCAATTCGGTCATTTCACGCCGTCCACTAAGGTCCGTGGGCATTGCTGTGCCCGTTGCGTTAAGACCATTGCCGATTGGTGCGAGGCTCTGTCGATACACCGAAACCGTTTCCGCGCTTCGCAAGCCCTTGCCGCTGCCCCTTCGGCAAATCCTGCCTTTTGATCTTTTCATACTGGCAGGAATCGCCATCTCAGCCTGTGATATGTGTCACAGGCTGAAATTTTAAATTAAACGCCCGTCAAAGCCTCAAGCCCCGACCAGAAAGCCAGCCGTAACGCTGCGGCAGATGCCTTATTCCGCCGCCGCGGATGGCTGACCCCAAGCGGAAATCACCGGGTCCCCCTTAATCAGGGTGCGGTGCAGGACGCGGGCCTGAGAGTGATCTACCGGGGACCGCGCATGCATCGTGCAGCGATTGTCCCACATCAGCAGGTCACCGTCTTGCCAATCATCGTGCGACCACATTAGGGAATCGTCACTCGCCGCGGCCCAGAGCTTCGCCAGCAGCGCTTCGCTTTCCTTGTCATCGAGCTCAGGAATATAGCTGGACGGCCATTCATAGTGCCGGCCGAGATAAAGCGCCCGCTTGCCGGTGACCGGATGGATACGCACCAGTGGATGGGTCGGGCCGGTGATATCTTCCCGCTTCTCCGGCTTTTTCTTCGTCGGCCGCAAAATCCCGGATGTGTTGCGATGATCGTCGTGAACACAATTCTTGCCTTCGATCGCGGCCTTGAGTTCGTCCGACAGGTTCTCATAGGCAAGGTATTGGTTGTTGAACGATGTCGCTCCGCCGTACTCCTTGCTCGGAACCGTATGGGCGTGCAGCAGGCTACCGGTCGGCGGCACCTCGACGTAGGAATTGTCGGAATGCCATTTGAGGCTCAAGCTGCGGTCGGCCTCCGAGGCGACGCCTGCCTTCCCCTGGCCGTCGACGTTGGAAATTATCGTGATCGCGGGCTTTTTCGCCACGCGGTCATTCTCCCCAGGCTTGACGCCCGCCTGCAGGAAGAAATCGCGCGACTTCGCCGCTTGGCTGCCGCCAAACAATTCAGCGGTGGACAGCAATTGATCATCGCTCAGCTTCAGGCCCCGAAACAGCAGGACCAGATGATCGGCCCAGATCTTCACCAACTCGTCGCGCACTACATCCGGTACCGGTTGCGCGAAATCGATGCCACGCACCTCGGCGCCCAGTGCCTTACCGGACGGAATGACTTCGATAGCGGACAAGGTGTTGATATCGGACATCGCGAACCTCTCGTATGACCCAATTAAAATGACTGCATGCGGACATCAGTGTAGCAATTGCCGGCCCTGCGGCTCAAATTCACCGCGTAACGACGGAGGGAGAGCATGCCGTTTCAATCCCGAGAATTGTCCGATGCAGTCGACGCGATCGCACCCGACGGGTCTGAAATTCGCTTCCTCGGAGAGGTGGAACGCGCCAGCATGGTGCATTGCACTTTGGCGCCCGGCGGCGTCTCCAAAGCCGTCCGACACAAGACGATCGAGGAGGTCTGGCACTTTCTAAGCGGCGAAGGCGAGGTCTGGCGTGCGTTCGACGGCGAAGAAGAAGTCAAGCCCGTCACCCAAGGGACAAGCCTGACCATCCCAACCGGGGCGCACTTTCAATTCCGGAACACGGGACCAGCGCCGCTCCGGTTCGTGATCGCAACCATGCCCCCCTGGCCGGGCGAACAGGAAGCGGAACGGGTCCCCGATCATTGGCCAACGGCTTAAACGCTTTTCAGGC
>CAJWOT010000405.1 GCA_913044215.1 uncultured Rhodospirillaceae bacterium | reverse complement strand
GCGGCGCGACCTCGGCCAGGAAGCGGGCGAGTTGGGCCTTCTGGTCATAGGCGGTGAAGCGGAGGATCATGGTCTGCGCGCCGACGTCGCGGAAGGCGCGGATGCGCTCGGCGCAGGTCTCGGGCGCGCCGCAGGCGGTCCAGACCTTGACCTTCCATTCCGGCCAGTCGGAACTGTAATAGGTGTCGAGGAAGCGCTTGGCTTCGGTATAGGCGGCGGCCGGATTGTCGTTCAGATTGACGTTGAAGTAGATCGAATTCTCCGCCACGTCGCGGCCGTGTCCTGTGGCGGCCGCTTTGATCGCCTGCCAAGTCTCGTCGAACTGTTCCGGCGTGGCGCCGACCGTCATCCAGCCATCCGCCAACCGCGCCACCCGGTCGACCTGGCGCGCGCTCGGCCCCGCCTTGGTGTCGGCGAAGACCCAGGGGTTGTTGGCGATCCAGATGGGCGGGGTTTGCACGGGCGGCGGGCGCACGGCGATGCCGTTGAAGCGGAAGAAGCGGCCGTCGAAGCTGGCCGGATCGTCGGTCCACAGGGTGCGCAGCACCTCGATGCCTTCCTCCATGCGGGCGACCCGCTCGCGCGGATCGATCTGCATGGCGCTGTACTCATTGTCGAACCCGCCGGCGATATTGCCCTTGGTCGGGCCGCCGCCGATGCAGGCGGTCAGCACCGTGCGGCCGCCGGACAGGCAGTCGAGCGCGCCCCATTGGGCGGCCAGCACGATCGGGTCGCGCAGCGGGAAGCTCGCCATGCAGGCGGTGCCGAGGCGACTGGTCTTGGTAACGGTGGCGAGGCCGGAAAGCAGGGTGACGCTCTCAAGCCGCGGTTTGGCCAGCAGATTGTCGCCGACCCACAGGCTTTCGAAGACGCCGCAGCCTTCGGCGATACCCGCCAGCTCGAGCAATTCCGGCACCGTCGTCGCACCGAACACAACGCCCTGATTGGGCAGCAGCAGGCCGAGTTTCATGGAAAATCCTTTCAAGCGTGCGGGCCGGGCAGTCTATCGCGGGAACGATGTCCGAGAAACGGTAACGCGCTAGACGAGCCCCGACTTCTCCTGGATCGGCGGGTGCGCTTTGATCGCCTCCTCGTCGACCTCCGCGCCCCAGCCGGGGCCGGGCAGCAGGCCCATATGGCCGTTCTCGATGACGGGCTTCACGGTCAGCAGATCGTAGGCCCAGGGCACCTGGTCGACATCGATCTCCATCACCCGGAAGTTCGGCAGGACGCCGCAATAGTTGGCGGTGATGAGCGAGCCGATCGGGCCGCTGTAATTGTGCGTCGCCACATTGACCTCGAAGGCGTCGCACAGGGCCGCCATGCGCAGCGCCTCCAGGATGCCGTTATACATGACGTCGATGATCACCACGTCGGCCGCCCGATGGTCGAGGAAGGGGCGCAGTTGGCGGAGGCCGGTCAGAGTCTCGCAGGAGGCGATCGGCGTCGTCGTGCCGCGGCGCAGATCGGCGACCGCAGTGGCGTCGAAATTGTCTACCTCCAGCCATTCCAGATCGAGCGGCTCGAGCGCGCGCGCTATGCGCAGGAACCCCTCGGCGCGGAAGTTGAAGTTGGTGTCGAGATGGAGCCCGACGCCGGGGCCCGCGCCGTCGCGGAAGGCCTGCATCTGGTCGACCGCCGCCCGGGTCGCCGCGCGCACCGGGTTGCGGTCCGCATCGCCATTGCCGCCGACCCAGCCGGGCCCGTAGAGATAGGGCGTGTCGCGGTCGAACATGATGAGGTTGCATTTCAGCGCGTGATAGCCGGCGTCGCGCACCCGTGCGCCCAACCGTTTGATGTCGTCGAGCGAGCGGATCGGGTCGACGCCAAGGGTCTCGTGTTTGGTGACGTGATAGCTGCCGCAATGCGACCAGTAGAGCCGGATCGGGTCGCGCAGCGCGCCGCCCAGCATCTCGTGCACCGGGATGCCGAGCGCCTTCGCCTTGATATCGACCAGCGCGTTCTCGAGCGGCCCGATGGCGCGCGCCGCCGCCCCGATCGACACGCCCCAGCTGCGCCGGCGCAGTTCCTCGATGGCGGGCTGCACCTGGCGCGGGTCCTTGCCGACCAGATGCCGGCCCATATGCTCGACTAGCGGTGCGATCGCCCCGCCGACATTGCCCTGGCTGAAATCGGCCCAGCCGGTGAGGCCTTCATCGGTGATCACCTTCACGAAGTTGAAGTTCCGCCAGCCCGCGCCGGCGACCAGGATCTCGACCCCCGTGACCTTCATGCTCTCTCCCCTCGCAATCTCGTCAGGCCGCCGCTTGCGCCGCCGCCCGCCAGTTGGCTTAATCCTGGCAGATCACGCGTCCCATCAACAGACTGGAAACCATCGCCATGACCGCACCGTCAGATACCGTGAAAGCGCAACTCACCCCGACCGGCGTGCTGCGCGCCGGTATCAACATGTCGAACTTTTTGCTGGTCGTCGACAAGATGCCGGACGGCGACCCGATCGGCCCGTCCCCCAGCATCGCCAAGGCGATCGCCGACGCGCTCGGCGTGCCGCTCAAGCTGGTGCCGTTCGAGAACCCGAGCGCCGTCGCCGCCGCCGCGGGGACCGACGCTTGGGACATCGGCAATATCGGCGCCGAGCCGCAGCGCGCCGCGGTGATGGATTTTACGGCCGCCTATGTGGAGATCGAAGCGACCTATCTGGTGCCGCCGGACTCGCCCATTCAGTCGGTCGAGGAGGTCGACCAGCCGGGCAACCGCATCTCGGTCTCCAAGGGCAGCGCCTACGGGCTGTGGCTGGAGAACAATGTCCAAAAGGCCGAGCTGTGCCCGATCGTCGGCGGCGACGCGGCCTTCGACCAGTTCGTGAACGACAAGATGGACGCGCTGGCCAGCCTGCGCCCGCGCCTGCTGACCGAAAAGGACAAGCTGCCGGGCTCGCGCATCCTCGACGGCCAGTTCTCCGCCGTGCAGCAGGCGGTCGGCGTCAACAAGAACAACCCGGAAGCCTATGAGTGGCTGAAGGGCTTCGTAGAGGACGCCAAGGCCAGCGGCATGATCGCCGGCTTCATCGAGACGCATGGGGTGCAAGGCAAGTTGTCGGTCGCGCCGCCTGCGTAGGCGCAGACGCAGGTTAGTCTTCCCGCTCACCGGGTGTTTCCCCGGACAAGCGGCATTGCCGCGCTGATCCGGGGGCCAGGGAAACGCTGCGCCTGGCATAAGGGCTGAACACGCAGAGCCGGGGTGACTTCTGGAGAATAAATTGGCGGGGACGGCGGCGCCCCTCGAGGTCCTTCAGGCGACGGGCCTGACCGACCTTCAGCCCGCCATATTCCTT
>CAJWOT010000404.1 GCA_913044215.1 uncultured Rhodospirillaceae bacterium | reverse complement strand
CCGTATCAGGAGCCTGAACGCGCTGGGAGGAACCATGTCTATCGCCATCACCGATCCCGCCTCGAACGAAGCCGCGCTGCGGGAGGCTGGCAGCGAGCACATTTTCATGCACGCCTCGCCCTACCGGGCGCTCGCCAAGGATATGGGCAAGCGCATCCTGGTCGAGGGCAAGGGGTGCATCGTCAAGGATATCGACGGCAATGAATTTATCGACGCGTTGGCCGGTCTATGGCTGGTGAATGTCGGCCACGGCCGCTCGGAAATCGGCGACGCGATGGCGAAGCAGGCAAGCATGCTGGCCTATGCGAGTTCCACCCAGGCAACCACGATACCGGCCATTCAACTCGCCACTCATCTTGCGGAGATCACACCGGGCGACCTCGGAACGGCGTTTTTCTGCTCCGGTGGATCAGAGGCGGTGGAATCAGCGATCAAGATCGCGCGGCAGTATCACTACCACAATGGCGAGCCCAAACGGCAGAAGGTGATCGGCCGCCGCGGCTCCTATCACGGCGCGACTTATGGCGCGATGAGCGTAAGCGGCACACGGCCAAATGCCGAGCCCTATCATAGCCCCTTCATGCATGGTGTGCTGCACGCCTCACCCCCCTATTGCTATCGCTGCGACTTCCGGCAGACCTTCCCCGCCTGCGACCTGCTCTGCGCCGATCAGATCGAACAGATGATCCAATACGAAAGCCCGGAAACTGTTGCCGCCGTGATCGCCGAACCGGTTTCCGCCTCGAACGGCATCGTCATTCCGCCGGACGGGTATTGGAAGCGGCTGCGGGAGATCTGTGACAAACACGGCGTCCTGCTGATCACCGACGAGGTCATCAACGGGTTCGGACGGACCGGCAAGATGTTTGCTTCGGAACACTGGGACCTGGTCGGCGACATCCTGACGATGGCGAAGGGCCTCTCAAGCGGCTACGCCCCGATCGGGGCCGTGATGTGCCGGCCGCATGTGGTCGAAGCGTTCGAAGGCGACAACAAGCTGACCCATCTGCTGACCTATGGCGGCCACGCCGCCGCGTGCGCCGCCGCGCTGGCCAATATCGCGATCATCGAAAATGAAGGTCTGGTGGAGAATTCGGCCAAGATGGGCGCGCATCTGCTGGAAGGGCTGAACGGGCTGCGCCACCATCCGATCGTGGGCGACGTGCGCGGTCTCGGCCTGATCGCCGGCGTCGAACTCGTTAAAGATCGTGAAACAAAGGAAAAGTTTGCTGAGTCGAGCGACGAGATCAAACATCTTAACGACGGCCTGCAAGAGCGGGGCCTGCTGACACGCGCCAATCACATCATCTCGCTGTCGCCGCCACTGTGCATCACAAAGGATGAAGTCGAGCGAATCGTATCGATCCTCGACGACGCAATCGGCGATCTGGAACGTACCTTCGGCTACGCCTGACGGCGGCGCTTTCGCTTCAGCGCCTTCTCGACCTTTGTCAGCGAGTCGAGCAGCGTGTCCCGGTGATCTTGTCCATCGGCGGCTGCTCGGTCAGAGACTCCGACCACGCTTCCAATATATCGGCCAATAGATGTTGGTGCAGGTGGACTTCGACCTCCCGCTGGTCCTTGCCTGTCCTAAGCAGTTTGATGAACAGCCCGTCATTCTCGGCACGCACCTCGAACGTGGAGCTGCGCATAAACGACCCCATATAGACCTTATCTGGAAAACCTATCGCGACTTCGGCTTTATCTTGGATCGGGTGCGTGCTGCGTTTCATCCGGCTGTTCCTCCTTTTCGGACAGCACAGTAACGCTTCTCACGTCGGGTTCATTGACTCAGGTCAAAGCCTCAACCGTTACCACCATCGAGCCAGGTGGCAGAACGGCCCCGATCAATCGGGATCGCTGCGCCTGTGATATCACTGGCTTCCTCGCGGCACAGGAACGCGACGAGACCGGCAACGCGGGCCGGTTCGATATAACCCGTCGTCTGACCGCGGCGGCGAAGATACTCGCCTTTCGCCTCATCGAAACTGAGACCCGCTTCTTCAGCCAGTTCGCCGATCTTGATCTCCGTGTTCGGCGTCAGCACCGAACCGGGGCAGATCGCGTTGCAGGTGATGTTCGGCTCAGACCGGGTTTCCGCTGCCGTCGCGCGCGTGATACCCAGCATCGCCGTCTTTGCCGTCACATAGTCGGCACGACCGGAACGCGCCGCCAGCCCCAAGACCGAGGAAAAATTAACGATTCGACCCCAACCGCGCTCACGCATGCCGGGCAGGACATTCTGCGTCAGCAAGAAAGGAGCGGTCACGTTAACCGCCATCGCATGGTTCCAATCCTTGCGGTCGAATCCGTCGATCGTATGGAAGTAACGGATCACGGCGTTGTTGACGAGAATATCGACGGCCCCGAACGCCTCTTCCGTGGCTCGGGTGAGCGTATCGACATCACTCTCCACCCCCAAATCAGCACCGTTGTATTGGACCTCGACACCATGCTCTTCGGCCATGGCCGCGCGATCTTTCTCGATCGCGTCGGCATCGCCGAAACCGTTCAGCATCACATTGCACCCATCCGCCGCCAGCGCCCTCGCAATGGCTTGGCCGATTCCACGCGTTGATCCTGTGACCAGCGCGGCTCTCCGCTTCGACATAGCTTTTGGATTTTCCCCTAGTTCGACGTACCGAAGCTCTCAAGCCCGCCTTTGAATTCACTCTGCGCGAAAATGTCCGGCAACAGGCCTTTCAGCCACACGCGATCCATATTGACGCCATTGGCCTTGAGATAGATTTCACCTTCATCGAGTACCATGTCCCAATCCTGCTGCAGCCGATAGCGTTTGTTCATATCGACATGCGGGATCTCGCCGAGCGCCTCGACGACAAGATCGGTCCAGTTCAAGACCTCGAATTTTCCCCGGCCTTCTTCCTTGGCGAGCTGGCCGTGGCAGCCATGGAACAGGGTCACCAGCGCGTCGACATCGTCCGCTTCGGCGCGGGCAACCGTCTCATCGCGCTTTATCTTTTTCAAATTGGGGGACCGGTCCGCTCCAGAGCCCCCGCAGGTGTAACCCGGCTCGGACACTGCCTCGACGATAGTCAAGCCCGGAATGTCGGCCAGCAGTTGAACGACGTTTTGGCCGATTCCCGGCATGCCGTCATGGATATGCAGCAACACCCGCCGATCCACCGGCCGCACGAACTTATCGCGCAGCTGCAACACCCGGTCGGCCATGAATTGGGTGATGTGATCGAAATTAAAGCTGGTATCGCGATACCCGTCGATAGTCTCACCCAAATGCAACACGCAAGAAGGGCACCAGCTCAGCACATGCTCAGG
>CAJWOT010000403.1 GCA_913044215.1 uncultured Rhodospirillaceae bacterium | reverse complement strand
TGCACCGCTTCAAGCGTCTCGCGATGCTCCAGCGCGATGGCGCCACACCAGGCGTCCGCATCCATCGGCACCCCGCGGCGCTCCAGCTCCGTGCCGGTCCCGCCGTCAAGGACGACGAGATGTCCGTCGGCGAGTTTTCTGTCGAGGTTGGCGTAGGTCATCAGTTCCCGCCCACAGCAACGTATTTTTCCGTCCCCTAAAGCAGTTCGTTTCCGGCGCCAGTGGGAATTTGCGACGGAAGATGCGACACACGACCGCTGTCGCGGCCCCCTCGCATCAATTAGGTTGCGGCTTCGTACTTATTGCCAACCGACCATTAAGGAGAGCCTCAATGCCGGATGATATCACCGCCCCCCGCAGCGGGGCCGATTGGGTCGCACCCGATTGCGCCGGCTTGAATTTCTTCGAAATCGATAAAGGACTGCAGGCGGGAATTGACGCCTATCTGCCGGCGGCCCTGCGCGACTGCGTTGTGCCCGAAATGCGGCGGCTTGGCGCGGTTGCCGGGGATCGTCTCGACACGCTGGCGCGCACCGCCGACCGCCATCCGCCGAAATTGCACCCGCGAGACGCGAGGGGCCGCGATGCGGAGACCATTGAGTACCACCCGGCCTTTCGGGAGATGGAAGAGCTGGCTTACGGCACGTTCTCCATCCACCGTATGGGCCATGTCGCCGGCGTGTTCGGCTGGCCCGAGCCGATGCCGCCGCTGGTGCGCTACATTTTTCAATACCTGTTCGTTCAGGGCGAATTCGGTCTGATGTGTCCGGTATCGATGACGGATACCGGCATCACACTGCTGCGCAACCGGGGTGACGAAACGCTGAAGTCCAGATTCTTGCCCCAGATGCTGTCCGACGATGTCGACGAATTGTACCGCTGCGCCCAATTTCTCACCGAGCAGGGCGCCGGGTCGGACGTCGGCAATATCGACGTCATGGCGAAACCGGACGGCGACCGCTGGCGCATTTATGGCGACAAATGGTTCTGCTCGAGTACCGATGCCCAGGTGATCCTGCTGTTGGCGCGACCGCAAGGCGCCCCCGGTGGCAGCAGCGGTCTGAGTCTTTTCCTCGTCCCACGCCACCTGCCGGACGGCAGCCGGAACCGCTATCGCATCGCCCGGTTGAAAAACAAGCTGGGGACATGGTCGATGGCATCGGGCGAAGTCACGCTGGAGGGTGCTGAGGCCTACCTGATCGGCGAGGAAGGCAGCGGTCTGCGCCAGATCATGAAGACCGTCAGCCTGTCGCGTTTGTCGCACGGGGTACGCGCCGCGGCGATGATGCGCCGTTGTTTGAACGAGTCGCTGCAAGTGGCCCGGCACCGCCGCGCCTTCGGCCGCACTCTGGTGGACTTTCCTTTACTGCGCCGGCAGCTCATGAAGATTCTGCTGCCGACCGAGCAGGCGCTGAGTTTGTTCCTGTACACCGGCCATATCATGGCGTCCGCCAATACAGGCGACGATCGCGCCGAGACCCTGCTGCGTATCCTCACGCCCCTGCTGAAATTCCGCGCCTGCCGCGACAATGTGCCCGTCGCCACGGGCGCGATGGAGATTCGCGGCGGCAATGGCTATATCGAGGATTGGGTCAACCCGCGCCTGATCCGCGATGCGCAGGTCGGCTTGCTGTGGGAGGGCACGTCGAACATCAACGCGCTCGACGTCATCACCCGGGCGGTAGGCCGAGTCCGCGCGCACGAAACGCTGCACGAAGCGCTCGGCGCCAAACTCGACGACGCGGCGAACCTGCCGGGGCAGTTTCGCGGCCAATTGCATACCCAGCTCGACCGGGCCGTGGCCTTTGCGGAGTCTGTCGCGCGCGACCCCGCGCAGGAGGACAAGGCGCGGCTTGTCACAAACGCCCTTTACAATGTCGCGTCAGCCATTCTGTTAGCGTGGGAAGGATGCACGGCTGGCGCCAAGGGAGGCGACGCACGCCGCCTGCTGCTGTCACGTTTGGTGCTCGACCACCGCCTCGTCCCTCAGGACCCGATGGTGGACGGTGAAAATCGTTTCGATAGGACAGCCGCTGCATTGCTCTTGAACGACACACCGGTCGCGTTTTCGGAAGGCTGTGCGGCGTTGTCCCTGTAACTGCCTCAGTTCTAGCTCTTGGCTGCTGCAACGAAAGGGTGCGGGTTCTTGGCTTCAGTTCCGCCGCTGCCATAAGGCCTGGTGATAATCTCCAGCAGATGACCGTTGGGATCGTCGAAGTAAACCCCGCGACCATCGTCCCAGGCGTTTGTCTCGCCGACCTTCTTGCGCCCGGGATCGGCCCAGTAGGTCAGGCCACGTTCCCTAATGCGTCCGAAAATCTCTTCGAATTCCGCATCGCTGACCAGGAATGCGTAATGCTGCGTCGTAATCTCACCGTCACGGTCGCGAAAATCGAGCGCCGTTTCGCCGACCTGCACCGCCGCAAACGGGCCAGCCATCACCGGCGCCGGGAGGCCAAGGATTTCAGACAGAAAGTTCGCGGATTCCATCTTGTCGCGGGCGGACACGATGTGATGGTTCAGTTGGATAGCCATGGCCGAATACTCCCTATCTGTTCAGGGATGATGACAAAGTATCGACCATACTAGCGATCGACGCCGAAACCGAAGCCCTTGCAAACACGAATAGGATAGAAAAGATGCCGCCCCCGCCGCGCGCCTCACAAGATGCGTACAGCGGGGACGAACTTCTGCGTTATCGGAGGAAGTGACGCCGGCAGAACGAATGCAGGCTATTTCGCCTTCGCGCCGCGGAAGGGTTTATCGCACCCGCCGCAGCCATTTTTACCCACGGCGCCGACCTGTTTGGCAATCGCCGCCTGATTGCCGCTTGCCGCTATCGAAGCCAGCTTCGCAGTTTCGTCGGCAAAGACCTGTTGGCCTTCTTGAAACGGGCCTAGTCCTTCCAGACCGCCGGCAGGGCACGGGTCTGCTTGTCCGAGAAATCGCCCCGCCCGCTGCCCTTCGGGAAAAGGGCGAGCATCTGCTTCGAGGTCGCGTTCAACGCCTTGGCGTGCTTAGCAACCGTCGCGACGGAGCCGCCGGCCTTTGCGTTGGCTTTGATCGCCGTTGCCCCTTCGCTTTTGCCGCCTCCGCTCGAAGCACGGCCGGCGACGACGCGCCCTGCGCCGAACACCCGCCGCTCTCATAAAGATTAACAATCAGGAAGGCAGATTATTCCACCAGGTCCCGAAATGTTTATTGCGGACAGCCAGGGCGCGCGGCGCGCCTATTCCAGCGACCGGATCCATGCCTCAACGATAGCCCGATCTTCGTCCGTTAGTGGCGGATAGGGGCAGGA
>CAJWOT010000402.1 GCA_913044215.1 uncultured Rhodospirillaceae bacterium | reverse complement strand
ATGTCCTTGGCGCGGTCGAGGATGTAGAGAAACCCGTCCTCGTCCATGCGGCCCAAATCGACGGCACTTGCAGTGCATACGCCTTAACGAGAGTCGGAAATTATAGAAGGGTTGCAGGGTAAAAAAGCGTTATTAGCAGTATTCGCTGCCGATAATCGGATGGGGCGAAACACATCCCGCGCGATGCGGGCGAAAATCAGACCCCGTGGAGCCGACACGCGGCGCAAGCCAGCCTCGACAGCGGCTTCGCGCGGATTAAACTAACCGCCGCAAAGGGGGTAACCATGCAATACCGACAAGTGGGGACAAGCGGCCTGAAGGTATCGCCGATCTGCCTCGGCGCCCTGATGTTCGGCGAAGAGGCGAGCCCAGCGACGGCGGGGCGGATCGTCGCCATGGCGCGCGACGCGGGCGTCAATTTCATCGACACCGCCGACATGTACGTGCTGGGCGAATCCGAGCGTGAGGTCGGGCGGCTGATCAAGCGGGACCGCGACCAATGGGTGCTCGCCTCCAAGGTCGGCCATCGCGGCGGGCCGCTGCCGCACCATGAAGGCCTGTCGCGGAAATGGATGATGCGAGCGATCGATGCCAGTCTGGACCGGTTGCAGACCGACTATCTCGACATCTGGTATCTGCACACGGTCGACTACGACACGCCGCTGGAAGAGTCGATCGGCGCGGTCGGCGACGTGATCCGCGCCGGCAAGGCGCGTTATTGGGGCTTCTCCAACTTTCCCGGCTGGATGATCGGCGAGATCATGCGGGTCGCCGACACGCTCGGTGTGCCGCGCCCGGTAGTCAACCAACCTTACTACAACGCGCTCAACCGGATGATCGAGTACGATCACCTGCCGGCGGCCGAGTTCTACGGCTATGGCGTCGCCCCTTACGCCCCGCTGTCGCGCGGGCTGTTGACGGGCAAGTATTTGCTGGGCCAGCCGCCGCCCAAAGGCTCGCGCGCGGCGCGCGGCAACGAACGCATCCTCAGCAACGATTACCGGCCTGAATCGATGGAGGCCGCCCAGGTGATCAAGACCCACGCGGAAGCGCGCGGCATGACCCCAATCGCCTTCGCGATCCTCTGGCTGCTCAATAACCGGATGATCACCAGCATCATCGCCGGGCCGCGCACGGTGGCGCACTGGCAAGGTTATCTCGACGCGCTCAACTACAGCTTCACAGCGGAGGACGAAGCGCTGCTCGACAGCCTGGTGCCGGCGGGCCATGCCTCGACGCATGGCTACATCCACCCCACTTATCCGCCACTCGGCCGCAAGCCGCTGACGGGGTAAACGATACGGATGGTTCAGCCGTACGCTGCCAAAGGTGAAGGGATTCGCGTCGTCGAGTTCGTCGGGGCGGAGAGCGGCATCGCCGCCGCCTTCGCCGGATGGCAGCTCGCCGCCATGGGCGCGGATGTCGCGCGGCTGGTCGTTGATTTCGATGATTCCCGGCAGACCGGATCGCCAATCGGCGCGGCGTTGGACGTGCTCGCGGACGGCAAGTCCGATTCTCCTTGGCCGGCGGACCGTGCCGCGCTCGACGAAGCACTGGGCAGTGCCGACATCCTCCTGTGCGACGCGCCGGCTGAACTTGCTGGTCTGGCAGGCGCGATCGCCACGCTTCACGAAATGCATCCCGATCTCGTCATCGGGACCGCATCGACCTTTGGCCTCAGCGGCGCCTATGCCTCGTTTCCGGCACAGGCGCTCGACGCGCAGGCGATCGGCGCGGTGTCCTGGTCGCTCGGCGAGCCGGGACGGGCACCGCTGTCGATGCCGCCCGGTATCCTGGAACATCAATCCGGCGCGATGCTGGCCGCCGGATGTCTGGTGGCGCTGCACGCCCGCGACGCGGGGTCGGGCGGTCAGCTGGTCGACATCGCGCTGGCCGATGTGCTGGCGAGCTACGTGGCGGGCGGGTGCCGGTACTTCGTGCATCACGGACTTACCTGGGAGCGCAACGGCCGCAGGGCGTCCGGTTCTGGTGGCGCCTACCCCTTTGTCATCCTGCCCTGCAAGGATGGACTGGTATGCATCTGTGGGCGGACGCGCGATGAGTGGAACCGCTTCGTCGCGGCCATGGGAAGCCCGGATTGGGCCGCCGAGCCGCGCTATCAGAAGCTCCGCGCCATGGGCCGCGATTATCCCGAAGAGGTCGACGCCCAGATCATGCCATGGCTCGCCGAACATACGATGGCCGAGTTGGAGGCGATCGCGCTGGAGAACGGGCTGATCGTCTCGCCGCTGCGGGAGCTCGCCGACGTTCTGGATACGCCGCATTTTCAGGACCGCGGTTTTCTCGCGGAGACCACAGGTGCCGGCAGGTCCGTCCGCACGGCGGCACTCCCATTTCACGCGATGGAGACGCGCCAAGATCGGGCAACGGATATCGCCGCCGATCTGCTGCGGGCCCCGCGCGCGGACACGACGGCACCTATCGACCCCTCCGCGCCCCTTGCCGGCACCCGCATTCTCGATCTCGGCTGGGTTTGGTCGGCGCCCTGGGTGAGCACGATACTGGGTGAGCTGGGGGCGGAAATCATCAAGGTCGAGCACGCGAAACGCCCCGACAATTTGCGGCTCGCGGGCCGCATCGTGCGCGACGGCGCGTTCGTCGAGGGCCCCTCGACCGAGATGTCGCCGATGTATCACCAGGTGAACCACGGCAAACACGGCATCACGCTCAATATCAAGAAACCGGAAGCCGTTGCGTTGCTGAAACGTCTCGTCAGCCAAAGCGACGCGATCATCGAAAACATGTCGCCCGGGTCGTTGGAGCGGTCCGGCCTGGGTTACGACGCGGTCAAGGCGCTTAATCCGCGGATCGTCATGCTGGCGATGTCGGCCGCCGGGCAGTTCGGCGAATTGACGAAGATGCGCGCATACGCGCCGACCATGTCGAGCTTCGTTGGCATGGAAAAACTGATCGGCTATCCGGGTGAAGATCCGATCGGCGCATTGAACCTCGGTCTCAGCGATCCGAGCGCGACCGTGCACGCGCTCGTCCCCCTGCTCGCCGCGCTGCGCCGCGCGCGGGTCACGGGACAGGGCTGCTATATCGACTTCTCGCAGATCGCGGCGTTGTTCGGGACACTGCGGCCCTACATCCTGGAGAGCCAACTGACCGGCCGGCAGCCGCCGCCCCGTGGAAACCGCCACCCCGATATGGCGCCGCACGGCATCTATCCAGCGCGTGGCAAAGACACCTATCTGACGCTGTCGGTGGCGGACGATGCTCAGTGGCAATCGCTCGCGAAACTGGCCGAGGGTCAGTCCTGGGCGGCGGACACTCGGTTTGAATCAGCGCCGGGGCGGCTCGACC
>CAJWOT010000401.1 GCA_913044215.1 uncultured Rhodospirillaceae bacterium | reverse complement strand
CACCACGTCGTAGCGCCAGCGTCCCCAGATGAACAGGGTCAGCGTCGCCGCCAGAACCACGAATATGTAGATTTGAGGAACGGTCATCGGCCAGTTTCTGTTTTCACCACGTTAGTGATAGAGGAAGCAGGACACAAATCGTTTAAAATCAATAGGATTCGTCGCAACATGGGTATGCTGCATTGCAGCATATTGGTCGTTGACCCCATACGGTCGGATGCGTAGTCTCCCGCCCGCCGTTCCGCCGGGAACGGGACTTACATCATGTGAAAGGATCGATCTATGGGAATGCCGACGGCGCGCCCGAACAACCCCAACTTCTCTTCCGGCCCCTGCACCAAGCGGCCCGGTTGGAACCCCGCCGCCTTGGCGGATGCGGTGGTTGGCCGATCGCACCGTTCTGCGCCGGGCAAGGCGAAACTGGCGGAGGTGATCGATCGCAGCCGATCGATCCTGGGCCTGCCGGACGACTACCGTCTCGGCATCGTACCGGCGTCGGATACCGGCGCGATGGAAATCGCGATGTGGTCGATGCTCGGCGCCCGCGGGGTCGACATGCTGGCTTGGGAGTCCTTCGGCGCCGGTTGGGTCACCGATATGACCAAGCAGTTGAAGCTTGAGGACGTGCGGCATTTCGAAGCGGATTACGGGCTGCTGCCCGATCTGGGCCAGGTCGATTGCGACCGCGATATCGTCTTCACTTGGAACGGCACGACGAGCGGTGTCCGCGTGCCGAACGGTGACTGGATTGCCGATGACCGGGCCGGCCTGACCTTGTGCGATGCCACCTCCGCGGTCTACGCGATGGAACTGCCGTGGGAGAAGCTCGATGTGGTGACCTGGTCCTGGCAGAAGGTGCTGGGCGGCGAGGCGGCGCACGGCATGCTGGCCCTGTCGCCGCGGGCGGTTGAACGGCTGGAATCCTATGCACCGCCACGGCCACTGCCGAAACTCTTCCGCCTGACCAAGAGCGGCGCGCTGAACGAAGCCATCTTCAAGGGCGCGACGATCAACACGCCGTCGATGCTGGCGGTCGAGGATTGTCTCGACTCCCTCCGCTGGGCCGAGTCGGTTGGCGGTCTTTCCGGTCTGATCGCACGCGCGGAAGCGAACTTGCGCGCCGTCGAAAACTGGGTCGACCGCACGGACTGGATCCGGTTTCTACCCAAGGACCCGGCGACGCGGTCCTGCACTTCCATCTGCCTCGAACTGCCGGATGACGGACCGGAGGTGCCGGCGCGGATCGCCCAGCGCCTTGAAGAGGAAGGTGTCGCCTACGATATCGACGGGTATCGCGACGCGCCGCCGAGCCTGCGCATCTGGGGCGGCTCCACGGTCGAGACCAGCGATATCGAAGCGCTGTTGCCCTGGCTCGACTGGGCGCATGGCGAAGGTTTCCAATCCGCCGCGGCGGAATAAGGCAAGGTCGAACAACAAATGCCTAAAGTACTGATTTCGGACAAGCTGAGTCCGCAAGCCGTCGATATTTTCAAGGACAACGGGGTCGAGGTCGATTTCGAAACCGGTCTGTCGCCGGAGGAGCTGGTCGCGCGGATCGGCGACTATGACGGTTTGGCCGTGCGCTCGGCGACGAAGGTGACGGCGGATGTGCTCGCCGCGGCGGACAATCTGAAGGTCGTCGGCCGTGCCGGGATCGGCGTCGACAATATCGATCTCGCCAACGCGACGAAGCAGGGTGTGGTCGTGATGAACACGCCTTTCGGCAACGCGACGACGACGGCAGAGCACGCGATCGCGATGATGTTCGCCCTCGCACGCCAGCTCCCTGCCGCGAACGGGTCGACCCAGGCCGGTAAGTGGGAGAAGTCCCGTTTCATGGGGCGTGAGATCGAAGGCAAGACCCTCGGCCTGATCGGCTGCGGCAATATCGGCTCGATCGTGGCAGACCGGGCGCAGGGATTGCGCATGAAGGTCATCGTGCACGACCCCTACCTGTCGCCGGAACGGGCGGGGGATCTCGGGATCGAGAAACTTGAGCTGCCTGACCTGTTCGCACGGGCGGATTTCATCTCCCTGCACGCGCCGCTGACCGATGGGACCAAGGGGATCATCGATGCGGCCGCCATCGCGCAGATGCGGCCCGGCGTGCAGATCATCAACTGCGCGCGCGGCGGATTGGTCGTCGAGGAAGATTTGGCCGACGCGCTCGACTCCGGTCATGTCGCGGGCGCGGCCTTCGATGTCTTCGTCGAGGAGCCAGCGCGCGAAAACGTGCTGTTCGGCCGCGAAAATGTGGTGTGCACACCGCATCTCGGCGCCGCGACGACGGAAGCGCAGGAAAAGGTGGCGCTGCAGGTCGCGCAGCAGATGGCCGACTATCTGCTGACCGGCGCGGTGACCAACGCCATCAACATGCCTTCGGTCAGCGCGGAGGAAGCACCGAAACTGCGGCCTTATATGGCGCTCGCCGAGCAGTTGGGAAGCTTTGCCGGTCAATTGACCGAGACGGGCATCACCGCCGTCACCATCGATTTCGAGGGCCACGCGGCGACCCTGAACACGCGTCCGCTCGCTTCGGCCCTGCTGTCCGGTCTGCTGAGCCCAATGCTGGATGCGGTCAACATGGTCAGCGCCCCGTCGATCGCCCGGGAGCGCAATATCAGTGTGACCGAGACCAAGAATGAGCAGCCCGGTGACTACGAAACCCTGATCCGCCTTACCGTACAGACGGAGCGCCAGTCGCGCAGCGTCGCCGGCACCCTGTTCGGCGGCGACCGGGCGCGCGTCGTTGATGTGAAGGGTATCGAGATCGAAGCGGAGCTGGCACCGCACATGCTTTACATCACCAACCATGACAAGCCTGGCGTGATCGGCGATCTGGGCAAGACGCTGGGCGATGCAGGCATCAATATCGCGACGTTCCATCTCGGACGCGCGGGGGAGGGGGGCGACGCGATCGCTCTGCTGCAGATCGATCAGCCCTTGGCGCTGTCGGTCCTTGATGCCGTAAGTGGGTTGCCGAACATCTTGCAGGTGAAGCAGCTTGCCTTTTAGAAGCTGTTTGCTGGGCGCAGTTCTCGCCAGTTCGCTGGCGGGTTGCGCGCAATCCGCCGATCTGCAGTGGCGGTCCGAAATGGTCCCCCAGATCAAGGGTCTCCAGGATGTGCGTCGGAACCAAGAAACCGGTGACGTCGTTATCGTCACGGACGACAGACACGTGGCCTTGAAACTGCAAGACGGCAAGTTTGTATTGCGCGATCAGACCGCATCTGGCCTAGGGGTTCCCGGTGCGGAGCCGATCCCCGACGGGTGAATTGCCCGGGGCGACGGCGTTATTGCCCAGGCCTGGTTCGAAGAACCGACGGCGCAATA
>CAJWOT010000400.1 GCA_913044215.1 uncultured Rhodospirillaceae bacterium | reverse complement strand
TCGACAGCGTCGGTGCTGGCATAAACGGCCTGGACCATCGTGTCCGTATCGCCCCGGTCGAGATCGAATAGGAAGGCGGCCTGCCGGTTCATGGTCGCCTTCATCGAGCGCATGGCGAGTGGCGCATTCGCCGACAGCCGGCCGATCAGCGCATCCGCCGCATCCTCCAGCCCATCCTTCTCGGCGACCCGAGCAACCGCGCCGAAATCGTGCAACCGGGCAGCCGTCAAGGGTTCGCCCAGCAACAGAAATTCGCGGGCGACGAAGGGGCCGGCGGTCTCCATGATCTTCTTGGTCAGGAACCAGGTCGTGGCCACGCCAAGCTGCGCCAGCGGCATCGCGAACTTCGCCGTCTCGACAGCCACGATGAAATCGCAATGCAGCGCCAACTCGCAACCGCCGGCGATGGCGGCACCCTGGACGATGGCCACGACGGGCAGCGGATATTGCTGCACCGCCGTGAACATGCCTTCGATATTCACCGCCTCCGCCGGATCGACGCCGCTCGTGCTGAGCTGCAGGCCGGAACAGAAGACCGGGCCTTCGGAGCGCAGCACGGTGACGCGCTCCTCGGCCACCGGTTCGGCTTCGAAGGCCTCGCGCAGCGCGGCCATCATCTCCGGATTGATCGCGTTGCGCTTTTCAGGCCGGGCCAGCATTACCGTACGCACGGCGCCGGCCCGTTCGATGCGAACCAGACTCACGTGATGATCCCGCTCAGGGATCGACGCGCGCGGTGGCGGAACCCGTGACGACCGTTTTGCCGTCCTGATTCACCGTTTCCAGCGCCAACTCGACAACCTTGTCGCCGTCTTCGTCACGCACCTCGACGACCGTCGCCTTGGCGGTCAGCGTATCGCCCGGCCAGACCTGATTGGTGAAACGGACACCGTATTTCTTGAGCCGCCCGTCGCCGACATAGTTGGTCAGCATCTTGCCGGTGAGGCCCATGGACAGCATGCCGTGCGCGAAGACGCCCGGATAACCGGCCGCTTCCTTGCAGTACAAATCGTCCGTGTGCAGCGGGTTGTAGTCGCCCGACGCGCCGGAATACATGACCAGCTGGGTGCGGGTCAGATCGTCGACGACAACCTCTTCATGGGTGTCGCCCGCGTTCAATTGGCTTGCGCTCAATGCCATTGTTCCGTTCTCCCTTAGCTCTGGTCGACCGGGCGTTCGGTCTTCACGCCAACGCCGCGCGAGGTTATGACCAACTCGCCATTCTGGTCGCGATATTCCTGGATCGTCTCGGTGAACATCAGCTTGCCGGCGCGCTTGCTCTCCTTTTCCCAGGTTTTGCCCGGCTTGACCGTGACGGTCAGCTGGTCGCCCGGCTTGAGCTGGCGGTGATATTCGAAATGCTGCTCGGCATGCAGACCGCCGCTGCTTTTCGGCTTCTCGCTGATGCTGGTCGGGTTCTTGCCCGAACCGAACCATTCCTGGCTGGGACGCCAGCGCAAAAAGTAGTCGGGATCGAACTGTGCGACCGCGCGCGGGAATGTCGGCGGCGCGATGATGTGTCCGACCTCCGTCGTCTTGGCGTATTCCTCGTCGTGATAGATCGGGTTCTCGTCGCCCACCGAACGGGCGAACATCATGATGTGCGATCCCTCCACGGGCATCTTGATATCGTCGGCCACCGATTTGTCTCCTTATCCGAGCGTATTGGTTTCCCTATGTCGGCGAATATTAGGCAGGCGAGCCGGATCAGCGCAATGGCGCTGCCTCTTTCCTGCGGTGCGGCGGATTGCTACGGTCCGCCGCTTCGACATCAAAGGACCTTGTTGCCCACCATGACCGAAATCCCAACCCCGCTTGAGCTGCCCCCCGCCACCGTCAAACCGGAATGGATCGACTTCAACGGCCATATGAATGTCGCCTACTACCTGCTGGCGATGGACGAAGCGTCGGAGACATTGGACGAGCTGCTCGGCCTGTCCTACGAGTACCGCGAGACGACGAGCAACGGCACCTTCGCGGGCGATATCCACATCGCCTATCTGCGCGAGGTGAAGGAGGGCGACCTGCTGCGTATGACCGGCCGGGTCATCGCGTGCGACAGCAAGCGGGTGCATTGCTGGATCGAGATGTATCACGCCACGGAAGGGTTTCTGTCGGCGACGATGGAAAAGATGGTACTGCATGTCGATATGTCGGTCCGGCGGGTCGCGCCGATGGCGCCTGACCACGTGGCCTGGATCGAGCAGGTGCGCGACGCGCACGCGGCGCTGCCGCTACCGGATGGGCTCGGCAAGGTGATGCGCATCCCGACCTGATACCGCGCCACCTGCGTAGCAAGGACCTGGTTCGCGGGTGCCCGTTCGACCAACCCTGCCATGCAAATGCGCTGTTCGAAGCGAGCAATTTAAAATTGAAGCAAACGTGGAAAATTGAGATTCGCTTGCTCCACCTGACAGCGCAAAACCTGACGCTGTGTGTTCAGACGCTAATATTCCTCGATCTGTCAAATAGTTAGCGAACTTTACATAAAGCGCTGGTACGATCTGAACCATCAGATCACAAATACGTGATCAACGATGTTGGAGTGACCACAGGCTGCGGGTTTCGATTGCCACGGTTCAGCTAGAGAAACATGTACACGTCGTTTGAAAATCCTCAGGAATTCGCGGACCAATGCAGAACGCTGGCGCAAGGACCTGACGATTGGCTCCTTGTATGTCTCGCCCGGAATGAAGAACCGAAATTGGACGAAACCTTGGCATCATTGTCGGCACAGGGTTATTCGATTTTCGGCGGCGTGTTCCCCGCCCTGGTCGACGGCGCGGAAATCCGTGAAACAGGTGCCATCGTCAAACCGGTAAAACTCTTAGCGGCACAGACGATCGTCCAAATAGACGGGAACAGCATCGAACCGGCCGCGCCCTATCCCAACATTTCCGGCGCAGCTGCAAGGCCGACCTGCTTGGTGTTCACCGATTTCTCGTGTGTCGCGGTCACGTCGCTGTTGGAAGACCTGTTCGACAAATATGGCAGCGACGTCAATTATTTTGGTGCCGGTGCGGGGAACGGGACACGCACCCCCAGCCCCGTTGTCTTCACGGATGCAGGCCGCTACACCGGCGCCGCTGTGGTCGCCTTCGCGGACCTGGAAAGCGAAGTTCGACTGCGGCACGGCTGGTCCCGGAATTCCGAGCACGTCATCGCGACCCGCACGGAAGGCAATGTCCTGAAGGAACTCAACTGGGAACCGGCGATGAAAGTCTACCACGAACTCGTGGGCGACCACGTGGCCGACTCACTCAGTCGCCAAGAAGATGTCCCGGAAGCGAAACGCTACCCGTTCGGCATTGCGCGGGAAGATTTGGAAGATGTGGTCCGGGATC
>CAJWOT010000399.1 GCA_913044215.1 uncultured Rhodospirillaceae bacterium | reverse complement strand
TCGAAGAAGCGTGCGGCAAGTACCGCGCCGCCGACTACGCGCGCAAGGAAATCGATCCGGACTTCGTGCTAATCGCCCGCACCGATGCCCGCGGCGCGCATGGCGGCACCCTGGACGATGCGATTACGCGGGCCAACGCATATCTCGACGCCGGAGCGGACATGGCCTTCGTCGAAGGGCCGACCGATGTCGAGGAGGTGAAGCGGGTCTGCGCCGAGGTCAAAGGCCCGATCCTCTATAACCAAACCGGCATCTCGCCCCGCTTCACCATGGACGAGTTGCAGGAGCTCGGCATCGCCATCACCATCGCGCCGGGCGCGGCCCTGCGCGCGACCATGCAGACGGTGTACGATCTGGCGATGGAGATGAAGTCGGACGGACCGGACGCGGAAAAGCGCTTCAACGACCAGTTCAAGCAGCATCCAATCGGTGACTTCCACACCTTCGCCGGGTTCGATCAGGTGATGGAATGGGAACGCGAGTTTCTGGGCGAGGAAGAGCTGGCGAAATACGCGGATTCCGTTGGCCACCAGCCGAAAGCGGCGGAATAGACGAGAGCGAGAGGACGGAATATGAGCGACGATCTGGCCTTCAGCGGCCTCAAGGTACTGGATTTCAGCCAAGGCGTTGCCGGACCGCATTGCGGTATGCTGCTGGCCCAGCACGGCGCGGCCGTCACCAAGCTGGAGCCGATCGACGGCGACTGGGGCCGGCGCATCGGCCGGCAATATGGCGACAACTGCGCCTATGGCGCCGCCTTCAACCGCGGCAAGCGCAGCCTGGCGCTGAACCTGAAAGACCCGGACGGGCTCGCCATCGCCAAGCGGCTGGCCAGGGAGGCGGACGTCATCCTGGAGAACTACCGGCCCGGCGTGTTGAAGAAGTTCGGCCTGGATTATGAAAGCGTGATCCAGGAGAACCCCACCGTCGTCTTCCTGTCGATCACTGGCTTCGGACAGACCGGCCCGAAATCAAAACTGCCGGCAACCGATTCCGTCATGCAGGCCTTCTCCGGCCTGATGTCGGTGAACAAGGAATCGAACGGCATGCCGATGCGGGTCGGCATGCTGGCGATCGATGTGTCGACCGGCCTGTACGCCTTCCAGGCGGTGGCGCCGGCGATCTACCGGCGCGCCATGCAGGGCAAGGGCCAGCACATCACCACCAGCCTGATGGAATCGGTCGGCGCCTTCCAGGCGGCGAAGATGATCGAATTCGTGCTGGAAGGCCCTGAGGTGCAATCGCCCGGCGTGCCGGTCGGCACCTTCCAGGGGAAGGACGGCTTCATCAACATCAACGGCCGGCGCGACAGCCATTTCGAAGCACTGTGTAAATTTATCGGCAAACCGGAATGGGCGGCGGACGCCCGCTTCGCCACGGTCGAGGCGCGATTCGAGCATGAAGCGGAACTGATGCCGATGCTGCGTGAAATCGTCGCAAACTACACCGTTGCCGATCTGAACAACGCCCTGAACGAGGCCGACGTGTTGAACGGGCCGGTCAACGACTATGGCAACTATTTCGAGGACCCGCATGTGAAAGAGGTCGATGCGATCTCCTGGATCGAACAGAGCGGGCTTGGGCGCATCCCCTCACCGAGTCTGCCTGGTCACCCGCCGCTGCGGCCGGGCGAAGCGCGCGGCCACACCCCGCATCTGGGCGAGCACAGCCGCGAGGTGCTGCACGAACTCGGCTATGGCGACGGCGAGATCGACGGGCTGCGCGACCGCGGCGCGGTCACGGTCCTCCATCGGGCCGAAGCCGCCGATTAAGAACGCGGGCACGGCAACAACCAATTATCCTATGGTGCGGCTGAAGATACTCGTATTGGTTGTGTGAAATATGGTTCCTCGTCGCAAAGACGAGCGATGTTTGCAGGAGGACAGTTCGACGACCCACTGAGAACCCAAACCATGCTGCGACGCCTTCGCCATTGCAGGATCATCGGAATCCTTGCCATCGCCTGTTTGGCGACGGCCTGCGTGACAACGTCAAACCGAATGACGCCCGAGGTGTTCAGCACGATGAAGAGAGCGGAGATCTTCATCGTCCGCGCGCAAAAAGAAATCGATATGCGCATCTCGGGGCATCCGCTCCACGCCGACCAATACCGACCGGGCAGCGCTTATGTTAATGTGCCTGTAATACCGGCGGTGGGGGCGCAGCCGCAGCCGGCACTTTGATCGTCGCGGCAATCGCCATCCCCGTCGCCAATTCGGTCAAGCAAAAGAAATCGAATGAGTGGGTTGCGCCTGTCCGCGAAGCCGTTCCGGATGCCGAAATCGAAGAACGGCTCAAGAATTTGATCAATCGCGATTTTCACGCGATCCAATGGATTAAGCCGGTTCCGGCCCCAATTCTGGACGACAGCAAGAATGTCGTGCTGGAAGAGAAACTGTACACCTCCAAGGCCGACACGGTGAGCCTTGAGACGCCGTACTATCAATTCGATTACAGCATGACGACGTTGCGGGTCGGTATGTATTTCGAGCTCTTCTCCGCTTCCGAAGCGCTGACGAAAATCGTTGGCTCGTCCCAATCGCAGCCGGTCCCGTATTACGCCGTACACCGGTACTGGGATGTTTCGGTGCCGGCGGAAAAGCGTGGCGAGACAGAGGCGCATGCCGCCTACTGGTCTTCGGAGAACGGCAAGCCTACCCGGGCTGCGCACGCGGAAGGTGTCGAGTTTGCCGCCGCTCAGATCCGTGAAACCATCGCCGATCCGCAAGCCTACCGGCCGAACCAGGTCATCGTGCAAAAGCTTAACACCCCGCCGGACATTTCGAAAAGTTTCTATACAGCCGCCGAACGCAACAACTGGTGCGCGATTCGCTTGAGCGAAGTCGAAACGAAATGGAAGGAGAAGGACGGCGCGGACGCCCAGCCGGCCATGAAAAGGGAACTCGAATCCTTGGCTACAGAATGCCGTACGGCGGCAATTTTGGACGAAACGGGGCGGACCGACGATGCCTGTTCCGTAGAGCCGGTCCTTGAAGCGTCGCGCGCAGCAGGTGAGGCGACCGCAGGTACGCCGGAAGCGTTGATAGGACGCCCCTTGAAGCAGGGTTTCCGAAGGCTTATTACCGCGGAAATAAAAGCCCTGTTCCAGGATATTTTTATCGAGAACTATCCCGGCCACTGGCAGATTGAATTTGCGGCCAACGGTAAAAGGGAAGGGTCGCAGGCCAACTGGTCACCCATCGATGGCTATGGAACCTGGACGGCCGAAAAAACCTGCATTGCCTGAACGTAACAGACGTTTCGTCATACTGGGGTGATGTCATACTTCATAGCTGCTTCCAGGTGTGGGCCGACGATGTTGCCGGAATTGTCCGGATGATCAATC
>CAJWOT010000398.1 GCA_913044215.1 uncultured Rhodospirillaceae bacterium | reverse complement strand
TCGGCCGAAATTACCACTGATCCGATGGTCATTCTCAACCGGCGCACAGGTTACTCCGCCGCCGCTTCCGGCAGTTCCGCCTCCGTCCCGCCGGCAGCCAGCATGTCAGTCACCACACCATCCTCCATACCGATCATCAAGGCGTCGTTGAAGCGATTGAAAAACCCACACAAGGCGATGCGCAAGGTCAGTTCCACGATCTGCTCTTCCGAGAAGTGCCGTCGCAGATCCTCGAACATCTTGTCGCGGATATATTGGAACCTTTCGGTCACCTCCACCGAATAGTCGCGGACCAACCGGTCCACCTCATCCAGGCCAGGGCAATCGGGTTCGAGGATGTTGGCTGTCGTCTCCGGCGGCAGTCCCTGCTGGATCAGCCTCGGCGTGTGATGCGCGACGCAATAGCGGCATTCGTTAATCTTGGAGACCGTAACCAATGCGATTTCAAGATACCGTTTCGGAAGAACCTGCTCATCCTTCAGCTCGAGCAGCAATCCCATGATGTGCTTAACCGCCGCCGGCCGGTGCGCGAAGACGCGAACCTGATTGAGAAAGGGGCCGTATTCGCTGGCATACCGCTCATAAATCGGTTTGACATCGTCCGGTACCGCATCGATTTCAACGTCACTGACCCGAGCCATCTGCCCTGTCCTTCCGTTAGTGAGCGAAGCAATCTTTATTCCACCGCCGATTAACGCGCTCAACCGAAATCGGGTACCGTTCATAAATGTACCTATTTTGTTCCAAACCACGCCCTGTTAAGATCATCCGATGAGTGATGACAATGAACGGACGCGGAATACGGAACCGGCGGAAACTGTGGTCCGCGGCGTGTCACGGCTGATGCACCAAAGAGACGAAACCTGCCTCAGCGAATTCACGCTCAAAACCGGCCGCCGCGTTGACGTTATCGCGCTTGACCGGAAAGGGCTGTTTAGCGTGGTGGAAGTCAAATCTTCAGTCGCCGACTTCCGGTCCGACAATAAGTGGCACGAATACCTGGAGTTCTGCGATAGATTCTATTTCGCGGTGCCGATGGAATTCCCAACCGAAATTCTGCCGACGGACTGCGGATTGATGATCGCAGACAATTACGGCGCTGAGATTCTTCGTGAAAGTTCACCTGGCAGCATGAACGCGTCGCGGCGCAAAGCGCTGACCCTGCGCTTTGCCAGATCCGCAGCGAGCCGCCTGATGGGTATCAATGATCCGCCAATCGGGCGTTAGGTTCGTCTTTCTATCCGCTCGAGCTCTTCCCAAAACTGTTTGAACACTTCGGTCCGGATTGCATGTTCCCGGGCATCGCCTTTCGCCAGGTCGGGGTGAAACAGTCGCGCGAATGTACTCTTTGCATCGCGGAATTTTGCATCCTGGGACGCATGCCGCGCCGTCTTTAGCCGGCGCACTTCGCCAGCATGCAGCCGGGCAACACTCTGCCGAGATCGTTCCGCCTCCTCCAGCGCGATCTCACATTTGCGCAAAGCCTGCTTCAGTTCGGCTTCACGGCTACAAGAGGCGAGCAGATAAATGCTGACGCCCAGCAGGAGTAGGCCGACGAGCACGGCGTATGGAAGCAAATCTGCTGCCATCGGCATCCTCCTCTAACGCGATATTGCAGCATGATGACGGTGTGCGATTTTACTCCGCAATACGGCGTAGCGTCTCCGTCGTGCTGTAGCCATCGAGTATTTCCGCCAGCACGACCTTACCGCCCCAACTATCAACTTCCGTCGCGCCGACAACTTCATCACGCGTGTAGTCCTGCCCCTTCACCAAAATCTCCGGACGCAGCGTGTTGATCAGGTCTAACGGCGTGTCATCGCCGAAAATCACCACGAGATCGACGGAGGACAGGGAAGCCAACACGGCCGCACGACCCTGCTCCGGCTGGGCAGGGCGCCCTTGCCCCTTGAGGCGCCGGACCGAGTCGTCGCTATTCAGGCCCACCACGAGTATGTCGCAGGCCGCTCGGGCCTGACCGAGCAGCGAGATGTGGCCCGGATGCAGCAGATCGAAACAGCCATTGGTGAACCCAATGCGCTTGCCTTGACGCCGCCAGGCTTCGACCCGATCGCGCGCAGCAACTTTCGTCGCAACCTTCGCCTCACCACTCAAAAACGCAGCTTCGTGCAGAGCGGTCAAAATCTCCGAGGCATAGGCGGCGGCAGTGCCAACCTTGCCGACCGCAACGCCTGCCGCCGTGTTCGCGAAATGCGCGCTTTCCAACGCCGGGACATCCAGCGCGAGACCTGCCGCCATAGCAGCCGCGACCGTATCTCCGGCTCCCGAAACGTCAAAGACGTCGCGTGCACGTGCCGACAGATGATGAATGTCACCATCCTGCACCAAACTCATCCCTTGTTCGCTGCGGGTCGCCAGGACGCCGCCGACACCGCATGTCGCGATGATGTGGTCGCAGGCCGCGACTACCGCGGCATCGCCAACGACAGGAAGACCGCTCGCCTGCGCCAATTCGTTGAGATTCGGGGTCAGCAGGGTTGCCCCCCGATAGACGCCGTAATCAGTACCCTTCGGATCGACAATAACAGGCTTGCCCGCCGCATTGGCGAGGGCAATCAGGTCAGCAATTTGCCGTGGACATAGGACACCTTTGCCATAATCGGACAAAACCAGGGCGCCGCAGTCCGGAAGACGCGCGACCGCGTACGCGTACAAACGTTTGCGAACCGTATCGTCCAACGCGCCCGATGCTTCGTAGTCGGCCCGCAACAACTGTTGACCGCCAGTCATAAACCGCGTCTTGATCGTCGTGCGGCGACCCACAACCGTCACCAGGTGAGCCGTAACACCTGCCGTATCGTCGAGCAGCGAAGCGAGTTCAGCACCGGCCGCATCCTCACCAACGACCGCCACAAGTTCCGCCACGGCCCCGAATGCGACCAGGTTACGCACCACATTGCCTGCGCCACCGATCATGACCGCTTCGTCCCGGACCTCTAGGACGGGAATGGGCGCTTCCGGCGAGACACGATCCACGGATCCCGTGATGAAACGGTCGAGCATCAAGTCGCCCACGCAAAGAATGCGTGCAGCAGATAGACCCGCGATCAAATTCGCGATATCGGCACTTTTCGTCATGAGCACATCACTGCAATGTGGTGTCGGAAGGCTGCGAGGCCATGGTAAGGCAAGCGCCTTCAAACCTGGAGAAACCGCCGTTCCGTCCCGGATAGCACGACGGCGGTCAAATCGCGACCATAACCTGCCCCCGTATCGATACCGATCCGGGTGATTTTATCACGCTGCGATACACCGGCCGCCATACGGTTGGGGCAGAATTTAGGAATTTCGATGTTCCAGGGCCGCTATATCGATTCCCTGCTGCAGGGACAGCGAAGCTATATACCCGCCCCGAAGATGCCGCCGCGCCGGCGTGCGGTTGCACGCTAGAGCGGATC
>CAJWOT010000397.1 GCA_913044215.1 uncultured Rhodospirillaceae bacterium | reverse complement strand
GGCAGCCGCGTGCCAGCGCGGTCACCCCGACCGTGGTGCGCGCCGGCCGGCGGTCGGCCGGGAAGTAGGTCTCATAGACTGCATTCATGCGGTCGTATTCCTCCTCGAACTTGGTTAGGAAAATCCGCACACTGACCACGTCGGCCAGTTTCGAGTCGCAGCCAGCCAAGACAGTCTTCAGGTTTGCCATGACCTTATGCGTCTGATCTTCGATCGACTTGGGGATCGGGTCGTCGTCCGCCCCGGTCGGCAGTTGCCCGGTGACGAAAATAAAATCGCCAGTCGACACCGCGTGACTGTAGGGCGCCACCGGCGCGGGCCCGTCGGCGAAGAGATGAAAGATACGGTCGTCCATGACGCGGTCTCCGGGTGGGCTCGAAGGGACTATTGGTCCTCAATTTCCTCATAGAACGGCAGCGGGGGCAGCCCCGCGTCTTTGCGGCGCTGCTTCAGCTTCTTTAGGGTTTCCCGCCGTTCTTCCTCGCCCCAGCGCGGCCAGCGGGCGATTTCCTTGGGCGTTCGGAAACAGCCGAAGCAGGTGTCGGTACGGGCGTCGATGACACAGACGCCGAGGCAGGGGGAATCGAGCGCGGTCGCCATCAGACTAACGCTACCGCTTCGAGCGGATCGGGGCGCGGGGCCGGCAGGCTGTCCTTCAAATCGGCCAACAGGTCGCTGCGCAAACCGGCGCGGGCCGGGTCGTCCCACAGATTGGTCCATTGCCGCGGATCCTCATTGAGGTCGTAGAGCTCGCCCTCCTCGCCGCTGTAATAGTTCGAAGCCTCATAGGCCGTGCAGACATAGCCGTCGCGATAGATCGAGCGCATCCGAATCTCGTTACCGAGATAGTCGCTGTCCCATTCGGTAAGGGCGCGCTCGCGTCCCGAACCGGCGCCTTGCGGCAGGGGCGCGCCTTCCATGCGACTGTCGGTGCTGACGCCAGCCACTTGGCAGAAGGTCGGCGCGAGGTCGAGATGGCCGACCGGATCGGCGACGGCGCTGGGCGTCACCCCCGCGGAGGGCGCCGGGCGCCAGATCATCGGCACCCGCATCAGCGCGTCGACATGGTAGGGCCCCTTGAACAGCAGCCCGAACTCGCCCTGCATCTCGCCATGGTCGGTGGTGTAGAACACGTCCGTGTCCTGCCCCCAGCCGCGCGCGTCGATACGGTCGAGCACCCGCCCGCAGGCTTCGTCGATCAATTCGTTGGAGATATGGACCATCGCGTTCACCTCGCGCACCTGGTCCGGTGTCAGTGTGTTCGGGCGGAACAGGGGCGGGACTTCGTAGTTGAACTGGCCCTTGCCTTCATACCATTCCCGCCAATGCCGCGGCTTGCGGTCCAGCAGTTCGACAATCTTCTCCGGCGATTCGGGATAAAAGTCGGGCAGGTCGAGGTCGCGCCAGGGACAGCGGTGCAGTTCCGAGGCGGGCGGATCCCAAGGATGATGCGGGTCGGGGAAGGACATCCACAGGAACCAGTCCTCTTCTTCTGGCAGGGAGTCGAGCCAGGCGATGGCGCGGTCGGCCACCCACTCGGTGTGATACAGCTCGCGCGGCATCTCGTTATGCCAGAGTTGCGCCAGCTCGGTGTCGCCGCCGCCGCGCGAACTGATTTCCTTCTTTTCCGTTACATACTCGAAGAAGCCATCGACCGCATCGGGGTGGTTTTCGGCCAGCCATTTCGGATAGTGGAACAGGCTGCGCCCGGCGCGGCCGGTATGGCCGGCGAGCTCCATGCGTTCGAACCCGCGATGCGGGCCGGTCTTGTCTTCGCGCGCGGCGAAGTTCTCGAAATAGCTCTGATCCGGGGCCGAAGCGGGCTCGAAATGCGCTTTCCCGATCAGCGCGGTGCGGTATCCGGCCTGGTCGCGCAGCTGGGCCGCGACATCGGGCCCGTCGGTCGGCAGCGGGATGCCGTTCATCACGACGCCGTGGCTGCGCACATACTGGCCGCTGATCATGGTCGACCGGGCAGGCATGCAAACCGTGTTCTGGTTGTAGGCGCGGCTGTAGTTCAGCCCTTCCGCCGCCAGCCGGTCGATAACCGGAGTGCGGGCAATCGTGCCCCCATTGCAGCCCAGCGCGTCGTAGCGCTGCTGGTCGGTGGTGATGAACAGGATCTTTCGGCCCATGTCGGTATGCTCCCTTCGACAACGCGCCGATCGATAGCATTTCCGGGCTGTGAACGCACGGGCGGGTTTAGCTGTTTTGGATTGCCGCGTGCAGGCGCGGTGCCAATAGCGGGCAAAGCAGCAAAATCGTCGCAGCCATCGCGGCGATACAGGTTAGGGCGGTGGGTACGCCATAGGCATCGCTTACCACGCCGAAGACGATCGGGGAAATTGCGCCGGACCCGATTCCGACCGTGTAGAACAGGCTGAAAGCGCGCGCGTGCCGGTCTTCCTCAACGAAATCCGCGACGCAGCCATACAGCACTGACGACGTGCCGTTCAGGGCGACGCCTATAATCGGCAGTACCGCCAGCGCGGCGGTGAGCGGCAGCATTGGCAAGGTGAAGATACCGACTGCGGTCACGATCTCGGTGACGACGACGGTGCGGATCAGTCCGATCCGGGCGGCCAGTACGCCGCAGCCGAACTTGCCGACGGCGCCGCCGGCAAAGACGAGGGTCAGCGCAAAACCGACATTGGCGACCTCAGCCCCCTTTTCGATCAGCAGGAAGGGCAGAAAGGGCAGGAAGGCGTAGCGCGTCGCGGTGTCCAAGAAGCCGACCATAGAGAGGAGCGTGAAGCCCTGCCGGTCCTTGATACCCCAGCCGCCCTTCGAAGGTGATGGCGCGGCCGCTTCTTCCGGCTTCGGGGGCGAGTAGCGGTCGAGGGCGAACCAGATCGCGATTCCGGCGATTGTCCCGATCACGCCGTACAGCATCGAGCTTTCGCGCCAACCGATCCAGGCCGCGCAGAGCGTCACGGCCGGCGGCACGATCATCTTGCCGAGATCGCCGGTGAAATTGTAGATGCCGAGCGCCGTCCGCCGTTTGGCGCCGTCATAGGCACCGGACACCAGCGCCGATCCCAACGGATGCTGCACGGCGCACCCCAGCCCGGTGATGAGCAGGGCGATCAGCAATCCGGTAAACCCGCCGGCGGTGCCGGCGACGATGTAGCCGAGTCCGGCCAAGATGGTGCCTGCGGCCAGCACAGTCTTTGCGCCGATCCGCTCGGACAGGAAACCGGCCGGAATCTGGAACACGGCGAGGGCGACGGTCAGGGATGCTTTCAGGAGCCCGACCTGGGTTAGCGAGAACCCGAAGGCCTGTGCCCAGATCGGCAGCAGCACATAGACCGCATCGGTGAATCCGTCATGCACCACATGCGCGCCGCCGCAGACGCCGAGCGTGCGTCGCGCGCGCCGAGCGGAATGTTTCACTTTTGTTACAGCGGCCATAGCCGCAGTGAATAGGC
>CAJWOT010000396.1 GCA_913044215.1 uncultured Rhodospirillaceae bacterium | reverse complement strand
CCGTCGATATCCGCCATCTCAAGGCCGGAATCCGCGACGGCGCCTTTCACTGCCTCGAGGGCGTGCGCGGCGAGTGGGATATCGGCAGAGCGCGAGACCTTGGAGTAACCCACGCCGCTTACGGCGATTTTGCAACGATTTTCCCACATGGCGCTCAAGCCTCCCCGTCGGCGAGCCTGAATTGCGGCAAGGTGATTTCGTCGTCGAGCGGTTCGAACACCACCTCGACGCGCCGTCCGACCTTGGCTTCGGTGTGCGGCACGCCCAGCAGGTTGGCCGCCATCAGAGCGCCCGGCGCATCGTCCAACTCGACGACGATGCTGGCATAGGGTACGGCCGACGCGAAGCGCTTGTCGCCCGTGTGGTACATGAAGGTGTAGGCGTAGATCGTCCCGCTGCCGCCGACCGGCTCGAACTTCAGATCGATGCTCATGCAGTTCAAGCAGGTGGGGTAGGGGGGATGCTGGAAATGCCCGCAATCCTGACATCGCTGCAGTTCTAAACTCTCGCGCTTCGCCGCGTCCCAGAAGGGTTTCGTCCACTGGTCCGGAACCGGTACCGGCCGCGTGACCCCGCTCCAATCGCTCATAACTGCCTCGTCCTTGTTTGGAACTAGCGTAGAATTTTTTCGCAGGCAGCAATAGGGGCGGGGATGCTACGTCGGGGCGCGAAGTGCTAACGTCCGGTCAACCTACGACCCGACAGGAGCATCCCCATGTCCGACGATCCCGTTGACGTCCTGATCATCGGCGCCGGCGCGTCCGGCGCGGCCATGGCGTGGAGCCTGGCGGAGACGAAGATGCATATCGTCTGCCTGGAGCAGGGCGGCACGATGAACCCGCTGCAATATCCCAGTACCGGCCGCGACTGGGAGGCCCGCGCGCAAGGGGACATGGTGATCAACCCGAACCTGCGTGGCATGGCATCGGACTATCCCATCAACGAGGACGACTCGCCGATCAAGGTCGCCAATTTCAACGGTGTTGGCGGCGGGACAGTGCTGTTCGCGGGGCATTTCCCGCGCTTTCATCCGTCCGACTTCCGGGTCAAGAGCCTGGACGGGGTGGCCGATGACTGGCCAATCGATTACGACACCTTGGCGCCCTTTTATGGTGAGAACGACCGTATGACCGGTGTCGCGGGCCTGCAGGGCGACCCGGCCTATCCGCGCGACAATGCCCTGCGTCTGCCGCCGCTGCCGCTTGGCAAGTCGGGGCAGATCCTGGCCAAGGGGCTGAACAAGCTGGGGTGGGCCTGGTGGCCGTCCGACACCGCGATCATCACGGAGGATTACGATGGCCGCGCCCAATGCATCAATTTGGGCGCCTGCATCAGCGGCTGCGCGCAGGGGGCGAAGGGCAGCGCCGACGTCACCTACTGGCCGCACGCGCTGCGGGCTGGCGTGGAACTGCGGACCCATTGCCGGGTGCGCGAGATCACGGTCGGTGAGGACGGCATGGCGACGGGGGCGATCTACTACGATGCCAATGGTGATGAGGTGGAGATCAAGGCGCATGTCGTCGTGCTGGCCTGCAACGGCGTCGGCACGCCGCGCCTGCTGCTGAATTCGACGTCGAAGCAGCATCCGGACGGGCTCGCCAACAGCAGCGGGCAGGTCGGCAAGAACTTCATGTTCCATCCCTATGCCTGGATCCAGGGCGTGTTCAACGAAGAAACCGACGGCCATGCGGGACCGACCAAACTGATCCGCAGCCAGCAATTCTACGAGACCGGCGACGACCGCGATTTCGTGCGCGGCTACACCTTCGAGATCACTCGCGGCATGTCGCCTGTCCGCACGGCACAGACTGGATTGCGCCTCGGCCGCATTCCATGGGGTGCGGGTCATCACGATGCGTACCGCCGCATGTTCGGCCACATGACGGGCATGGTCGCGGTCTGCGAGGATCTGCCGGAAGCGCACAACACCGTCACGCTCGATCCAGATCTCAAGGACAGCGACGGTATCCCGGCGCCGAAGATCAGCTACACCTTGAGCGACAACAGCCGCAAGATGCTGGACCACGCGGTGGCGCGCGCGACCGACATGCTGGAGGCCTCCGGCGCGACCGACGTCATGTCGGAAAGCCCGATCCGTTATGGCGGCTGGCACTTGATGGGCACGGCGCGCATGGGCACCGATCCGGAACGCTCCGTCGTCAATGAATGGGGCCGCAGTCACGATGTGCGCAACCTGTTCATCGTCGACGGCAGCATCTTCGTCACCAGCGCCGGCGTGAACCCGACCAGCACCATTCAGGCCCTGGCGCTGTACGTAGCGGATCAGATGAAAAGCCGCTTGGCGAACCTGTTCGATTGAGGGGAGGGAAGAAAATGAGCGAGCAAGCGACAAATCCTTTCAGCGACGCCGAGCGCCGCGTCGTGGCCGCCCTGGCGGCGATGGTCATCCCGGCGAGCGCCGAACATGGCGTGCCCGGTGCGGACGATCCGGCGATCGTCGACAATATCCTGGCCGATGCGAGTCGCCGTCCGGAGCAGCTGCGCGCCGCGCTGGAAGCGTTGGAGGCAGTGGCACAGGCAAAACTCAATACACCCTTCGCTGATCTTGCGGACGACCAGCGCGACACGGTCACCAATGCTTTTCGCGGGGCGCATGAAGGTCACGCCAACCTGGTCGCCAACCTCACGGTGCAGGGCTATTACCGCGACGACCGGGTCATGCGATCCATCGGCATCGACCCCAGGCCGCCGCATCCGCTCGGCTACGAGGTGGAACAGGGCGACTGGTCGCTGCTCGAACCGGTGCAGGGGCGGGCGCCGTTCTATCGGCCGGCGGACTGAGCCAGCACTAGGCGAATCGGGCCAGGAACGTTTCCAGTGCCGCGTTTACCTTTGCCGGCTGTTCGACCTGCGGGTAGTGGCCGCTGCCGGTGACGATATCGATGGTCAGATCCGAAACCGTCGCGAGCAGCAAGTCGAGATAGGGCGAGGTTTGTCCCACTCCTAGTTGGTGGCGTTGTCCATCCGCGGTGATTTGCGTGCTTTGGATCGCCAGCACCGGCACCGAGACCGAACCCAAGAGGCGTTCCATTTCTTCCAGATCGTGTCGCCCGATATCAGCGAGCAGGGCCATGCCGAAGGCGGGTTCGATGCTGACCGCGCGCTCGGCCATTGCGGTGACGATGGCGGGGTCGCAGTCCGGGCTAAACATTTGCGCGAACATGCGGCGTGCGACGGAGGTATAGTGTTCTGGCCCGGCATCGGCACCCAAGGCGGCATGGTTGGTGTCGCCGGTCGGGCTTAAGCGGCTGCCATCGACCAGGACCAGTCCGCACACCCGTTCCGGTGCGCGGCCCGCCATATCCAGTGTGACGCGGCAGCCGAGGCTGTTGCCGATCACCACCGCGGGTGGCAGGTCGTGTGCGATCATCAGGTCGACGATATCCCGCGCATGCGCTTCGACCGTCGTGTGTTCCGGTTGCGCCGGCGT
>CAJWOT010000395.1 GCA_913044215.1 uncultured Rhodospirillaceae bacterium | reverse complement strand
AAAATGTTGAAACAGGGGTCGCCTGTATAGTCCAGACCCTTGGGTGCTTCACCCGGTGCGCTCGGTGTCAGGATTACATCGAAGTCCTTAAACGCATCGGCTAGCCAGCGGCGGCAGTCTGCGAGTTGCTCAAGCGCCCTCTGGTATTCCTCGAAGGTAACGGCCAAATCTCCAAAGGACTGCTTCTCTTTGAGTTCGTCGCTGAGCAGGTCGTAGTGATGGGTCCGTTCGAACGTCAACGCCCTCGGAAACTCGAACCCGCTTACCGTCCGGCCCAATTCCTCATACCCGTCAAAGGGGCCCTCAAGGGGCAAATCGGTAATTTGGGCGCCGGCCTTGCCGAGCGTCTCCGCGGCACCTTCGATAACGCTCTGTGTCTCGTCACAGGCGCGGTCCCAAAACATCGTGCGGCACAGGGCGACACGCAGATCGCCTATCGCGACATCGCGCAGCGGTGCGTGATCGATGGCGAGAACGCCGGCGCGGAACAGCGCGACATCGTCCACCGATCGACCGTATAGCCCCACCGTGTCGAACGACCGCGTGTTTTCCTTCACGCCCGCGGCGGAAAACAGCCCGTAGGTCGGTTTGTACCCAACGCAGCCGCAGAACGCCGCCGGCCGGATCACGGACCCGCCCGTCTGCGTGCCGAATGCCATCGGAACCATCTTGTCCGCAACGGCCGCCCCGGAGCCGCTTGAGGACCCGCCCGGCGAGTATTCCGGATTGTGCGGGTTACGGGTCGCACCGGGATGCCGGCTCGCGAATTCCGTCGAGACCGTTTTACCCATCATGACGCCGCCCGATTGCAGGCTCAACGCCACGCAAGGCGCATCGATCGCCGGTTTGTGTCCCTCATAGATGGGAGACCCGTGTCCGGTCGGCATGGTCGCCGTATCGATGATGTCTTTCACGCCGAAGGGGATACCGTGGAGGACGCCTTTGCGCGGCCCACGGTCCAGCGCTTTGGCCTGCGCGCGCGCGGCGTCCGCGTCAAAGTGTTTCCAAGCCCGTACCGCGCTTTCCCGCGCCTCGATCCGCTCGATACAGCTCTCAACCAATGTTTCGGCAGTCAGTTCGCCTGCGTCGATGCGCGCGGACGCTTCCGTCGCGGTCAATTCATGGGGTTCCGTCATCGCTGTCCTGCCTCCTCATTACCGGTTACGTCCATCTTCTCATTTGGACGTGGCTTTTGGCCAGAGTTTGGCGGGAAGCCGGGCCCCGGGATTGATCGCGGCTGTCTGGACAGGCAATATCCGCCTCCCGAGATACAACAGGAACGAACGATGTCCCATAAGGCCGCGTCCACCGCGCTCTCCCGCTTTACCGTGCTCGATCTGACCCGGGTCCGCGCCGGACCGACCTGCGTGCGCCAGCTTGCGGACTTCGGGGCGGATGTCATCAAGATTGAACTGCCGGAGGCATTGGATGCGGCGGAAGGGCTTGGCGGCAAGCGGCATGGTCCGGATTTCCAGAACCTGCACCGCAACAAGCGCGGCATCACGCTCAACCTGAAAGACCCGGAAGGGCTGAAGGTATTCATGCGGTTGGTCGAAAAGGCCGACGTCGTCGTCGAGAATTATCGCCCGGACGTAAAGAACCGGCTGGGCATCGACTACGAGTCGCTGCGCGCCGTCAATCCACGCGTCATTCTCGGCAGTATTTCCGGCTTCGGGCAGGACGGCCCCTATGTCGGGCGGCCCGGTTTCGACCAGATCGCGCAAGGTATGGGCGGGTTGATGTCGATCACCGGCGAGCCTGGCAAAGGCCCGATGCGCGTCGGCATCCCCGTCGCCGATCTGTGCGCGGGGCTATTGTGCGCGCATGGCATCATGGTCGCGCTTTTGGAACGCGAACAGTCGGGCGAGGGGCAGTGGGTCGATTCCTCGCTGCTGGCGGCACAGATTTTCATGCTCGATTTCCAGGCCGCCCGTTGGCTGATGGACGAGGATGTCGCGCAGCAGGCCGGCAACAACCATCCAACCAGCATTCCGACCGGCGTGTTCGAGACCAAGGACGGCCATATCAACATCGCGGCGACCGGCCAGGTTATCTGGGAACGGTTCTGCAAGGCGATGGATGCCGAGGACTTGATGACGGACGAACGCTATTCGACGGGCGCCGCGCGGTCGGAGAACCGGGATTCGTTGAACGCGGAGATCAATCGGCGGACCAAGGAGCGGGATAGCGCGACCTGGATCGAATTTTTCAACGAAGCCGGCGTCCCGGCGGGCGAAATCAATTCGATCGACCAGGTCTTCGCCGATCCGCAGGTCCAGCATCTGAAAATGTCCGAAGACGTCCATTCCGAGGCGATCGGCGATTTCAACCTGGTCGCGCAGGCGGTCAAGCTGAGCCGTACACCGGGAACCATCGCGGTAGCCCCGCCGGAGCGCGGAGAACATACGGATGAAGTGTTGCAGGAGTTGGGGTTCAGCCCAGACGACATCGCCGAGATGCGGGAACGCAACGTCGTTTAATCGACGTCAGACACGAAAGGAGCTTCCCAGATGCTTACCGAAAAGATGATCGCGGAGAAGCGCGGCGCTGTCGGCATCATGACCTTCAACAATCCGGAGCGGTTCAACGCCGTATCGATGGATATGTGGGAGGGCGTTGCCGAAATACTCGCCGATTTCGGTAGCGACGATGCGATCCGCGTCGTCGTTGTGACCGGCGCCGGCAACAAGGCGTTCGTGTCCGGCGCCGATATCTCAAAGTTCGAGGATGAACGGTCGTCGCAGGAGGCGGTATAGAAGTACGCGGTCACCGTCGATGCGGCCTATAACGGCCTGCATCGTTTCCCGAAGCCGACCATCGCGATGATCAACGGCTATTGCATCGGCGGCGGCGTTGGTCTCGCCGTGTGCTGCGACATGCGGATTTGCGCCGACAATGCGCGGTTTGCGATCCCGGCGGCGAAACTGGGTTTAGGGTATGGGTACGAACATATTCGCAAACTGTCGGACCTGGTCGGCCCGTCCCGTGCCAAAGAGATCTTCTTCACCGCACGGCAGTTCAACGCGGAGGAAGCGCTACAAATGGGGCTCGTGAACCGTGTCGTTTCCGGTTCAATGCTGCAGCCCTATGTCGACGATTACGCTGAAACCATCGCGGCGAATGCGCCGCTTACCGTCGCACAGGTGAAGCACACGGTCGGTGAAATCCTGAAGGATCCCGAAGACCGCGACTTGGAGAAATGCGCGGATATGGTGCGGGCCTGTTTCGACAGTGCCGACTATGAAGAAGGGCGCAAGGCATTCATGGAAAAGCGAAAGCCTGCATTCCAAGCGCGTTAACGGCACCGTCTTCCCAAACGAACCTGTTCCTGGGCAAAATCCGACAGCTTCGGCCGCAGCGGCGTTCCGCTGCGGCGATCCAAGTTAGAACGTTGCAAACGTTCGTTTAATCAGCGGCTTGAAAGCCGCAACGGGCCTACTCTGCGGTTGACAAGGACGTCGCTTTCAGCCC
>CAJWOT010000394.1 GCA_913044215.1 uncultured Rhodospirillaceae bacterium | reverse complement strand
CCGCGACGCTCTTTCGACGGATGGTCTGATCTTCCAGGCGACGAGCCTGCCGCCACCGAAGAAAAACGGCGTGCTGATCGCCGCGCGCGCCGTTCAAACGATGCGATGAAGTCGACGACGTACCACCCGACCGGCATCGTTGGGTCACGGTTCAATTTGCGGATTTCGGCGTGACCGGAACCTATTTCCCGTCACTGCACGAAAAAGTCCCCCACCTGGACTATATGCTGCGCCGCGCCTCGCAATTATCAGATCGTCGGCATCTGTTCACCGGTGACTTCAATACCGGGAAAAACCGTATCGACGAGGCGGGAACCGTGTTCCATTACGGCCACTATTTCGATCAAATGGCGGAGGCGGGTTGGCATGAGGCGTGGCGTCGCCTGCATCCGAAGGGCCGCCAGTACAGCTGGTACAGCCACAAGCGCAACGGGTTTCGAATCGACCATGCCTTCCTGTCGCCGCGCTTGCAGCCTGCCCTGCGCACGGCACGCTATAGCCACGGCTGCCGCAAAGATGGCACCAGCGATCATTCGGCGCTGATCGTCGAACTCAACCTCTAGCCAAAAGAGGCATGGGACTACGAAACCGCGCCCGATACCCAATCGTCGATCAAGCGACGCGAAATCGATTCAGACCGCGACAATTTCAGACCGGTTTCGGCCGCATTCGCGATCTCCGCACGGTCGAACCATCGGGCTTCGACCAGTTCCGCCTCCTCGATCGCAATGTCCGTACTTTCCGCTTCCGCATGGAAGCCAAGCATGATGTTGCCAGGAAACGGCCAGGGTTGGGAGGAATGGTAGCGCACCCGGCCGACATGGATACCGACTTCTTCGTGGACCTCCCGCGCGACCGCCTCTTCCAAACTTTCCCCGGGTTCGACGAATCCGGCGAGGGTCGAAAACATCGGCAACGGGTTGCGCCGATTGTGCGCCAACACGCACCGGTCCCCCCGATGGACAAGCATGATGACGGCCGGGTCGGTGCGCGGAAAATGCGATGCCCTGCAGTCAGGGTTGGTGCAGACGCGAACGTGGCCGGCATCGGTCGCTTTTGTGGCGCTGCCGCAGCGGGCGCAGAAGGGATGGCGATCATGCCAGTGAAAGAGTCCTTTTGCGTATGAAAGCAGCGCACCTTCCGATTGACCGAGCGTGCCACCGACATCGCGCAACCCGACGAAGGTACCATGCGGCACTGCCGCCTCCGGTTCGTCGAGGTGTGAAAGATCGATGGCGAAGTACGGGATTCCGTCCTTCTCCCCCAACAGTACGAACGCCTCCACGCCCTCTGTCAGCGCTTCGGCATCGCCGGCGCTCAACCAAGCAATTTCCGGCGTTTCACCGCCTTGATCGAGAAAGGAGACGAAGTTTTTCTCACGCCACACGGGCAGCACGCGTGCGTCGGGCGAGGCGAGCCGTTTGGCAATCCAGTCAGCATCCCGACGCAACGGGCTGACGCGATCGATGTCTGCGCCCGCGTAGAAATTGACCCGGTTCATGGCTGACTCATCCTCCATCCCGGATCTGTTGCTGTTCGGCATCCTTGAAACCGACGACGACTTTGCCGCCAAGATCAAAGACAGGCCGCTTGATGAGCGTCGGGTTGGCTTGCATCAACTCGGCGGCTTTCTGTTCGTCGATACCGTCCTTGTCCGTGTCCGGCAGCTTGCGCCAGGTCGTGCCACGCCGGTTGAGCAACGTCTCCCAGCCGACCGCCGAAACCCACCGCGTGACATCGGCGGCTTCCAGCCCATCGGCGCGGAAATCATGGTACCGGTGCTCGATCCCTTCCGCCTGCAGCCACTTCAGTGCCTTGCGGCAGGTATCGCAATTCTTGATGCCGTAGATCGTGATCATGGGTCTCATCGCTTAGGTGGATTTCCGAGGCATGCGTACCAGCAGGACCAAGGGCAGGGCAAGGGCGCTGGCAAAGGTGAAGGCACCGAACGCGTTCAGGAAACCGATCATGTCGGCTTGCCGGTCCAGCTCTATACTGATCGCGGCCAAACCGCTCAACCCGCTGATATCAAAAGACGCGTTGTTCCCTGGAAATCCCAACAGTTCGTTGAACGGGGAAATGAACTCGGTGAAGCGGGCGTAGTTTATGCCGGATGTGCGCACCAGGATGGTCACGCTCAACGAGATAAAGATGCTGCTGCCGACATTCCGCAGCAGGTGAAACACCGACATGGTCTCGGCCAGCTTACTGCTGTCCAGCGTCGCGAATGTCGCGATGGTCAGCGGGACCCAGAGGATTCCCACCGCAAACCCTTGCACGGCGCTGGTGATGCCGACGTCGAGACTGGTCACATTCATATCGAACGTCATCATGTGCCAGCCGGACGCCACGAGCAGGCCGAAGCCGGCGAGCATTCCGATCCGTGGGTCGAGTTTCCCGACCCACACGGCAAGGAAGAAGCCGGCCAGCGCGCCCGCGCCGCGGGCGCTCAACAACATGCCGATTACCGATTCCGGATAGCCGGCGATTCCCTTCAGCATTGGCGGCAACATGACCATCGGTGTGAAATTCAGCATGCCATAGATCAGCACGATCACCAGTCCCAACGCGTAGTTCCGGTCGAGCAGGAGACGCAAATCGAGCAGCGGCGCCCGGCTAGTGAAGCTATGGATGAGGAAGATGTAGAATGCGAAGCAGCCGAGCGCGGCCTCGATGATGATTTCCGGCGACTCAAACCAGTCGAGCCGTTCGGCCCGGTCGAGGAGAAGCTGCAGGCAGGAAATGGCGAAGGCCAAGGCGATGAAACCGGTCCAGTCGAACCGAACGCCCGACGCCCGTCCGCCGTCGCGTAGAAATACCCACAGCCCCACAAAGCCGGCGGCCCCGAACGGCACGATCATGTAAAACGCCCAACGCCAGTTCAGCAGTTCACTGAGATAGCCGCCAAACACCGGCCCGATGATCGGCCCCACGACCACACCCATCCCGAAAATCGAGGTGACGAGGCCATGTTGTCGACGCTCGAAGCTGTCCAGCAGAACAGCCTGCGCCAGCGGCACGAGCGGTGCGCCGAGCCCGCCCTGCAAGATCCGGTAGAGAACCAGGGATTCAAGTGAGTCCGCCTGTCCGCATAAAACCGTCGCCGCGCAAAACCCAAAGACGCCGGTCAGCATGACCCGGCGCCAGCCGAACCGGCTGGTCAACCAGCCCGTCAGCGGCGTGACCACGGCGGTGGCCAGAATATTGAAGGTCATGACCCAGCTAATCTGGTCCGGCGTAGCCGAGAGCGTGCCCTGCATCTGCGGCAGAACTACACTCACGATCAGCACTGTCATGCTGTAAATCGTCGTCGCCAACGTGACAGAGACGAGAAGCATCCATTTCCGAAACGCGCTGGGCGCTTCGGCGCTCTGATCTATCGTTGACATGGGGCTTTTGCAGACTGGCGGCGTTCGCCAGACCCTAGACCGGATCGGGTTCGGATGAAACCTTCACCAATTTCATCCAAACGCTTGTGCGTGC
>CAJWOT010000393.1 GCA_913044215.1 uncultured Rhodospirillaceae bacterium | reverse complement strand
CGGCGGAGCGGCCTCTTGCGGCGCGGCCTGTCGTGGCGCCGCACGGCGCGCGGGTTCTTGACTGAGAGAGGCTGGGTCGGCGAACCAACGATGCGCGCATTTCGCGCATTTCACATTCCGGCCCGCGTCACCGAGCTGGTCCGCATTCAACCTAAATCGTGTCGAGCAGTTCGGACAGGTAATTATCATTCGGGCGCGGCACCTATGCAGGTTGTCTCGTTATACGGAGGGTTCGCAAACATGACAAGCCAGTGTTATTTCCCGCAAAAACAATCATGAATAGTATCCAAATCGAGGCTCTAAAACCGCCGCAACCCTTTACGGGACAAGGACTTTCATGGCATTGTCGATGTCGGCTGCAGCGTTCTGCGGTTCCCTCCGGCGAAACATTTGGTCGACGATACTCGTGACGAATGCGGCGAACAGCGTGGTCCGATTCGAGAATGTGGGCATGCGCTACGGCGCCGGTCCGGAAGTTTTACGCGACATCACCTTCGCCCTCCCGCCCGCATCCTTTCATTTTCTGACCGGTCCCAGCGGTGCCGGAAAGTCGTCTCTGCTGCGCTTGATGTACCTGGCCAATCGGCCCAGCCGCGGCATGGTTTCGCTGTTCGGTGACGATGTATCAAAGATTCCCCGCCGGGCCCTTCCTGAACTGCGGCGTAGTATTGGAGTCGTTTTTCAGGACTTCCGCCTCCTCGACCATCAATCGGTCTTCGACAATGTCGCGTTGCCGCTGCGGGTCGCTGGCGGCAAGGAAAGCCAAATCCGAAAGCATGTTTCGGAACTGCTGCAATGGGTTGGTCTGGAGGATGCGCTGCATAATTTGCCGTCCACCCTATCCGGCGGTGAGCAGCAGCGCGTGGCCATTGCCCGCGCCGTCATCAGCCGACCGAGGCTGCTTCTGGCGGACGAGCCGACGGGGAATGTCGACGACGCGATCGCGGTACGATTGCTGTACCTGTTCGAAGAATTAAACCGAATGGGCACTTCAATCCTCATCGCCACACACAATGAAGGGCTGGTTTCCCGGTTCAAGCACCGCCAACTGCATTTGGAAGGCGGCAAAATCGAATTCCGTCACACCGGCTCGGACGCCTGAGATGCTGCTGCAACGTAGCGACTTGCCGCTGTCCAACGACCCGGCGGTCCGCATATTGCCCTGGATCGTCGGTCTGATGGTTTATCTCGGGACCCTGACTCTGGCCGTCGCGCTGCTGGTGTCGACCCTTGCTGCGGATTGGAGTGCCGGGCTTACCGGTACGGTGACTATTCATATCGTCTCCACCAGTGACGAATCGGAAACGGAGATGGACAGCCGGGTGAACGACGCGATTCGCGAAGCTCTGAAGACACCAGGGGTCGCATCGGCGCGCGCCATCCCGTTATCGCAGGTCGCCAAGCTCCTCGCTCCTTGGCTTGGCGATGAGGCCCCGCTCGCCGACCTCCCGCTACCCCGAATCGTGGACGTGACCCTGGCTGAAGACGCGGAGCTGGATATCACCGGGCTGCGCGGGCGTCTCGAAAATGCCGTGCCGGGCGCCGGTTTGGATGACCACCAATTGTGGCGCGACAGACTCGTCCGCTTCCTGTTCGCCATCCAGATCGTTGCCGCCGTGATGGTCGCATTGATCGGCGCGACGACCGTCACTGTGGTTGTGTTCGCGACCCGCGCCGGCCTCGCGGTGCACAACGAGGTCATTGAAGTACTGCACCTGATCGGCGCGCGCGACGAATACATCGCGGGACAGTTCCAGCACAATGCGTTGAAACTCGGCCTGAAGGGCGCAATCGTCGGATCGGTCGCCGGAATCGCGACATTGCTGGCCATCAAATACACGGCGGGCCGGTTGGAGGTCGAACTGTTTCCCGCCCTTCTCTTTCAACTCTGGCACTGGCCGATCCTCGTGGGACTGCCCTTTCTCGCCGCATTTATCGTAAGGTTGAGTGCAAGGCTCACGGTGATGCAGGCGCTGCGGCGCATGCCGTGAGCCGCCCGATACGACCGGCTATGAAAGATGGCACCACGCGGCCCATACCGGAAAAGGCGAGCCAGAAGACTGCGACTGGCCGTGCTGATCATCGTGATACTGGCCTGCTCGGGATGGGCCGGCGGCTTCGTCTTTTTTGTCCAAACGGTCTCAAAAATTGCAACCGCTCCGGACCGCAAAACGCAGGCGATCGTCGTGCTGACCGGCGGTAGCCTTCGCCTTCAGGCCGGGCTCGACCTTCTTTCCAGGGGGCTCGCCGAAAAACTGTTCGTGTCGGGCGTCCATCGCGGCGTCGACGTGGCCGAATTGCTGCGCATTTCACGGCAGACACCTAAGGCGCTCGATTGCTGTATTGTCCTCGGCTACGCCGCCGACAACACGAGAGGCAACGCGCAGGAAACGGCGGCCTGGATGGACAAGGAAGGGTACCGTTCCATGCGGTTGGTCACCGCCAACTACCACATGCCGCGGAGCCTGTTCGAACTCCGCCAGGTCCTGCCGAACGCGGACATCATCGCCCATGCAGTGTCACCGGTGCACGTCAAGTTGCACGCCTGGTGGATTTCACCGGGAACGGCCTTCCTGTTGGCGCGCGAATACACCAAACTGCTTCTCGCCCGGCTCCGTTCAGTCTGGCAGCCCGTCCGCGATGCCGCACGGGCCCTCGTCCCATGATCCGATCTTTGCTCTTCGCCATCGCCTTCTACGGAATCACAACGGTCATGGCGGCTCTTTACTTGCCGTTGATGGTCTTGCCGCGCGCTGTGTTTCGGAAGATGTGTCTCGCCTGGGTCCGCATCATGGTCGGTTTGATTCAAACGGCGCTGGGGATCCGGTATGAGCTGCGCGGCCTCGAGAATTGCCCCGAGGGCGCGGCTATCTATGCCGCCAAGCATCAATCCGCCTGGGACGTGCTGATCTTCAACCTGCTGATCGACGATTGCGCCTATGTCTTAAAGCGGGAACTGTACCGCATCCCTTTCTGGGGCTGGTACGTCTGGCGCGTCGGCTCGGTCGGCATCGACCGGTCCGGCGGCGCCCGGGCGCTGAGAGGCATGGTCGAGCAGGCCAAGTCCCTGCTCGCACACGGTCGGTCGATCATCGTCTTTCCGCAAGGCACGCGGACGCCGGTTGGCGAACATAGGCCCTATCTGCCGGGCACGGCTGCCCTCTATCTCGGTTCCGACGTTCCCGTGGTACCGGTCGCGCTCAATTCCGGGGTGTTCTGGCCGCGCCGAACCTTTCGCAAATCACCCGGAACGATCACGGTCGAGTTCCTGCCGCCGATCGCCCCGGGGCTGAACCGGCGGGAATTCCTTAAGCAGTTGGAGGCACAGGTCGAAACCGCGACAACGCGTCTCGAACAGGAAGCGCTTGAACGGTCTCGATAGGGATCGAATTACCCTGTGGAAAAACATGTGGAAATTGCCGGCCCGCCCGGCCATATGGATATTTATTCATTTGAAACAATTCCTTAACCGGCCCGCTTTGATATAC
>CAJWOT010000392.1 GCA_913044215.1 uncultured Rhodospirillaceae bacterium | reverse complement strand
CATAACGCGCGTCAGACGTTCCGCGTCAGGAAATCTTTCATCAAGCCAATGGCCCGATCGGTGTTCGGTCCGGGCTGTTGGGCGAAGGCGTGCGGCATACCCGGAAAGTAGGTGATGTCAACGGCGCCGCCCTTTTCGCGATAGGTCTCGACAAAGCGTTCCGGAATGGTCAGCGGGATATTGTCGTCGCTGTCGCCCTGGAGGATCAGCATCGGCGGCAGCGCCCGATAGTCGCCGCGATCCAGGGATTGCTGCGGGCTGCCCTCCTGCATCGCCGCTTCGTCCGGGAAGTAGGTTTCCGACGGTTCCATCAGCCGGGCGATGCCGGCCTCCTTGGCATAGAGATAGCGCGCATGGGAATCGAGCACGGGCCAGCCGGCAATCGCGTAACGCAACGCCGCGGTCTGGCGTTCGCCGCCGGGGATCGGGATTGCGGCATAGCGCGGATCGTCGTGCCGCAGCGCGCTCAGCATCATCGAGTGGCCGCCGCTCGAAGTGCCCAACCCACCGACATTGTCCGGGTCGCCGCCGAACTCGGCCGCGTGAGTCTTGGCCCATCTTGTGCCGTAATTCACGTCTTGCACCTGCGCCGGATAGGTATGATCCGGCGACTGGCGGAACTCCAACGCCATCACCAACATGCCCGTCGCGGCAAGCGCGCGGTCGATCAGTTCGTTGTTGAGGTAGTTGCCCCGGGTCCAAGCGCCGCCATGCACGTCGATCAACACTGGAAACGGTCCGTCGCCCTGCGGCTTGTATATACGCACCGGCCAGTCGCCGTCCGTCCCGCTGCGATAGATGCGGTCGATGGTTTCGACTGCGTAGTTTGCGTCGGCGTCATATCGGCTCATTGCGGGATCCTCGGAGATGAAGAAAGGGAGGCATATGGTCTAACGACAATGGGTCGGGCCGCGCGACACGGCGCTTCAGCGCGCCAGCTTCGGCTCTGTCACGATCCAGAACCCATGCGGGACCGTCTGCAGATGCGCGATTTCAAACCGTTCGCACATTAACGGCAGCCACCAGGATGACGGTTTTTGAATCAAGTGCGCATTGCGCCCATCAGAGAGCGTCTTCACCGCGGGTCCGGTATGGATGGTGAACAAGCCAACTTTTATGACGATCCGTTTCAAATCATCCAGCACGGCATTGAGATGTTCCGGTTCGACATGTTCCAAGACATCAATGCAGCAGACCAGGGCGGCTTGCTTGGGTTCGCCATATTCCGAGAACGCCGGATCGTACGGGTAATACTCGAATTCGGTCGTTCCGAGTTCGTGCATCTTCTTTTGAAGATTGCATTTTCCGGCACCATAGTCGGAAACGCTTTTCGCCCCTGTTTGATCGAATAGCTGAATGACCAAGGGCGCATATTGCAGCGATGCGACGCCGTAATTCGGATTTTTGTGCAGTTCTTTTTGCTGCGCGAGATATTCCGGCGAAATAGTCATTTCAAAAATATAGTGGGGGCACTGCGCGTGTGCCAATGCTCAAGATTCGGCAAGCGCATGCGTGCGGACCGGTCTGTGTCAGATTTCTCGGCTCATTGCACATATTCCGCCTTCTCGCCGGGGGCCGGTGTGCCTTGAAACGAACCCATATTGAGGACCGCTTCTCGCCCGCCATGCTGCTCGACCAGGGCCGCCTGCGAGTCTTGAGCGTCGCCATTTACCCGGTCCGGGTCGATGCGGCGCGTCAGTTCCGCCTGCAGATCTGTCAACGTCGCCGCGTGTGACGGGTCGGCGGCCAGGTTTGTTTCCTCCTCCGGGTCGGCGTCCAGATCGAACAGCTCCGGCGCGTAGCCGACATAGTGGATGTATTTGTGGGCGCCTTTGCGGATCATGAAGGCGGCACTGTCCGCCCCAGTGGCGTGATATTCGCTGAAGGCGACGCGCGCCGGATCGTCCGGAGCGTTCGCGGTGCGCCGCCAGCATTGGAATTCCGGATTGGCCGCCTCCTCCAGCCCCAATGTGGCTAGGATCGTGTTCGCGCCTTCCGCCAGGGTCACCGGTGTGTTCACCACCTTGCCCGCCGGCACGTCCGGCCCGGATAGAATCAGCGGGATCGCCGCCGCCTCCTCATACATGTTCGATTTACCCCACAACCGGCGCGTGGCGAGATTTTCCCCATGGTCGGCGGTGTAGACGACGAGCGTGTCGTCTCGGGCGCCGCTGGCATCGAGCGCCGCCAGCACCTTCTGCACATTCGAGTCCATGAAGGAACACAGCGCGTAATAGGACGCGATGGCGATCTTGCGGGTTTCGTCGGTGAAGAATTCGTCATGGCACTGCACCTGCCGGAATTTTTCGATCCAGGGATGCAATTCGTAATCCAGGCTGCTGCCCTTCGGCGTCTCCAGCATGTCGTGCGGATACATGGCGTAGAAATCCGGCGGCGCGATCAGCGGGAAGTGCGGGCAGACGAGGGAGCAGAAAAGCACCCAGGGCCGGTCCCGGTGTTTCGGCGCCTCTTCCTTCAGCCAGCGGCAAGTCTCTTCCGTGATCGACCGGTCGTAGCGGATGTAGCCGGAATCGCCCGGCCCGATATTGGCGGCGAGTTTACTGGTCTTGATCGGCGGGCCGAGCGGCTGCTTCACGCTGGCCGAAACGCTGCCCACCCCATCGACGACATGCAGCGGCACGATCTGCTCGTCGAAACCGGTCGGGTCGGTCTCGTTGCGATAGTGCAGCTTGCCGATCGACAGGCTTTTCATGCCGCGCTGCTGCAGGGTATGTCCCCAGCCTTTGATCCGCCCGTCATAGGGATGGGCGTTGTCCCAATTGCCGATCTCGTGCACCGCGCGCCCTGTCGCGAAACTCGCCCGCGCGGGCACGCAGATCGGCGAGTTGGTGTAGGCATTGGTGAACCGTGTGCCACCGGCGGCCAGCGCATCGATCGCCGGCGTGCGGACGAAAGGGTGGCCGTAACACCCGGCCGCCTTCTGCTGATGCTCGTCCGACATGATGAAGAGAACGTTCTGCGCCATCGGCCTCGGTCCTGCTGTGATTTCCCGGCTCCCTTATACGGCTTCCTTATACAAGGGCGCGCCGCCGCCCGCACGTCTCGGCTAACAATGAGTTGAACAGCCCGTGATTGAATTCGCGCACCGCCTGGTTATGGTGCCGACAGCATTATGTCCGGAGCCTGAGTCCCAACATGAAACCCAGTCGAATTTTCGTTGCGCTTGTCGCCACGGTCTTGCCCTTCTCCGCGGCCTTTGCCGACGAAACCGTTGTCCCAATCCACAAAGTTTCTTCGGACGGGATCGGCGCTGCGATTGGTACGATCACGTTGAAGGACGGACATCAGGGCTTGATCGTTGCGCCCGACCTGCCGCCCGGCGGCCACTACGATCCAGCGGGCAAGGGGCATGGCATGAAGCATGGCGGGCACGGCAAGGCCATGATGCACGACAAGCCGCACGGCGATCTGCCGCAACTCGTCGCCGCTGCCGACGGGACCGCGACCGAACCGGTGACGAACGACAAGCT
>CAJWOT010000391.1 GCA_913044215.1 uncultured Rhodospirillaceae bacterium | reverse complement strand
AAGGTGTAAAGCTGTTCCACATAGTCGACAGGCAGCCCGGCCTGTTCCTCGATCCAACCGCGCAGCGCGATTTCAAGCGTGCGATGGCGATCGGGTTCGAAGGGACCGAAGGGTAGGGCTGGACCTTCGTGTGCCGGCGCGTGTTCGTGATGCTCCAGCATCAGCAAACGCGGAACATCATCGGTCACCGCCATGATGACGGCGTTAAGGACAAGCGTGGTATCGGCCGAAGACATTTGGTGACGTTAAGGGACGATGCGTTTAGCTGAGCATCAACTGCCCGCTCGCGCCAATGCCTGATCCAAATCCGCGATGATGTCCGCTGGGCTTTCGATACCGATCGACAAGCGGACGACTTCCGCGCCGGCCCCGGCGGCCGAGAGTTGCTCCTCAGTCAGTTGACGGTGCGTTGTCGAGGCCGGATGGATGACGAGTGAGCGGCTGTCGCCGATATTCGCAAGGTGGCTGAACAACTCAACGGACTCGACCAGCTTCACGCCGGCGTCGTAGCCACCCTTCAGTCCGACGGTCATCACCGCGCCGGCACCTTTCGGCAGGTAGCGCTGTCCCAGTGCGTAGTATTTGTCGGTTTCCAGCCCGGCATAGCTCACCCAATCGACCGCGTCGTGGTTCGACAGGTGCTCGGCCACGGTGAGCGCATTCGAGCAGTGTTTGTCCATGCGCAAGGGCAGGGTTTCAATGCCGAGCAACGTCAAGAAGGCATTCATCGGCGATTGTGCTGCGCCGAGGTCGCGCAGCCCAATGGCGTGGCCGTAGATCGTGAAGGTAAGCTCGCCGAACGTCTCTGCGAATGTCAGATTGTGATATTCCGGTGCCGGTTGCGACAGGCTGGGAAACTTGTCGTTCTGCATCCAGTTGAACGTGCCGGAATCGACCACCATACCGCCGATGGCCGTGCCGTTGCCGCTGAGAAATTTGGTCGTCGAATGCACGATGATATCGGCGCCATGCTCGAACGGGCGGCACAGATATGGGGTCGCCATGGTGTTGTCGACGATCAGCGGAACGCCGATGTCATGGGCGATTTCGGCGATGGCCGCCATGTCGGTCACTACGCCGCCCGGATTGGCCAGGCTTTCGATAAAGAAGGCTTTGGTCTTATCCGTCGCCGCGCGCCGGAAGTTTTCCGGGTCGTCCGGGTCGACGAACTTCGCGCTCCAGCCGAATTTTCGGTAGCTGTGGCCCATCTGATTGATCGAACCGCCATAGAGCTTGTTCGCCGCGACGATCTCATCACCCGGTGACATCAATGGGAACAACGCAAGAATCTGTGCCGCGTGACCGGATGACGTGGCTGTGCTGCCGACACCGCCTTCCAGCGCCGCGCAGCGTTCTTCCAGCACGGACACGGTCGGGTTGGTCAGTCGCGAATAGATGAAGCCCGGAAGCTGCAGATTGAACAGCGAAGCTGCATGATCAGCGTCGTCGAACACGAAGGACGTGGTCTGATAGACCGGCGTCTGCCGCGCCCCGGTGGCGGGGTCGGGTGCGCCGCCCGCGTGCACCGCCAGGGTTTCGAAACCGGGTTCGTTATTGGACATGGTGGGTGACTCCTTCGTTCCGCGCTGAAAATTATTATTCGCGGTTTCTGTGGATTAGTTTGCTTGCTCGAGTTTGACCGATGCTTGGGTCGCTCTTCCCCTCATCCCAGCCCTCTACCCAATGAGAGGGAGCTTTAATGGCGCGCCAACAATACCCCTCTGCTTGGGGAGAGGGCAGGGTGAGGGGAGAACTATTCGCAGGATGTTAGCAAACGCGCTTTCCCGAAAACCTATCTCTACAATTTACGCCGCTTGCTCGAAATGACCTTCGAATTGAAGCCGTTCCAGGACAATTCGCCGTTCAGGCGGGCGTATTCGACCTTGGGGCAGCGATCCATGACGACGCGCAAACCGGCTTCTTCCGCGCGCGCAGCCGCTTCCGGATTAATCACGCCGAACTGCATCCACACGACCTTGGCGCCGATCTTGATGGCGTCGTCTGTGATTGGTCCGGCCGCTTCGGCGTTGCGGAAGATATCCACCATGTCGACGGGTTCTTCGATTTCGTCCAAACTGGCCCGCACTGTTTCGCCAAGCAAATCCTGACCGGCAGCGACCGGGTTAACAGGAATGACGCGATAGCCCTTCGCCTGTAAATATTTCATGGCGAAATAGCTTGGCCGGTTCCAATTGGTCGAGGCGCCGACCATGGCGATTGTCTTGACGTCGGCCAGGATGGATTTGACGTAGGAATCTTCGTATTTCGGCGCTTCCATCGTCTATCGCCCGCGCCAGACCGGTTCGCGTTTTTCAATGAAGGCGCCCATGCCTTCCTCTGCGTCCTCGGCCATCATGTTCTGCACCATGACTTCGCTGGCGTAGGCGTAGGCATCCTCGACGCCGTTTTCGAGTTGGCGATAGAAGGCTTCCTTGCCGATGGCGATGGTAAGCGAGGATTTGGACGTGATCTTTCCGGTCATTTCAGCGATTTTTGCGTCGAGTTCCGCTTCTGGAACCACCGCGTTGACCAGTCCCATCTCCTTTGCGCGCGCCGCCGTGACGGGTTCACCCAGCACCAACATTTCCATGGCTTCCTTGCGGCCGACATTGCGGCTCAGCGCGACCATTGGGGTCGAGCAGAACAGGCCAATATGCACGCCCGGCGTTGCGAACTGCGCGTCTTCCGCCGCGACGGCGAGATCGCAGGTGGCGACAAGCTGGCAGCCGGCGGCTGTGGCGATGCCCTGTACCCGTGCGATCACCGGTTGCGGCAGCCGCATCACGCCCAGCATCATCTGTGCGCAAGCGGCCATCGTTTCTTCGTAATAGGTGCGCTCCGCGTTGGCGCGAAGCTGGCGAATATCATGTCCGGCGCAAAATGCGGGACCGTTGCCGGCGATGACGACCGCGCGTATCGATTTGTCGTCCTTGATTGCGTCCAGGGCGTCGTTCATCTCGCCCAGCATCTCCAGCGACAGGGCGTTACGGGCCCGTGGCCGGTTGAAGGTCAGGTATGCCACCCCATCCGCGTTTTCGCGTAACAGGATCGGGGCGTCCGTATCGGTTGCGGCAGCGGTTTGAGCCATCATTCCTCCGGTTTTCACTTTGTCTTCCGGTTTCCGAGCTGTAGTTGTACCAGCGCTTTAATCACATGCGAAGTATTTCCCCATGGCGCAGCAGCCCTCGAAAGCATCTCTCACAGAATTCAACGAAATCTGTGCGGCGGATGCCAATTTCCTTGAGATCTACGATTTCCAAGTCGAGGAAATCGCCTACGGTGACGCGACTGTGCGGCTGCCATACGACTCCAAACATGTCCGCCCGGGGCCGACGGTCAGTGGTCCTGCGATGATGGCGATCGGCGATTACACGATTTGGGTCGCCGTCATTGGGGCGTATGGGGTGATGGCTAAAATGGCGGTAACGACCAGCCTTAATATCAACCTGTTACGGGCAGCGGGGCTTAATGATCTGGTCTGCCAGGCTAAG
>CAJWOT010000390.1 GCA_913044215.1 uncultured Rhodospirillaceae bacterium | reverse complement strand
CCTGTGTCAGGTTGCCCAGCCGCCGGCGAGTGGGATGATCTGGCCGACCATGTGCGTGCAATTCTCGCTCGCCAGATAGGCGGCCAATTCCGCCGTCTCTTGCGCGGCGCCGATTTTGTTCGTCGGCACGTTGCGCTTCACGTGGTCCAGGAACTTCGCGTCGTCGAGAATGTCGTCGGGATAATAGGTGTCGTTGTTGATGTAGTTCTGCGCGATCGCATTCGCCTGGATGTTGGCACGTGCCAGCTCCAGCCCGATTGCCTTGATGAAACCGTTCTGCGCGCCGCGCGCGGCACAATAGGCCGCGTTGTTGGGGATGCCGCGCAAGGGCGCGGCGCTGGTCACGGCGATGATCTTGCCGGCGCGCCGGTCCAGCATCTGTGGCGTGACCGCGCGGACCAGATACATCAGCGGATGCACCAGCGCGTCGAACAGCGTGTTCCAGTCGGCATTGTCGATGTTCTGCACCGGGCCGGTCATCGGCGGCTCCGCCAAGTTGGCGACCAGGATGTCGATCTCGCCGGCGGCCGCGATCAAGTCCGTGCAGGCGCGCTCTGAGGTCAGCGGACCGCCATTGGTGACGACGGTTATGCCGAGCGCCTCGAACTTTGTCTGGACGGCCCGGCCCATATAGCGGTCGACGCAGGTGATCAATGCGGTTCTGTTGGTCATGGCACGATTCCGAATGGGTGAGACTGTGGTTTACCGAGTCGGTTGCACCGTGACCGGCTGGTCCGCCTGACGTGGCGCGATAGTGACGGTAACCAGCGAGCCGCTGAGCGTGCGGGGTTGAATCTGGACCGTGGCGGCGCGGTCTTCCCGCGTGAAGGCCAGGACGCTGATGTCCGATTGCACGCTCATCACCGGAGCCCAGCGAAAACCCGGCATTTTCTGCTGATAGAAGGCGAAGGCCTTGGCCGCGGACAGGCCGACCTTCATCACGACCCGTCCGGTCCAGCGGTCGCGGCTGCTGAGGATCAGCGAGCGCTCGGTATCCATGGTCGCGCCTTCGGGAATCGGAATGTCGGTCACCGGCCGGAAGTCGGCCGCCGGCGCATCCGCCGGCCCGACCGTCGCCGGTAAACTCGTCTCTCTGCCGGCGCAGGCGGATAACGCCACCGCCGCGCCCAGAAGTATCGCCCGAATGAAAGTGCCCCGCCACATGTGCCGCAGCATAACGCAGGCGAGTCCGGCCGGCAGCAAAAACTGGCATGGGGTGCGGGAAATCGGGCATGATGATCGAGGCGCCACGCGAAAGGGCCTTCTGATGATTCACGACCAGCCGATCACCGACACCAGTGCCTGGACCCGGGCGGACATCGACGCCGACGATGGCTGGCAGTACCGGCTGACGACGGACGAGGTCGCCGATCTCGAACGCGCGCTCGCTGGCCTTGGCGACAAGGACAGGCCCTTGCTGGACATTACCCGCGACGATTTTCCGTTGCCGGTGCTCGGCCCGCGTCTGGCCGAGATCGAGCGCGAGGTCCGGTCGGGCCGTGGGTTCTTCCTGCTGCGCGGCATCCCGGTCGACCGATACGGTCCGGAAGATTGTTTCCTTATGAAGTGGGGAATCGGCACGCATCTGGGCCGGGCTATTTCGCAGAACACCTATGGCGACGTGCTGGGTCACGTGTTCGACTATCACAAGGCGGACCCGAACGCGGTACGCACGCGCGGCTACCAGACCAGCGCCGCGCTCGACTTCCATGTCGACCGGGCGGATATGACCTCGCTGCTCTGTCTGCGCCAGGGTCGGTCCGGCGGGCTCAGCCGGATCGTCAGCTCCATGGCGGTGCACAACGCGATCCGCGACGCCCATCCGGAACATTTGGCGCCGCTCTATGACGGGCTGCCCTACATCACGACCGAGGCCACCGGCGCGACGGAGATCTGGAATGGCCCGGTGTTCGACGTGACCGAGGGCGTGCTGAGCTGTTCCTTCCGGCGCGGCACGATCCAGAAGGCGATCGACACGCCGGGGGTCGGGATCACCGACGAGAAGGCCGCCGCGCTCGCCTGCATCGACGCGACCATGCACGACCCGGATCTGGTCTATGAGATGGAGCTGACGCCGGGCGACATCCAGTTCGTCAACAACTACACGGTGCTGCACGGCCGCACGGCCTTCACCGACGGTGACCGGGAAACCGCCCGGCGGCACGTGGTGCGGCTGTGGCTGAAGTTTCTCACGCCGCGCCCGGCCAGCGCCTATATCCGCGATCAATACAAAGGTATCGAGAAGAAGCTGGACAACAATCCTGCCGGCTTCCGCACGCAATAATCATCGCAGGAGGACCCATGCCGCTCGGCCTGTTCAGCTTCAACACCGAATACAGTATCCGGCCGGACCGGTTCGCCCGCGCGGCGGAGGAACGCGGCTATGAGTCCGTCTGGTTCCCGGAACACACCCACATTCCGGCCGACCGCACGACGCCCTATCCGGGCGGCGGCGAGCTGCCGCGCGAATATGTGCACATGTCCGATCCATTCGCCTCAAGCGCCGCCGCCGCCGCGGTAACCGAGAAGATCCTGATTGGCACCGCGATCAGCCTGGTCAACCAGCACGATCCGATCGCGCTGGCCAAGCAGGTCGCGACGGTCGATCTGATTTCCGACGGCCGCTTCCTGTTCGGCGTCGGCGCCGGCTGGAACGTGGAGGAGATGAACGATCACGGCGTCCAGTTTGAGGAGCGTTGGCCCTATCTGTGGGAAATGCTGGAAGCGATGCAGGCGCTGTGGACCCAGGAAGAGGCGACCTACAAGGGCAAATATATCGCCTTCGAGCGCGCCTGGTCCTATCCCAAGCCGGTCCAGCAGCCGCACCCGCCGATCCTGCTCGGCGTGTTCGACTCGCGGGTCGGACGCGCGCGGGTGGCGCGCCGCGGCAATGGCTGGATCCCGATCGCCTTCGACCTGGCGCGCACCAGGCGCAGCATCGCCGATGTACGCGAACGCATGGAAGCGAACGGCCGCGACCCGGATCAGCTCACCACCTCCATCCTCTATCTGCCCGCGGAAACCGGCGAGGACACAGTGCGCGAAGCGCTCGATTGCGGCGCCGACAGGGTCATCCTGCGCGTCCCGACGGAGGATGAGGAAACCGTCCTGGCCTTCATGGACCGGTTCCAGGCATTGGCGGGGTGACGGTCGGCGATTTTGGAACGGCGATGGTGTTCAGACATGCCTAACGATAGAATTGGCGCATGGACACACCACCGCTCAAGCGCAACACCAAGCGTATCTCGCCGGCGATCACGCATTACACCTTTCTGGAGACGCCGGTCGGCCGGCTGATGATCGCCGGGGCGGGCGAGGTGGTGATGCTGATCAACTTCCCGACCGGCAGTCAGGCGCTGCAACCGCGTCCGGAATGGCGGCGCGATGACGCGATGTTCGGCGACGCGAAGCGGCAGCTTACGGAGTATTTCGACGGCACCCGGACCGACTTCACCATGGCGGTTGCGATGGACGGGACCGACTTCCAGAAGG
>CAJWOT010000389.1 GCA_913044215.1 uncultured Rhodospirillaceae bacterium | reverse complement strand
CCGCAATCGTAATCCGCCCGCATGATCAGTGGATTGTCCGGGTCGCGCAGGGCGGCGTCGAAATCGGCGACGCCGTCCAGCAGGTCAGATTCCCGGATCCAGGCATTGAAGGCGGCGCGGTGCTTTTCCCGTTCGGGGTTCCAGGCGTTTGCCATGAAGGTCTCGTTGCCGAACGGGGTCAGGGTCGCGGCGATCAGCTTGATCCCACGCGTATGCGACCACAGCGCCATCTGTTTAAGGCCTACGATCATGCGGGTGGCGTCGCCCTCCTGCTCCGGCAGGCCGGGCCGGTTGCGCAGATCGTTGGTGCCCAGCATGACCACCGCGTGGGTCACGCCGGGCTGCGCCAGCACGTCCCGGTCGAAGCGTCTAAGCCCGCTGTCTCCACGCAGGTCGTAGAGGATGCGGTTGCCGCCCAGCCCCTGGTTCATGACGCCGAACGGCCGCCCGCTGCCCCGCGCGACCAGGCGGCGGGCGAGCTGGTCGGGCCAGCGACTGAACGTGTCGTGCGTCGAGATGTTTGCGTCCGTCAACGAGTCGCCCAGTGTGACGATACCGCCCGTCTCCGCCGTTGCCTGGACGTCGACCCCGCTGACGAAGAACCATTCGTCGGTGAGCTTTCCGACCGGCATGACGGTCTCCGCCGAGAAATCGCCGGGCGGAGAAATGTAGTTGGTCTGCCTTGCATAGCGTCCGGTGATCTGGAAGTCGGCCGGGATGTCCTGCGGCAGATAAACCGACACGACCAGATCGGCCAGCGGCGCCACGTCGAGCGCCACCGGATCGCTCACCAGATAGGCGCCGGCGGCGATCACCGCTGTCTCCGCCCCGCCGAACGTAAGAATACGCAACGTTCCCGGAACGGCCGCCGGCCCCTCTGACCGGAGGCCCATCGTCGCGGCGCCGATCATCAGATTGCCCGCGCCATAGGCGTTCGATATACGCACCCGCACCGTGTCACCGCCGAGGCTGATCCTCGGCGTCATGCGCAGCGTGTGGTTGCTCAGCGCCTGCCCCGCGACACTCGGCGCCGGGGCAGTAGCCCAGGTCCCGACCCAGTGCATGGTGCGGGCGCCTTAGGCCGGCGCGAAAACGTCGTCCTTGGTCTCTTCCTGCGGCCGTCGCACTTCGACCGGCCCGGTGAAGGCGCTGTCGCGCTGCAGGATCGGCATGCAACGGTCGGCGAACAGGCGCATGTTGAGCTCACCCTCCTCATGCGGCATGCCGCCATAGGAGAAGTCGCAGACAATGTGGTCCGTGCCCGTCAGGTTGCGCAGCTCGCGGACCTGCTCAATGCAGTCCTCCGGCGTGCCAACGATCTGAATCTTGACGTAGAACTCCGTCATTTTCTGACGCGCTTTGTCGTCCTTCAGCTTGGAGTAGGTCTTCGCCATTTTGCCGTAGGATTCGTAGCCCTTCACGTTGGCCAGATGGCCGTCGGAGAAGTTGTAGTGATTGTCGATCGAATCCCACTTGGCGCCGAGATACTCCATCGCACGATCCTGCGCCTCATCGCGCGTTTCGGCGACCGAGACGTTGGTCAGAATCACCGGTGGCCGCGGCGTGTGGCCGACGCTGAGCGAGATTTCCTGGTAGCTCTGGATGTCGGCGGCCGCCTTGGCCCACTCGTTCTGCATGATGACCATCATGCCGAAGCCGAGTTTCGCCATGATCTCGGCCGATTCCGGACTGACCGACGAAGCGTAGAAACGGCGTTCCGGATGCGACATGGGTCGCGGGCGGATCGACATCTTTGGGATCTTGTAGAACTCGCCGTCCCAATCGAAAACCTCTTCCTTGAGCGCCTTGGTGACCAGCTGCGCCGCCTCGGCGAAGCGCGGCCTTGCCTCCTCCATGGGAATGCGGAAGCCCTCATATTCCGTCGTCGCAGCGCCGCGACCGAAGCCGAACATGCAGCGCCCGCCGCACAACAGGTCGAGATAGGCGATTTGCTCCGCAACCCGGATCGGATCGTGCCAAGGCAGCACGATGACGCAGGTGCCAAGCGTGATTTTCGACGTCTTCGCGGCGTAGTAACTCAGCAGCTGAAGCGGATGCGGCGACATGGAATAGCCGGTGAAGTGATGCTCCAAGCCGAACAGGGAGTCGAAGCCGAGCGGCTCCGCCAGGTCGCCGAGCGCCAGATGCTCCGCCAGGACCGCCGCGTCGGAACGGCCGGGTTGCGCCAAAACACTTAAGTCGGTGCCAATTTTCATGATCGTATCCATTGCTGCTAAAAGACACTTTCGCAGAGTCTACGCCGTGGCGTCTCGCGATCCAAGATGGCCCGTATTTGGTGAATGAGCACGGCGCCGGATAGGCTATCCGGCCGGATACCAACGAAGGACAGTCCACCCGTGATCAATGTCTGCTATTTCGAACGATTGCTGAATGTCGACCTGTTTGAACAGGTCCTGACCGAGGGCGGCGGCATCGCGCTGTCGCGGGTCGGTCCGGAAATGGCTGACGCCGACGTCGCGGCAGCCCTAACCGGAATCCAGGGCTATCACACGCGCGGCGGCAGCCAGCTGGTGCCGCCGAAATTCCGCATCGACAAGGACTTCATCGCCAAATGCCCAAACCTGATCGCGGTGTGCACGGGCGGCGCCGGTTATGACGCGATCACCGTGCCGGACTGTACCGAGGCCGGCATCCTGGTCGCCAACCAGGCGGGATTGAACGCGGAAGCCGTGGCGGAGCACGCACTGGCAATGATGCTGTGCCTGACCAAACAGATCGCGCAGGTCAACATGGCGCTGCGCCGCGATCCGGAACTCGACCGTTTCGCCTTCCGTAACAACGACATCTTCGGCAAGACCTTGGGCATTGTCGGGCTGGGCGAGATCGGCACGCGGGTGGCGGAGGTTTGCAGCACCGCGTTCAAGATGCCGGTGCTGACGACCCATCCGCGGCTCACGGCCGAGGAAGCGGCCAAGCGGCATGCCGAGCTGGTGTCTTTCGCCGAGCTGCTGGAACGATCCGACTTCGTGCTGGTCGCCTGCGGCCTCAACGACGAGACGCGCGGCATGTTCGGCGCTGCTGAATTCGCGGCGATGAAACCGAACGCCTATTTCGTCACCATCGGCCGCGGCGGCATCCATGACGAGGACGCGCTGGCTGCGGCACTCAGAGCAAGCGAACTGGCAGGTGCCGGGCTCGATGTCTGGAATCAGGAACCGCCGCCGATCGACCACCCACTCTTGAAGTTCGAGAACGTCCTCGCCTCCCCGCACATCGCCGCAGTGACCGAGGAGAGCGCGCAGAAGGCGATGACCGGCGCGGCCGAACAATGGCGCGAGATTCTCGCGGGCAAATATCCCAGCCGCTGCAAGAACCCCGAGGTCTGGCCGCGTTACGTCGAGCGGTTCAAACGCATTATGGGATTTGCGCCGGAAGCCCGTTGAGCGAGATCAGAAAAACCGCGACAGCATCTCGAAGATCGAACCATCGTCGCTCGACACCGTTTTATTGTCCCGCGTCGCGTACTGATACACGGCATAC
>CAJWOT010000388.1 GCA_913044215.1 uncultured Rhodospirillaceae bacterium | reverse complement strand
GAAGAGGCCATATCGGAATCCCTGGCGGCGCTGGACTGGCTGCGCGAAGCCGGTTGCCGGCAATTCTTCTTCAAATATTGTTCGACCTTCGATTCGACCGCCGAAGGCAATATCGGCCCGGTCGCCGAAGCGCTGCTGGAGGCGCTGGGCAGCGATTTCACCATCGCCTGCCCCGCCTTCCCCATGAACCAGCGCACCGTCTGCAAGGGCTATCTCTTCGTCGGCGACGTGTTGCTGAACGAGTGCGGCATGCAAGATCATCCCCTGACCCCGATGACGGACGCCAATCTGGTGCGCGTGCTCGCGGCGCAATCACAGGGCGATGTCGGCCTGGTGGATTACGCCACCGTGCACCGCGGCGCGGCCGCCGTGAAAGAGGCGTTTGGGCAGTGCCAGGCGAGCGGCACCCGTTTCGCCATCGTCGATGCCTTGAACGATCCGGACCTTCTGACGATCGGGGAAGCCTGCGCCGACATGCCCCTGATCACCGGCGGATCGGGTGTCGCGATTGGCCTGCCCGCGAATTTTCGTAAGGCCGGGCTTCTGGACAATCCGGAAGCCGCGGACAAATTGCCCGACATTGCCGGACACGCCGCAGTTCTGGCCGGCAGCTGTTCGCGGGCAACGCGCCAGCAGATCGAGATCATGTCGGCCAAACACCCTTCGCTCAAAATCGATCCGATGACATTGGCGGAAAGTCCGCAAAGCATTGCGGAAGCATTGGAATGGGCGACACCACGGCTCGCTGACGGTCCCGTCCTGATCTATGCCTCGGCCGATCCAGAAGAGGTTCAAGCGGCGCAGGACGCGCTCGGCGTCCAGCGCGCCGGCGCCCTGGTCGAGGACGCCATGGCGGATATCGCCTGCGGATTGGTCACCGCAGGCGTGCGCCGGCTCGTTGTCGCGGGTGGTGAAACCTCGGGCGCGGTTGTCAGCGGGCTGAACGTAGCGGGCCTGCGCATCGGCCCGGAAATCGACCCGGGCGTTCCCTGGACGGCCAGCCTGAGCGAAACGCCGCTTCTATTGGCGTTGAAATCGGGTAACTTCGGCGCCCCAGACTTTTTCACCAAGGCCTTCGAGCAATTGCCATGAGCGAAAACGCCTTGCGCAAGGAGATCGTGCGCTTCGGGAGGTCCATGTTCGACCGTGGTTTGACGGGTGGCAGTTCCGGTAATATCAGCGTCCGCATCGAGGATGGCTGGCTGATGACGCCCACCGGCTCGTCCCTGGGCAATCTCGATCCGGCACGAATATCCAAGCTCGCCGAAGACGGGCGTTTGGTGTCCGGTGACCCGCCGACGAAGGAGCATTTCCTGCATCGCGCCATGTATGAAGAGCGGTCCAGCGCCGGGGCCATCGTCCATCTGCACTCGACGCACTCCGTCGCGGTCTCCTGTCTGCCGGACGTAAACCCGGCGAACGTCCTGCCGCCACTCACCGCCTATTACGTCATGAAAATCGGCAAACTGCCGCTGATCCCCTATTACCGGCCGGGCGACGAAGGGTTGGGCGACGCAATCCGCGGCCTCGCCGGCAAGCACAGCGCGGTCCTTCTGGCCAATCACGGTCCGGTCGTCGCGGGCAAATCGCTCGAAGCCGCCGTCTACGCCACCGAAGAACTCGAAGAGACCGCCAAGCTCCACCTGCTCCTGCACGCCCACAACCCGCGGGTGCTGACCGAGACGCAGATCGAAGAACTCGAACGGATATTTACCAGGGACTGACGCATGCCCAATCTTGCTGCAAACCTTTCGATGATGTTCACGGAAGTGCCGTTTCTCGAGCGCTTCGCCGCGGCTGCGGATGCGGGCTTCAAGGGCGTCGAGTATCTGTTCCCCTACGATCATCCGGCGGAGACGATCGCCAAGGTGCTGCAAGATAACGGCCTGCAAAACGTGCTGTTCAATCTGCCGCCCGGCAATTGGGAGACGGGAGACCGAGGCCTCGCCGCCCTGCCCGGCCGCGAAGCGGATTTCGAGGGATTGATCGACAAGGCGCTCGAATACGCTCAGGTGATCGGCTGCCCGCGTCTGCACGTCATGGCTGGAATCCCGCCGGAGGACGCCAATCCCTACGCCTGCCAGCGCACCTATGTCGAAAACGTCCGGCTGGCGGCCGAGCGTGCCGCGCCGCACGGCATTACGGTGCTGCTTGAGCCGATCAATCCGCGGGATATCCCGGGCTATTACCTCAACCGGCAGGATGAGGGGCTCAAGACCCTCGACACCGTTGGGGCGGAAAATGCCGCGCTGCAGATGGATCTGTATCACTGCCAGATCGTCGAGGGCGACGTCGCGATGAAGATCCGCGCCAATATCGACCGGGTCGCCCATTTCCAAATCGCCGGCGTACCGGACCGGCACGAACCCGATCTCGGCGAGGTCAATTACCCCTACCTGTTCGACGTCATCGACGAGTTGGGCTTCGAGGGCTGGATCGGCTGCGAGTACCGACCGAAAGGCGAGACGCGTGCGGGCCTGGGTTGGGCCGCGCCGTACGGGATTTCGCGATGAGCGCGACGGACATCGTCACTCTGACTGCCGAACGTCACGGCAACACATTCTTCGCGACGATCGACGATGTCGATCTTGCGACTGATTTGGATACGGCCTGGAACGATATCCACGCCGCCTATCTGGCACACAAGGTCCTGTGCCTCAAACGGCAGGACCTGTCCGCCAAGCAGTTCCACGATCTCGGCGAACGGTTCGGCGTGATCGAGCCGCATACGGTCACGATGTACCACCACGACGAATTTCCCGGGATCACCGTGTTGTCGAACCGGACCGAGCTGGGCCGGCCCAAAGGAATCCGGGATGCCGGCTCGCACTGGCATTCGGACTATTCCTACAAGGCAGTGCCCGCCAACGTGACCATGCTCTATGCCATCGAGGTGCCGGAGGCCGGCGGCGACACCATGTTCATCGACCTGGCTGCCGCCTATAGCGCGCTGCCGGATGAAACCAAGCAGCGGCTCGACGGGTTGCAGGCGGTCCATCACTACCGCCACACCAAGGACCGGGATCACCCTGAAGGCCGCTGGAAACTGCTGAGCGAAGAACAGCGGCGCTTAACGCCGGAGGTCACCCACCCGGTCGTGCGTACCCATCCGGAAACCGGCGCAAAGTCGATCTTCGTCTTCCCCGGCCTAACCTCGGGCGTACGCCGCATCGTCGGCATGGACCCCGCGGAAAGCGACGATCTGCTCGACATGCTGTTCGAGCATTGCACGCAGGCCTGCTTCCAATACCGACACAAATGGTCGGTCGGCGACCTGCTGCTTTGGGACAACCGTTGCACGATGCATCACGCGACGACGAACGTGCTGCCGGCCGATCATTTCCGAACGATTCTTCGCATCAATACACGGGGAACGGCGCCGGCCTGAGTGAGTTAACCGCAATAAAAAAGCCGCCTGACTCGATCGCCGGGCGGCTTTTTCTGTATCTGCGGCGCAATTAGCGCGAGTAGAACTCAATCACCAGATTGGGTTCCATCTGCACCGGGTACGGC
>CAJWOT010000387.1 GCA_913044215.1 uncultured Rhodospirillaceae bacterium | reverse complement strand
GTAACCACTGAGTTATTCGACAGTGATATTTGGTATCGCTGGTTACTCGAACACTGAGCGAATCGCTTATGTTACCAGAATTGTTCCAAACTTAAGGCTATAGAACGGTCCTTGCGAGCAGGACGGGTCTAAGTGTTTGAAATATTTGGTGGAGCCGAAGGGAGTCGAACCCTCGACCTCTTGAATGCCATTCAAGCGCTCTCCCAACTGAGCTACGGCCCCATAGGTTTTGCCCCGACGAACGCTGCCGCGCGGGTCGGGACTCTTATAAGGACCGGGTCCGGCGGTGCAAGGAATTTCTCTAACGCTTAGACCGGACGGTCCGCGTCAGGCTTCCTTGTCGTCCTCGTCATCCCCGGTACTAACGTCAATGATTTCGCCTTCGAATTCGTCATCGTCATCGAGCAGCGTATCGTCGTCGCCACCATCATCGTCTTCGATGTCGTCGATTTCCGCGGCGGCCTCGTCTTCTTCACTGGCAGCCGCTGGCTTTTCCTCGACGGCGGTCTCAGGCCGGGCACTCCGATTGCGTTTCGGCCGTGTTGCCGAGGTCAGCGTGATTTTCGCGTCACATTTTGGACAAGTGATTGGGTCGCGGTGAAAATCGTAGAACTTGGCACCACAGCTGTCGCAACTGCGTTTCGTACCCCATTCCGGCTTCGCCAAGGCTCGCTCCTTCTTCCATATTTCGAAATTCGGCGCCGAATTGCCATGTTCGACTTCGCCTGTCAAAAGCAAAATGCACGGTGATGGATTCTGCGATGTTCCACGGCCCCCTTTCGTGATAGAGAGAGCGCCGCAACCGACATCCTCTATGAGGCGATCCGCTTGACTTCACTCGTTTCTTCCACGACCGGCGCGCTCGCCGGGACGACCGCGCTGCCGGGCGATAAATCTATATCCCACCGATCCTTGCTGCTGGGTGCCCTCGCGGTCGGCGAGACGGTGGTGCACGGCTTGCTCGAAGGCGAGGATGTTCTGAATACCGTGGAAGCGATCCGCAAGCTCGGCGCGCAAGCCGAGCGGGACGAGGCCGGTGTGTGGCACATTCACGGCGTCGGCATCGGGGGACTCCGCGAGCCCGATCAGGTGATCGACTACGGAAATTCCGGCACCGGGGCGCGGCTCCTGCTTGGCGTGTTGGCCGGGCACCCGATTACAGCATTTATTACCGGTGATGCGTCGTTGTGCAGTCGGCCGATGAACCGGGTTGCCGGTCCACTGTCCGATTTCGGTGCCCGGTTCGTGACACGGGAAGGCGGTCGGTTGCCGCTCGCGGTGACCGGCGCGACGGACCCGATGCCAATCACCTATCGCTTGCCCGTCGCCTCGGCTCAGGTCAAGTCGGCGGTATTACTGGCGGGGCTGAACGCACCGGGCTTCACCACGGTAATCGAGCCCGAGCCGACACGGGACCACACTGAACTGATGCTGCGTCATTTCGGGGCCGAGATCGATATCAGTGATGGCGATGACGGCGCCGCGCATATCCGTCTCACAGGCCAACCCGAATTATCCGGCCAGCGTGTCGTGGTGCCTGGCGATCCCAGCTCCGCGGCCTTTCCCGCCGTTGCGGCGGCCATATCGGCTGGATCGGATATCACGCTGATGAGGATCGGGATGAACCCGCGGCGCACCGGTCTGTTTGAAACCTTGCTTGAGATGGGCGCGAATATCGAACGTTTGAACGAGCGCACCGAAGCGGGAGAACCTGTTGCCGATTTGCGGATCAGGGGCGGTCGGCTGAATGGTGTCGAGGTGCCGCCGGAGCGCGCGCCGCGCATGATCGACGAGTATCCGGTGCTGGCAATGGCCGCCTCGGTCGCCGCCGGCGATACCGTCATGCGCGGTGTCAAGGAATTGCGGGTCAAGGAAAGCGACCGGCTGGCTGCCGTCGCGCAAGGGTTATCCGCTTGCGGCGTGTCGGTCGAGGAAGGGGAGGATTATCTGATTGTACATGGCAATGCCGGCCCGGCGCCGGGCGGCGGCACGGTGGCGACCGATCTGGATCATCGTATCGCGATGAGTTTCCTGGTCCTCGGGGCGGCCAGCGAAAAATCGGTCACGGTTGACGATGCCGGACCGATCGATACCAGTTTCCCCGGATTTGTCGATCTGATGAACGGGCTGGGCGCGAGCATCGGGGCGGGGAACCGATGATCATCGCTGTAGACGGTCCCGCAGCGTCGGGCAAGGGCACGTTGGCGCGGCGCCTCGCGGCGCATTTCGGATACGCCTATCTGGACACCGGAAAGATCTACCGCGCGGTGGGATACCGGGTGCTCGAGGCGGGCGGCGATCCGGAGGATCCTGATGCGGCGCTGGCTGCGGCGCACGCGTTGCAGCCGGACGATCTGGAAAATCCCGAACTGACGAGCGACCGGGCTGCCGTCGCAGCGTCGAAAGTGGCGGCCATGGAGTCGGTGCGTGCGGTATTGCTCGGCTTCCAGCAGGGTTTCGCGGCCGATCCGCCGGATGGGGCCCCGGGCGCGGTCCTCGACGGGCGCGACATCGGTACGGTGGTTTGTCCCGAAGCGCCGTCGAAACTGTTCGTCACGGCTGATGTCGAGGAACGCGCCAAGCGGCGCCATAAAGAGTTGCTTGACAAAGGGGAGCCGAGTATATACTCGCGCGTTCTGCAGGCGTTGAAGGACCGGGACGCCCGCGACAGTAACCGTTCGGCGGCGCCCCTAGTTGCGGCGCCGGATGCCATCGTGATCGACACGACCGCGATGGACCCGGATGAAGCGTTCGCCTCCGCGCTCGATTCGATCCGATAAATCACCGGTTGAAATACGTTTGTTAAGAGGACCGATGCGGCCACCGGTAAGGAGGCTCGTGTCAAGAATGCGCTGAATGGTTAAGACCGCCGGAAACAACCGGTTGGCCGGAATAAATCGAATGTTTGAAAGGATGTACGCACAATATGGCTTCTGACGTCGTGGAAAAGGAAAGTTTCGCCGATCTCCTGAACGAGACCTTTGGCAGCAAGGACAGTCTCGAAGGATCGGTCGTCAAGGGACACATCATCTCCATCGAAAACGATTTCGCAGTGATCGATGCGGGTCTCAAATCGGAAGGGCGGGTGGCCCTGAAGGAATTCAGCAGCGGCGACGGAAGTGAAGAAATCCGCGTCGGCGACATCGTCGATGTCTATCTGGAACGTATGGAAAACCGCAATGGCGAGGCCGTACTGTCGCGCGAGAAAGCACGCCGCGAAGAAGCCTGGGCCTTGCTGGAGAAGGCGTTCGAAGCCAACGAACGCGTCACCGGAACGATCTTCGGCCGCGTCAAGGGCGGCTTTACCGTCGACCTTTCCGGCGCCGTGGCCTTCCTGCCGGGCAGCCAGGTCGATATTCGCCCGGTGCGCGACATCACGCCGCTGCTCGGTACGCCGCAACCCTTCCAGATCCTCAAGATGGACCGCAGCCGCGGCAACATCGTCGTCTCGCGCCGCGCCGTCCTTGAGGAAAGCCGTCAGGAACAGCGCGGCGAACTGATCGCCAACCTGAAGGAAGGTCAGATCCTGGAAGGTGTGGTCAAGAACATCACCGATTACGGCGCTTTCGTCGATCTCGGCGGCGTCGACGG
>CAJWOT010000386.1 GCA_913044215.1 uncultured Rhodospirillaceae bacterium | reverse complement strand
GCCGCACAACAGCGGCTGTTCGCGCAATTGACCCGCTGCTACGGATTGCGAGTGGCGGTGCTGGGCGGCGCGGATCGCCTCTACATCGATGAAGGGTCGCCGGGCGCCCCGTGGTCACTAAACCTCGATGCTTTCAGTGGCTTCATGCGCCAGCATGGTTCCAATGCGGTTGCAGCAGAGGCGGCGGCGCTGCGGCGGATTCGTGCGCGCCATCGCCTCCCGCAGGACAGCGCGGCGGTACGCATCTTTCCGCGTCACGTGGACGCGTTGTTGCTCGGCGGACTGCAGCAGATTGTCGGGGCGGATCACGCCAAGCGCGCGAACATCCGCGCGCGCTACGCGATGCGGGCGGGACGTGTGCTGGTCGAGGCGGTGCAGGCTGACGGCCGGATGTTTCCCGGGCAGGTTGACCTGACACCCGCGGCGCACCGCGCATGCGGTCATGGGCGCGGCATATGAAGGCGGTCGCGATTGTCCTGATATTGGCCACATTGGCGGCGTGCGGGCCGACCCGCTACAACGAATACCGGGCCCAGCCGCAGAACCAATCATTCCTCGAGCGTTCGGTTGCACGGCATGTGGGACGCGATTTCTATCGGCCGACGCCGTCCTGTGCGATCGTGATGCCGGCCGCGGGTGTGGCGTCGCCGGCCTTGCGGCACGCGACCGAGGCGGCGCTTTACCGTCATCTGGTGACCAAAATCCCGAAGGTGGTAAGCCCGCGGGACCGTCAGCAGACGGTGCGCCGGCTGGCGATCGACCTCAAGCATGAAGCGGATCGCACGCATTTGACCCGCCACCTGCGCTGTCCGGTGCTGGTTGAGGCGAAAATTTGGCGGTCGGGCGAGGATTTCGCGCTCATCTGGTCGCGCAAAAATCTCGACCTCGAAATCGTCATGCTGCGGGAGGACCGGCTGCTGTGGAAAGGTCGGCACGAGGCGGGACGGTCGGATGGCGGGCTGCCGCTGTCCCCGTTGTCGGCGCCGATCGCGGTCGCCCGAGCGTCGCGTCTGCACGGTGACAGCGACGCCATGGTGTCCCTGGTCGATGATACGGTGCGTCGCATCGTCGCCTCGCTGCCCGACGTGCGGTAGCAGCGAAAGGTCGCATCGGCACCGCGGAAGCGCCTATGGTGGGGAGAGACCCCGCATTTGGACCGCTTTGCTTGTCGAAACTTCCCGTTAATCCTTTCCTCGCGATCCTGGCCGTTGGGCTCGGCACGACCATCGTGCCGCTCGACTCGTCGGTCAATATTGCCTTTCCGGATATCACGCGGAGCTTCGGCATTCCGCTCGACGCGATCCAGTGGGTCGTGATTTGCTACGTGCTGACCTATTCCAGCTTGATGCTGGTCTGCGGGAAGCTGGGGGATCTGTTCGGTCACCGCCGCATATTCCGTATCGGACTGGCGCTCAGTATCGTCGCGTTCGCGTTGTGCGGTAGCGCGGGCGAGTTCGGCTGGCTGTTATTTTTTCGGTTCTGTCAGGGGGTGGGCGCCGCCCTGGTCATCAGTTGCAGCCCGGCGTTGGCGACCGCCTGCTATCCTGAAGAGCAACGGGCCAAGGCGCTCGGTCTCTACACCGCGCTCTTCGGCATCGGCTCGGTGATCGGTCCGTCGCTTGGCGGGATCATGGTCGAGGCCTGGGGTTGGCCAGCGGTTTTCTGGTTTCGGGCGCCGATTTCGCTGCTCGCGCTCGCGGCTACCTGGCTCATCCCGAGCCCACCGCAGGCAGGTGCCCGCAAGCCTTTCGACGTTCCTGGCGCGGTCCTGCTCGCATTGGCCCTCAGCACCTTGCTGCTCGCCATCAATCAGGCACAGAGTCCGCACGCGACGGCCCTTATCGTTGCGGTCCTGGCCGTCCTTTCCATTCTCGGATTTGCTGGTTTCGTCTATCAGGAAATCCGCTTCGCCGAACCGATAATCCGCTTGGGGGTTTTCCGCGATATTGAATTTTCAATTCTCAACCTGGCGAATCTAGTCGCCAATCTGGTCGGGTTCGGGGTGTTGCTATTGGTGCCCTACTACCTGATCCGCATGGCGGAGTTTCCCACCTGGTTGAGCGGGATCGTGCTCGGCTGCGCGCCGTTGGGGGTTGCGCTTGCCGGACCGCCCGGCGGCTGGGCAATTGGCAGGATTGGCGCACGCCGCGTCGCTTTGGCCGGCGCGATTTTGTTGACCGGCGGTCTGTTTGCGGTCTCCCAGTGGCAGGAGGATAGCGTTATCCCTGTCCTGGCAGCGTCGTTGCTTCTGCATGGGCTTGGTCTCGGGTTGTTCCATACCGCCTATATGCACATTGTTACCGGAACCCTGTCGCGCGAAGACCGCGGCGTCGCTGGCAGCCTGGGCATGATGACCCGTAGTGCGGGCGTTGTGACGGGCGCCGCGGTTTTGGCGGGCCTGTTTGCCAGCATCGCGCCCGCGGCCGGGTTCCTGCCGGCTTTTCAGACCGTTTTCCATTATGCTGGGCTGGGATTCGCGGTTTTCGTGACGTCGACCCTGCTGCGGCCGGGGCTTTGGTTTCGAAGCGCCGAGAGATAGGCGGTCAATTCCTCCATGTCCCGACAACAAGCATTGGTATCCTTGCCGCAGGCGCTTAAGCTTGGCCGAAGCATGCGAACGGGGAGGGTGTCTTGGCACAGGATCTCGGATTGGAAGGCAAGGTTGCGATCGTCGCCGGCGGCGGCGCGCGCGGCGACGGCATCGGCAATGGCCGGGCGGCGGCGATCCTGCTGGGACGTGCAGGGGCGCAAGTATTTGTCGTTGATCGCGACGAGGCGCTGGCGGCCCGCACTGCGGACATGGTCGCTGCGGAAGGCGGCGATGCCGCGGCCCACGGCGCCGACCTGACCCAGGAAGATCAATGCGAAGCGATGGTGGCGGCAGCGATCAAGCGATTCGGGCGGCTCGACATTCTCGACAATAATGTGGGAATCGGAAGTTCGGCTTCGGTCGTCGAGGAAAGCGCGGCGAATTGGGAGCGCGTCATGCGTATCAATGTCGAGGCGATGTTCCTGACCAGCAAATATGCGATACCGGCGATGGTCGAGAGCGGCGGCGGGTCGATCGTCAACATTTCCTCGATTTCCGCCTTGCGGCCGCGTGGCCTCACGGCCTACAGCACATCGAAAGGTGCGGTGATGGCGCTGACCAGCGCCATGGCGGTCGATCACGCGACGGACGGTATCCGGGTCAACTGCATCGCGCCGGGGCCTGTCTTCACGCCGATGGTCAACCGCGACGGCGATATGAGCGACGCGGCGCGCGACCGGCGGCGGAAATCTTCGCTGCTGGAGGTCGAGGGCACCGGCTGGGATATCGGCAATGCGGTCGTGTTCCTCAGTTCCGATTGGGCGCGCTATATCACCGGTCAGACCCTGGTGGTCGACGGCGGCTGCACGCTCACCTCCAGGTCGCGGGGCCGCGACTCCGAAAACAGCTTCTCGGCGGATACGGCCCGTTAGTTTGCATCTCAAACCATTTATTGAACAGGGAAACAAAGGAGTGACCCTATGAATGAGTTCGTGAATCCGAAAAATTCGCACAAGCCGGTAGGTGCCTATTCGCATAGCGTCCGTATTCCGCGCGACTCCGATCTTCTGATGATCGCCG
>CAJWOT010000385.1 GCA_913044215.1 uncultured Rhodospirillaceae bacterium | reverse complement strand
AGGGCGAAGGATCGCCTATCGCGGGGATAGGCGATCCTCAAATGGCTTGAATGTGATGCCTGGAAGCGGCCCCTAACTGTGCAGCGGTCGCGCAGCCTGCAGGGGCGGGGCGAACTTGGTCAGGCTGATGCCTGCCACAGCTTCCTTATATTCCTCCAGGCTCGGCGTCCGGCCGAGGATGGTGGAGAGGACGACGATCGGGGTCGACGCCAGAAGAGACTCGCCCTTCTTCTCGTCGGAGTCCTCGACGACCCGGCCCTTGAACAGACGCGTGGACGTGGCCATGACGGTGTCGCCCTTTGCCGCCTTTTCCTGGTTGCCCATGCACAGGTTACAGCCGGGCCGTTCCAGATACATGATGTTCTCGTAGGCCACGCGCGCTTCGGTTTTCGGCGCATCGTCGTCGAACTCGAAGCCGGCATATTTCTGCAGGATACTCCAGTCGCCTTCTTCCTTCAGCTCGTCGACGATGTTGTAGGTCGGCGGGGCGACGACCAACGGCGCCTTGAACTCGATCTTGCCGTGTTTCTTCTCCAGGTTCCGGAACATCTGCGCGATGATGTTCATGTCGCCCTTGTGCACCATGCAGGAGCCGACAAAGCCCAGATCGACCTTCTTCTCCGCGCCGTAGTAGGAGATCGGTCGGATCGTGTCGTGGGTATATTGCTTGGAGACGTCGATATTGTTGACGTCCGGGTCGGCGATCATCGGCTCGTTGATCTGATCCAGATCGATGACGACCTCGGCGAAATATTTGGCGTTGGCGTCGGGAGACAGCGCCGGGTTCGCGCCCGATTTGATGTCCGCGATCCGCGCGTCCGCCTTGTCGATCAGCCCTTGCAGCATCTGGACATCGTTGTCCATGCCCTTGTCAATCATGACCTGGATGCGGACCTTTGCTATCTCCAGGGACTCGATGAGGGTGGCGTCGTCGGAAATGCAGATCGACGCTTTTGCCTTCATCTCGGCCGTCCAGTCCGTGAAGGTGAAGGCTTGGTCGGCGAGCAGAGTGCCGATATGGACCTCTATGATCCGGCCCTGGAACACATTGTCGCCGCATTGATCCAACATCTGCGCTTGGGTCGCATGGACCACGTCGCGGAAATCCATGTGATCGGCCATCTTGCCCTTGAAGGTAACCTTGACCGACTCCGGGATCGGCATCGTCGCCTCGCCGGTCGCTAGGGCCAGCGCGACCGTGCCCGAGTCGGCGCCAAACGCGACCCCTTTGGACATCCGAGTGTGCGAATCGCCGCCGATGATGATGGCCCAGTCGTCGATCGTGATATCGTTCAGGACCTTGTGGATGACGTCCGTCATGGGATGGTAGACGCCTTTCGGGTCCCGTCCCGTGATCAGGCCGAAATTGTTCATGAACTCCATAAGCTTCGGCGTGTTCGCCGCCGCTTTCGAGTCCCAGACCGAGGCCGTGTGACAGCCGGACTGGTAGGCGCCGTCGACATCCGGCGACAACACCGTCGCGGCCATGGCCTCCAATTCCTGCACCGTCATCGGGCCGGTCGTGTCCTGCGAGCCGACGATGTTGACCCGCACCCGGACATCGGAGCCCGCATGCAGCACCGTGTCCTCGGCCACCCCGATGGCGTTCTTGTTGAAGATCTTCTCGACCGCGGTCAGGCCCTGTCCGGCGTGGGACAGTTCCTGCGAGGGCGCGAAGGCGGACTTGAGCTCGACCCCGAGTGCGTCTGCCGCGAAGGTCTGCAGCTTCTTGCCGAACACTACGGCGTAGGACCCTCCGGCCTTAATGAACTCGACACTTTGCGGCGTGAAGGACGAGGTGACGTCCATCAGTTCTTCATCGCCTGCTTCATTGCAGAGTTTCTGGTCTTTTGTGTTGATGGTCAGAACGGTGCCCGTCGCGACGGAATAGCGCTCCTCGAGAACGGGGTTGCCGTCATTGTTCAGGATCGGATTACCGTCGTCATCCGTTTGCCGGGCCCAGTTTTTCAGGTCGATGCCGATGCCGCCGGTCACGCCTAGAGCCGTCATGAAGATAGGGGAAATTCCGTTCGTCCCCGCGACGATCGGCGCATTGTTCACGAACGGGATGTAGGGGCTGGTCGGCTCACCGGTCCATAGCGCAACGTTGTTGACGCCCGACATACGCGAGGAGCCTACGCCCATCGTCCCTTTTTCGGCGATAAGCATTACCCTTTTATCCGGGTGTTGTGCTTGCAACTCGCGGATCTCCTGCTGCGCTGCTTCGGAGATAAAGCTCTTACCGTGCAGTTCCCGGTCCGCGCGCGAGTGCGCTTGGTTGCCGGGCGACATCAAGTCGGTGGAAATGTCGCCTTCCGCGGCGACATAGGTCACGACCTTAATTTCGTCGTCGATGTCCGGCAGCTTCGTGAAGAACTCAGCCTTGGCATAGCTTTCCAGAATGTCCTTGGCGATGGCGTTGCCCGCCTGGTGCGCGGCTGCGAGCCGGTCCGTGTCGGCGGCGTATAGATAGACCTGCGTCTTCAACACCTCGGCCGCCTGACCCGCGATCGCGGCGTCGTCACCTAAAGCCAAATCGAGCAGGACCTCGACAGAGGGACCGCCGTTCATATGCGACAACAGTTCGAAGGCGAAGGCCGGCGCGATTTCGGCAACGCTCGCTTGGCCGAGAATGATCTCCTTCAGGAACGCCGCCTTCACGCCCGCGGCACTGGTGGTGCCGGGAATCGTGTTGTAAATGAAAAATTTTACGGAGGCGTCCCGGTGTTCGTGACCGGTGTCTTTGATCTGCGCGATGATCTCGCTCAACAGCGCCCCATCGTCGATGGGCTTGGGGTTCAGCCCCTGGGATTTACGCTCTTCGATTTCATTCAGATAATCTGTGTACAAGCTCATAGCTATCTCGACCCGTTAGAATTGCTGGCAGCACGGATGCCGGAGCGCGAAATCACGCGGCGGTCCGGCGGAAATTCACAATATCATCCATAGTTTAGCCCGGATTGGCGTGCAAGATGACCCGAATTCATTGACAAGGCGTCAATGCGACGATAGGCGCCGCGTGCGTTCCGTGCTGAAGGCATCATTCGTTTACCGGATCAGCGCCTTGGGAATGAGAGAATTCGTGCCACTCGGCCGGTCGGGCCTGACCGAGGATGTCGCTTTTTCTACCACGGAATTTCGATGCTGGCAAAACAGCGGGGCGGGTTCGGCTCAGGGTGGATATTAGTGCCGGATTGGACCATCTTGCGCGTATGGACATTCTCAGCGTCTTCGGCATTCGCGGCCGCGCGAAGGAGGTGTATCGCCTCGACGGCGCCATGCGGGCGTTCGGGATGGAACCGAAAGGGGTGCCGGATTCTGTCAAGCTGACGGTGCTGCGCCTGCTGAAGGACGCCGAGGGTGGTACCATCGCCGATATCGACGCGAGCTGCGAACGGGTCGCCCCGGTACTGGCCTATTGCGTATTAGGCCGCGACGATTTCGACAAGGTGAATGGGTCCGAGGCCACGGCGGCGGCCGAGGCACGGTTGCGCCACGCGATCGATAGCGGAGAGAGTCTGGATGCCAGGGTCGCCATGCTGACGCTGCTCGCCAATGTGGTCGAGCCCGGTGTCGTCGAACGGTTTGATCTGGCGGTGGATTGACCGGTCGTCGGGACCGACACGGAGGGACATGATGGGTTTTGTGAGGAACGCCT
>CAJWOT010000384.1 GCA_913044215.1 uncultured Rhodospirillaceae bacterium | reverse complement strand
GAACAGAAAAACGGCAGGCCAATAGCCGAGGCCTGCCGGATAGGCTCGCGGCCCGCCGGCCCGTCCGAGCAATTTCTCCCCCCAATCGAATAAGGTACGCCAGGGGTTGATGACCCGCCATAAATCGCCCAGCAGCGCCGATACGATCGCAAGCCCGATCCACCAGATGATCCAGACCATGGGGGCGGCAAAGTTTTTCAGCGGGCTTTGGACGCCGAAGAAGCCCGTCGCCAGCACGAGCAGAAAGATTGCAACGGAAATCACCCGCAAGCATCTGACGAATCCCGGATGGGCAAGCCACCGGCTGACCGGGCTTGTTGAGAGCGCCAGGGAAGGCAGGGCTGTCGTTGGCGTGGACCGCAGGAACAAAGCCATGACCACGAAGGACAGCGCGACAGCAGCACCGGCACCGCTCAAATACATCCAAAGCGGTGCGGGCAGATCGTAGCGTTGCCCGAAGGCGTGCGCCGCCGCCTGGTTGCTGTGACAGACCAACGCCGCGGCAGCGAGACTGGATAGCAGACGCCTCATGGGTTGGCGCCCCGCCCTCTACATCGCGGCCGACAGTCGTTCCAGCGCGTCGGCAAGTTTGTCGCGGGTCGATTGCGACGCTGCGAGGCGCTCGCGCTGTTCCTCGACGACCGCTTCCGGCGCCTTGGCGAGGAACTGCTGATTGCCCAGCTTCTTTTCCAACTTGCCGATCTCACCTTCCGATTTCGCGATCGCAGATTGCAGCCGGGCCTTTTCCTGATCGATGTCGATAACATCGGCGATGGGAAGTGCCGCAGTCGCCTCGCCATGCACGAGTTGCACCGCACCCTCTGGAACTGTGTCACCGGTCGCAGCCGACGACAACCGGGCAAGCCGACGGATCAGCGCACCATGCCGGTCCAACCAGGCAGCGCTCGTCTCATTGGCTCCGGTAAGCAGCATCGGGATTTGCGCGGCTGGCGGCACATTCATCTCCGACCGCACCGACCGGACGCCGGAGATCAGATCGACGACCCAGTTCATTTCAGCACGCACCGCCGCGTCATCCAGGGACTCGCCAAAGTCCGGCCACGCTTCACCAATCAGCATGCCGCCATCGCGGCTGCCGAACTGTGTCCAGAGCTCTTCGGTGATGAAAGGCATAAAGGGATGCAGCAGGCGCAGCAGCTGCATCATCGCCCAGCCGGTCGTCGCCCGCGTTTCGTCGCGCGCCGCTTCGTCGTCGCCGTTCAGCAATGACTTGGAGAACTCGACATACCAGTCGCAGAACGTGCCCCATATGAACTGGTAGATCGTTTGCGCGGCGTCGTTGAAGCGATAGGCGGCGATGTAACGGTCGATGTCCCGCGTGCACGCGGCCACCTCGCCGACGATCCAGCGATTGATCGTCTGCTGACAAGACGCCGGATCGAAATCGGCGACGGGACCGCATTCGTTCATCTCGCAAAACCGCGCCGCATTCCATAGCTTGGTCGCAAAATTCCGCGATCCCTCGACACGCGCTTCCGACAGCTTGATATCGCGTCCCGGCGCCGCAAGCGATGCCAGGGTGAAGCGCAACGCATCGCCGCCGAACTTGTCGATCAGTTCCAGCGGATCGATGATATTGCCCTTCGATTTGGACATCTTCTGGCCGCTGGCGTCGCGGACCAGGGCGTGCACATAGACCGTCCGGAACGGCACCTCTTTCATGAAATGCATGCCGAGCATCATCATGCGGGCAACCCAAAAGAAGATGATGTCGAAGCCGGTAACCAGCACGTCAGTCGGATAGTAACGCGCCAGCTCCGGCGTCTCCTCCGGCCAGCCCAGGGTCGAGAACGGCCACAGCCCGGACGAGAACCAGGTGTCAAGGACATCCTCGTCGCGCGTCAGAGGTGTTGCCTTACCGTAATGCGTTTGCGCAGCCGCAAGCGCGTCTTCCTCGCTATGCGCGACAAAAATCTCACCATCCGGGCCGTACCAAGCCGGGATCTGATGCCCCCACCAAAGCTGCCGTGAAATACACCAGGGCTGGATGTTGCGCATCCATTCGAAGTAGGTCTTGCTCCAATTCGCCGGAACGAATTTCACCCGGCCGTCTTCGACCGCCTCGATGGCAGGCTGCGCCAGGGTCTTGGCGTCGACGAACCACTGCTCCGTCAGATAGGGCTCAATCGGCACTCCGCCGCGATCCGCGTAGGGCACCATATGAACCTGGTCCTCGACACGATCGAGATACCCCGCGGCCTCCATATCGGCGACAACGATCTTGCGCGCCTCGAAGCGATCGAGTCCGCGATACTTTTCGGGCGCGTTGTCATTGATACGCGCTTCGATGTCGAAGATGTTCACCATCTCGAGATCGTGGCGGCGGCCGACTTCGAAATCGTTGAAATCGTGCGCCGGGGTGATCTTCACCGCTCCGGAACCCTGCTCCGGATCGGCATGTTCGTCCGCGACGATCACGATGCGGCGTCCGACCAGCGGCAATATGCAATGCTTACCGATCAGGTCCTTGTAGCGTTCATCGTCGGGATGCACGGCCACCGCCGTATCGCCCAACATCGTTTCAGGCCGGGTCGTCGCAACGGTCAGGAAGCGACCGTCCTCACCCTCGATCGGGTAGTTGAAATACCAAAGCTTGCCGTTGACCTCCTGCTGCTGCACCTCAAGATCGGAGATCGCGGTTTGGAAGTGGGGGTCCCAGTTGACCAGCCGCTGATCCTTGTAGATCAAACCCTCATTGTAGAGATCGACAAACACTTTGCGGACAGCGGCGCTCAGCCCGTCGTCCATGGTGAAGCGCTCGCGGCTCCAGTCGCAGGACGCTCCCAGACGATGCAGTTGCCGCAGGATCGTTCCGCCCGATTCCGCTTTCCAGTCCCAGACGGTCTCGATGAACTTCTCCCGGCCGATCTCCTTGCGCGAAGATCCCGCTTCCTCCAATTGGCGCTCGACGACCATCTGCGTTGCGATGCCGGCATGGTCTGTTCCGGGCTGCCAGAGCGCGTCCCGTCCCCGCATCCGCTCATAGCGGATCAGGATGTCCTGCAGCGTGTTGTTCAACGCATGGCCGATATGGAGGCTGCCCGTAACGTTCGGCGGCGGAATGACGATCGTGTAGGGCTCTGCGTTCTTGTTCTGCCCACAGGCAAAAGCGCCGGAGTCATTCCAGCGCTCATAGTGCGTGGTTTCGACCGCATCTGGTCGATATGTCTTGTCCAGCATCGCTGAACGTCCCTTCGTATCCGAATTACCCAGTCAAACGTGGACCATTGCCACGCAACAAACCGTCACCGGTCAGACTTGTTCGACATCTTCCGGATTTCGGCCTGTACGAGCCGCTCTACCACATCCGGCAGATTCGCCTCAAGCCATGTGCTGAGCAAGGGTCGCATGACTTCCCGGACCAACGCTTCAAGCGTACGGTCCGCACGGCCCAGCATGAGGTTCGGATCGCTAGCGCCGGCAAGCTGTGCGAATGCCGATGCCCCTGCATCCGTCGTCACCGCGGATAGGAGACCTTCATCCTCGAGGATCTCGTCCACCAATGCGATTTCATCAACCGGTTCGGGTTCGAACTCGTCTGTCAGCTCCAGCGCATCATCTTCTTCGAAGACGGGTTCCGGCGCGGGCTCAGGCTCTGCTTCCGGCTCGGGCTCAGCCTCGGCAACCTCTTTTTCGCCTTCTTC
>CAJWOT010000383.1 GCA_913044215.1 uncultured Rhodospirillaceae bacterium | reverse complement strand
TCCCTAGATCGCGGCCGTGACCATGATCTCAATCGACAGGCCTTCCGCCGCAAGCGGCGCTTCGACGGTCGCGCGGGCCGGCGGATTGGCGGGATCGATCCAGGCCATCCAGACTTCGTTCATGTCGGCCCAGGTGCCGATATCGGTCAGCCAGATTTGCGCGGACAGCAGCTTCGACTTGTCGGTACCGGCTTCCGCCAGATAGTGGTCGATGCCATCCAGGATCTGCTGGCACTGGCCCTTGACGTCCTGCGACCGGTCGCTGGCCGTCAGGCCGGACAGATAGACGGTGTTGCCGTGCACGACGGCCTTGCTCATCAGCTTGTTGGTATCGATGCGTTTGATGGACATGCTGTCCCTCCCTGTGTGGTGCGATAACCTGCCTGAGAGTACTAAGGTCCCTGGTGGCTGCGGACAAGTGGGTAGAGTGATGATCGAGAAGATTGCGCAAAAAGTGAATGGCGACGCGGCGCTGCTGCGCCGCGGCCGGTTCGTGAGTTTGGATTTCCTGATTGGCGTCGGCGACACGGACTATATGGTGGCGGTGCGCGAGGGCCGGATCGAAGCGGTCGAGGAACGGCGGCTGCCGACCCATACGGGCGTGTTCTCCGTTCGCGCCGACGCAGCGGCGTGGGATGCGCACTGGCAGCCGATGCCGCGTCGCGGCCGGCACGATCTCTTCAGCATGGTGGCGGACGGTGCGGCGACCTTCGAAGGCGATTTGCTGCCGCTGATGCAGAATTTGCAATATTTCAAGGACGTGCTGGCCTCGCCGCGCGCCGTTTCGGGGGAGGGCTGAGCGATGCCGGACTACGAACCGATCACCGGCCGCTACTTCACCATGGATGTCGCCGGGGAGGCGATGCGCATCTATGTCGAGGAGGCGGGCAGCGGTATCCCGCTGGTCTGCCTGCACACCGCGGGCTCCGACGGGCGACAGTTCCGCCACCTGATGTGCGATCCGGCGATCACCGACCATTACCGGGTCCTCGCCTTCGACATGCCCTGGCATGGCAAGTCTAATCCGCCGGCCGGCTGGCAGGACAGCGAGTATCAACTGACCACCGAGTCCTATAAGGAAACCGTGACCGCGTTCTGCGGTGCCATGGGGCTCGACAAGCCGGTCGTGATGGGCTGTTCCATGGGCGGCCGCATCGTGCTGCATCTGGCGCTGGAAAATCCGGAGGCCTACCGCGCGGTGATCGCGCTGGAAGGCGCGGACCGGCTGGAGGCCTATTACGATACAGAATGGCTGCACCGCCCCGATATCCATGGCGGTATGGTCAGCGCCGCCTTCGTGTCCGGTCAGGTCGCCCCGCAGAGTCCTGACGAATACCGACACGAGACCTTGTGGCACTACATGCAGGGCGGCCCCGGCATCTTCAAAGGCGATCTTTATTTCTACTGGGTCGATGGTCATTTCGACGACCGGTCGGCGCAGATCGACACGTCGCGCTGTCCGGTCTATCTGCTGTCCGGCGAGTATGACAGTTCCTGCACGCCGGAGCGGACCGAGGCGACGGCATCCCGTATAAAGGGCTCCAAGGCGGTCATCATGGAAGGCATGGGCCACTTCCCGATGTCCGAGAACCCGGACCTCTTCCGCCAGCATATCTTGCCCGTCCTCGAGGAGATCAGAACATGACCGCGATTCCCTTCTATATCGATTTGAAGAGCCCCTATAGCTTCGTCGCGGCGCATCGTGGCCTGGCGCTGGCCCGCGCGGGGAAGGTGCAGTTCGACTGGCGGCCCTTCACCCTCGATATCGGCAGCCGGACCGGCGCGCCGGGCTGGCGCAACCGGGCGCGCTACGTCTATCGCGACGTGCGCCGGTTCGCGACGCCGCTGGGCCTGACCATCCGCGGACCGAAGGAGGTCTACGATTCCTCGGTCGCGCAGACCGGGTTGCTCTACGCCAAGCAGCATGGCGATGCGGCAGCCTATATCGAAAATACCTTCGCCGCGTTCTTCAATCGGGAACTGGCGCCGGACAATGTCGCTGATGTCACGGCGCAGCTTGAACGGTGCGGGTGTCCGGTCGACGGGTTCGGCGATTATCTCCAGGGCGAGGGGGCTGCAGCGCTTGCCGCCGCGCAGGAGGAAGCGGACCAGGCCGGTGTCTTCGCCGTACCGACCGTTATCGTCGAGGGTGAGCTTTATTGGGGGCAGGACCGCTTCGACATGGCGATGCAGGCCGCAGGCGTCGATTAGGCCGCAGCGTCGGTCATCGTGGCTTGCACGGCGCCGAGGGTTCCGTAATCCGCCACAACGACATCCCCCGCGCTGAGATCCATCAGCCCCGAGCAGGTTCCCGTCGTCGCGACTTCGCCGGCGCGCAACCCGTCGCGCTGGCGTTGCCGGTTGGCGAGCCAGACCATGACGTTGAACGGGTTGCCGAGGGCGCGCCGTCCTTCGCCGGATGCGATCAATTCGCCATTGATCGTGACCGTCATCTGGTGCGACGGCAAATCGAAACGCTGCCAGTCTGCGATGAATTCGCCGGTTACGAGCGCGATATTGGCCCCGCCATCGGCGGTCACCGCGGCGCGGCCGGAGCCGGTAAGCCCGCCCGCAAGCCGCGAGCCGACAATTTCCAATGATGGTGCGATACCGTCGATCGCCTCGGTGACTTCGTCTGCGGTGTAGTCGTCATCGCGCGGCGGCAGGTCGCGGCCCAAACGGAAGGCGAATTCGGCTTCGAGTTTGGCATCGTGCACCGCGAAGATTGGCACGGTGGCTGGGCTGGTAAAACGAAACCGGGACGGCACGCGCGCCGCGCCAGGTTCCGTCGTGCCGAGCGCCGCCTGCGCTTCCGCGCTGGTCGAGCCGACCTTCCAGCTATCCGACGGATCGCCGATGCGCTTCAGGACTTCTTGCTGCAGCGCGTAGGCGGCGTCCAGATCCTCGCCGATCGTGGCGGGCTCGATCGGAACCGTCCCTCCATCGAGCCGGGCGCGGCACAGACGTTCCGCAAGGTCCGACATGTTTTCCTCCTCGGTTGCTGTCCCCTAAAGCGACGGCGCGGATTCGTAGAGTTTCATAGTTTGCGAAACGATGACGGGTTCGGCAAATGCGGTTTCCGTCAGCGCGCGCGCCGCCTCGCCATAGCGTGCTCGCAGCGATGCATCCTCGGCCAGGGTCTGCAGCGCGTCGGCCAACGGCTCGCTGCTTTTCAGCGGGACCAGCAGCCCGGTCTCGTCGTGCCTGCAGACCTCGCGACACCCGGGGACGTCGGTCGCCACCATCGGCAGACCCGCGGCCGCGGCCTCGAGCAGTGATTTCGGCAGCCCTTCGCGATAGGAGGGCAGGACCGCGATATGCGCGCGGGCGTATTCTCCGGCGATGTCGTCGCTCGCTCCCGCGACCTCGACGATCCCTTCACGCGACCAGGCGGCGAGGGTTTCCGCGGGAATGGCGGCGGGGTTGTCGTCGCGGGGTCCCACCAGACGGATGCGGAGCGCCGTGCCCCGGTCGCGCAACAGGCGGGCAGCCTCGACCAATTCCCCGATCCCCTTGTCCCACAGCATGCGCGAGACGCAAACGGCGACCGGTGCGCCGTCCGGCTCCCGTGCCGGGCGATAGTGTTCGATATCGACGCCGGAACCGCGGATTATCGTGATACGGCTCGGCGCGACGCCGACGGTTTCGGCGAACAGCGCGAAATCATCCGGGTTCTGGACGAT
>CAJWOT010000382.1 GCA_913044215.1 uncultured Rhodospirillaceae bacterium | reverse complement strand
GGCGGCCAGCAGATAGGCATCCGCGTGGCGTGCCTGTACGGCGTCGGCCTTCGCGGCAGCAATGCGTTTAGCGTAGTCCCGCGGCAATTCGCCGGGTCGGGATTGCTCGTCGATATCGGCCGGGTCGATCGCATCCGGAACCACACCGATCTGCGCCAGCAGGTCGCGGCGGCGCGGCGACGCCGATGCGAGAACCAGCCGTCTATCCCGATCAGCCATGCGAAACCCCAGCAATCATTTGGGCGCCCTTATAGGGATCATCAGCACTTCTCTCAAATATCGACGGCATGGGTCACGGGAAACCGCTCCTTGATCCGCTCGAGCAATTGATCGCGGATTTGACGGTAGGCGCCGAGACGCCGGTCACGGTTGCCGGTGATGAAGCTCGGGTCCAGGGTCGGCCAGAACTCGACCTCGGCCGCCATGGTCCGCGTCATCTCGATGGCGTGGTGCTGCGCTTCCGGCGACAGGGTCACGATCAGGTCGTAGGAGGTATCCTCCAGATCGTCGAGCATTTTCGGCTTGTGCCGCGACAGATCGATACCAATCTCCTCCATCACCTCGATGGCGAAATGGTCGGGATCGCCCTGCCGCACACCCGCGGAATCCACATAGACCCGGTGGCCGTGCAGATATTTCAAGATCGACTCCGCCATGGCCGAGCGCACAGCGTTCATGTTGCAGGCGAAAAGCACGGCGTCGGGGATATCATTCATGACCCGTCCGCCATCGCCTCAAACCGCTTTCGCCGCAACCGCCACGCCGCTCACCCCTTGAAGTGCAGGACGCACAGAAGGGTGAACAGCCGCCGCGCCGTGGGAAAATCTATCTCGACCTTTTCCTTAAGCCGGTCCTGAAGAATCTCCGAGCCTTCGTTGTGAACCCCGCGCCGGGCCATATCGATGGTCTCGATCTGCGAGGGCGTCAGGCGCTTGATCGCGTCGAAATAGCTTTCGCAGATCTTGTAGTAGTCGCGGATGATGCGCCGGAACGGGGTCAGCGAGATCGCAATTTCACCCTGACTGTTCTCGGCCTCGTCCTGAATGTCGAGGATCAGCCGGTTCGCATCCTGGATCGACAGGGCGACGCGGTACGGCCCGGAGAAATCGCCGACCGGCGCGAACAGGTTTTCCTCCAACAGGTCATAGATCGCCACCGCACGCTCATGCTCGACTTCGGCGCTGCGGCTTACGAGCGTCTTGCGGTCGAGTTCGATATGAACGATCCGGTTCTCGGACATCGTTTAGTCATCGGTGCGGGCGTTGAGCCGGATAGACACCGAACGCGCATGCGCCCCTAGCCCTTCCGCACCGGCCAAGGCTACCGCGGCTGGTCCGATCGCGGCCAAACTGTCCGCGTCGCAGGCCATGAGGGTCGAGCGCTTCATGAAATCGGCCACGCCCAGCCCGGATGAAAACCGGGCGCTGCGCGCCGTCGGCAGCACATGGTTGGGCCCCGCGACATAGTCGCCGATGGCCTCGGGCGTGTAGCGCCCCAGAAAAATCGCGCCGGCATTCCGCACATCCTTGGCCAGCGCATCCGGGTCGGCCACGGTGAGGGCCAAATGTTCCGGTGCGATCCGGTCGATCAGCGGCACCGAATCCGGCAACCGGTCGACCAGGATCACCGCACCGTTCTCCCGCCAACTGGCTTCGGCGATGTCGGACCGCTCAAGCTGGGCGATCTGGTGGGTCACCGCGTCGGACACCCGCCCGGCGAATGCCGCGTCGTCCGTGATCAGGATCGACTGCGCCGCTTCGTCATGCTCCGCCTGGGACAGCAGATCGGCGGCGATCCAATCGGGATCGTTCTCGCCGTCCGCGACAACCAGAATCTCCGACGGCCCCGCGATCATGTCGATCCCGACCTGGCCGAATACCTGCCGCTTGGCCGCCGCCACATAGGCGTTGCCGGGGCCGACGATCTTGACCACCGGCGCAATCGTTTTCGTGCCATAGGCCAGGGCGGCCACCGCCTGGGCCCCGCCGATCCGGTAGATCTCGTCGATACCGGACAGATCGGCCGCGGCGAGCACCAGCGGATTGATATCGCCCCGCGGCGTCGGCGCGACCATGACGATCCGCGGCACACCGGCGACCTTCGCCGGGATCGCGGTCATCAGCACGGAACTGGGATAGGCCGCCGTGCCGCCGGGGACATAAAGCCCGACGGACTCCATCGCGGTCCAGCGCGCGCCGAGCCGCACCCCTTGCGGATCGGTGTAATCGATGTCCTCGGGTTTGAGGCGTTCATGGAAGGCGCGGATCCGCGCGGCCGCCGTCTCGAGCGCCGTCAGCGCGCCGGAATCGCATTTTGCCCGCGCCGCGGCGATCTCCTCCCGGCCGATCCGCAGGGTCTCTGCGGTCAGCCCGAGGGCGTCGAACCGTTTCGTGTATTCCAGAACCGCATCGTCGCCGCGCTGCCGGACATCGCCAACGATATCGGCGACGACCGCCCCCACCTCTTCGCTGACTTCCCGTTTCGCCGCCAGGAAGGACGCAAACGCGTCTTCGAAACCCGGTTCGTCGGCGGCGAGCCTAAGCGGCATCGGCCACCTCGCGGAACCTGTCGATCCAGGGTTGGATTTCGGTCGGTCTGGTCTTCAGCGCGGCCCGATTCACGACGAACCGGCTGGTGACATCGGCAATCTTCTCCACTTCGACCAGCCCGTTCTCCCGCAAGGTCGCCCCGGTGGACACCAGATCGACGATGCGGCGGCACAGGCCCAGGGTCGGCGCCAATTCCATGGCACCGTTCAGCTTGATGCATTCCGCCTGAACCCCGCGCGCCGCAAAATGCCGGCGCGTGATCTCGGGATACTTCGTGGCCACCCGGATATGGCTCCACTGGCTGGGATCGTCGCTGTCCACCATGTCCCGCGGCGCGGCTACGGCCAGATGGCAGTGACCAATACCCAGATCGACCGGCGAATACAGTTCCGCATAGTCGAACTCCAACAACACATCGTTGCCTGCAACCCCCAAATGCGCCGCCCCGAAGGCGACGAAGGTCGCCACATCAAAGCTGCGGACGCGAATGATCGACAATCCGTCGATATTGGTCGAAAAGCGCAGTTGGCGCGCGTTGGGGTCATCGAACGCCGGTTCCGGCGCGATGCCAACCGCGTCGAGCAACGGTTTGACTTCCTTCAAAATTCGGCCCTTTGGCAAAGCCAGGACCAGCGGTTGATTGGCGCGCACGCGCTTAACTCCCGGGATTACGGTCGATTTCGGCCCTTAAATGGCACAAGGCCGCGCGCGTTACAATCGTGCAGGGCCGGCCGGTTGCGCTTCAGCCTATCGTTTCGGAGTGCCCTTGAAACGCAATCTGCCCTTCCCGGCGAGAAAACCGACTGGCCCGCTCCCGCGTATAAACAATAACGTCAGTCAACTTTACGCGTTTCCGAACGATCCATGTGCTCTCGGGCTTTCAGAATAACGATCCTGCCGGTCCTGCTGCTTTTGGCCGGATGCTCGGCCACGGACCTCGTCAACGCCTTGGTCCCGGAGACCGGATTCCGCGTCGTGAAAGACCTGCAATACGGCGACAAGACGCGGCAGAAACTCGACCTCTATATTCCGGACACGCCCGACGACGATCTGCCCATAATCGTGTTCTTCTACGGCGGCAATTGGCAGCGCGGGGCGAAGGAAGATTATCTGTTCGCCGCCGAAGCCTTCGCCTCACGCGGCTA
>CAJWOT010000381.1 GCA_913044215.1 uncultured Rhodospirillaceae bacterium | reverse complement strand
GCTGATCGGGATCGCCCGCGACGCCCTCAATGACGGCCATACGGGACCGATCCATCTCTATCACGGCACCCGGCATCAAGGCGGGCTGTATCTCGACAATCTGCTTCGGGAACTGGCCGAAGAACATGACAATCTGTCCTACATGCCCTGCCTGTCGCGGGAGGACACGCCGGAGACGCGCCGCGGGCGGGCCGAGAACGTCGCGCTGGAGGATCATGCAGACCTGGCCGGGTACCGGGTCTATCTCTGCGGTTATCCGCCGATGGTGCGCGACATGCAGCGCCGCGCCTTCATGGCCGGGGCCGCCCTGCCCGATATCTATATCGACCCGTTCGAACTGCGCGATCTGCGCAAGAAGCCGCGCGATTAAGCCCAGCCGGCGTTACTCTGCCGCGAGCGTACCGATCAGACCGTCGCGCCGGTCGGCCTGCACCGCGTCATCGTCCCGTGCGGCGGGATCGCCGATGCCGGCGCCCCCCGGTGTTTCCACGATCAGCTGGTCGCCCGGCGGGATTTCCTGGAATCCCTTGCCGTTGAGCTTTCGCCCCGACGCCAGACCGACATAGCCGTTCGCGCCGTCCGCCCCGCCGTCGCGGCCGCGCGGCGCATGATCGATACGGTCGAAGGAAGCCAGAATATCGAACGGCTCGCCATGGCGGTTCTCGACCACGATCGACTGGCCGTGCCCGCCGCTGTAGCGGCCTTCGCCGCCGGAGGCGGGCCGCAGCTCCTTTTTCCAGAACACCAGCGGCGAGATCGATTCCATGATCTCGATCGGGTTGGCCCGCACGCCGCTGGGGAACGCCGTCGCCGACAGCCCGTCCTTGTTCGGCCGCGCGCCGGTGCCGCCATTGGTCACGACGGTGACCACATAGCCCGCGCCGGCTTCGTTGGCGCCGAGATTGCGGCCGCGCATGTTGAGGTTCCACAGGCAGGAGGTGCCTTCCGCCGGCACCCGGTCGGGGATCGCCTGGCGCAGGCAGCCGAACACCACATCCGGCAGCATCTGACCCGTAATGTGGCGCGACGACACCGCCGCCGGCTTCGGCGCATTGAGGATGCTGCCATGCGGCGCGGAGACCGTGAACGGCCCGAGCGAGCCCGCATTGTTCGGCACGCCCGGCGCCACCGCGCAGGCGATGCCGAAGCAAGTATAGGCGGTCGTGTAGGCGTGCGGCACGTTGATGCCCAGCTTCGACATCGGCGAGGTGCCGTCATAATCGACATGGATGCCCTCGTCGGAGATCGTCATGGTCGCGACGAGATCGAGCGGCGCGTCGTAGCCGTCGACCGGCATGGTGTTTTTGTAGACGCCCTTCGGCAGCTTGGCGACTTCCGCCAGCACCGCCTCGCGCGAGCGGTCGATAATGTAGGTGCCGAGTTCGTCGAGATCGTCCAGCCCGAACTCGCCCATCATCTCCGACAGGCGTTCGCAGCCGATATCGTTGCAGGCGGCAAGCGAATAGACATCGCCCTCCGACTCGACGGGCTGGCGCGTGTTGGCCCGCACCATGGCCAGCAAGGTTTCGTTCATCACCCCGCGGTCGGCCAGCTTCAGGAACGGAATGTAGATCCCTTCCATGTGGACATCCGTCGCATCCGGCCCGAAGCCGATGCCGCCGATATCGATCAGATGGCTGGTGCAGGAGAACAGCGCCACCAGCTTGCCCTTGTGAAAGGCCGGGGTGGTCAGCACGAAATCGTTCAGATGCCCCGTGCCCATCCAGGGATCGTTGGTGATGTAGATATCGCCTTCCTGCATCTCGGCGACCGGAAAGCGGTCGATGAAATGCTTGACCGACTCGGCCATGGAATTGACGTGCCCCGGCGTGCCGGTGACGGCCTGGGCCAGCATCTTGCCGTCAAGGTCGAACACACCGGCGGATAGATCGCCGCATTCGCGCACCATGGAGCTGAAGGCGGTGCGGATCAGCGTCTGCGCCTGCTCCTCGACAACCGCGATCAGGCGGTTCCACATGATCTGCATGTTGATGCGATCGATACCGGTGCTCATTCAAACGCTCCTTCGAAATATCGGCTCAGCACACTCGCCGATCCAATGCATGAATTCCAGGGAAAAGCTTGTGGGCCCCTAATAACCGATGGCGCAACCGTCCTTGCGGGGGTCGGAGCCGCCGCTGAGAACGCCGTTTTCCCAATCGATCAGGATCGCCTGGCCGCCGCCGATCGGTTTTTCGGCCGCCGTGACCTTGTGGCCGCGCGCCTTCAATTCGGCGACCGTCTCTTCGGGCACGCCGGATTCGACATCGACGGTATCGCTGCCCGGAGAGGCGAACACGCGGCCCAGATCGAGCGCTTCCTGCACGTCGAGACCGAAATCGATGAAATTGCCGAGGAACTGATTGTGCCCGACGCATTGATAGTGGCCGCCCATCACGCCGAATGGCATCACCGCGCGGCCGTTCTGCGCCAGCATCCCCGGGATGATCGTGTGCATCGGCCGTTTGCGCGGCGCGATGCAGTTCGGATGCCCCGGCTCGACGACGAAGCCGTTGCCGCGATTGTGCAGCATCACGCCGCTTTCCGGCGCCATGATGCCGCTGCCATAGCCGGAGAACAGCGAATTGATGAAGCTGACCGCGTTGCGGTCCTTGTCGACGACGCAGAGATAGACCGTGTCCGCATGCGCCGGGATCGAATTCGGCGGCGGTGGCGCCATCGCGCGGTCAGCAACGATCACCGCGCGCAGCTCGTCCGCCCGTTCCGAGGACAGCATCCAGTCGATCGGCACCTGTGCCTGGGCTGGGTCGGCCACCGCATCGTCGCGGTCGCGGTAGGCGACGCGCGTCGCCTCGATCAACAGATGGAAGCGCTCGGCCGACGCCGGGTCCATGTTGGATAAATCGTAGCCGGACAGGATGTTGAGCATCTCCAGCGCGATGATCCCCTGCCCGTTCGGCGGACATTCATAGACATCGTAGCCGCGATAGTTGGTCTTGATGGGCGTGACATATTCGCCCTTCGCCTCGGCGAAATCTTCCAGCGTGTGCAGCCCGCCAAGCTCTTGCAGGTGGTTGACGATGTCCTCCGCGACACGGCCGGTATAGAAAGCGTCCCGCCCCTTCTCGGCGATCAGTTCCATCGTGTCGGCCAGTTGCGGCTGACGATGGATCGTGCCCACGGCCGGCGGCTTGCCGCCCGGCAGCATGACCCGTTCCGCATTGGGATTGTGGCGCAAGGTCGCCTCGGCGCCGGTTTCCCAATCGACCGACACGCGGCTGTGGATCGGATAGCCGCCCCGCGCGAATTCGATCGCCGGCTGGAGCAGCCGGTCGAGCCCCATCGTCCCGAAATCCTTCAGCAGGGTCGACCAGGCGTCGATCGCCCCCGGCACGGTGACGGAGTGCGGGGTGAAGCGTTCGATCGCGTCGTATCCATTCTCGACATACCACTCGACATTGGCCGCCGCCGGCGCCCGGCCCGAGCCGTTGAACGCCTTGATATCGCCGCCATTGCCCGGCGCGAACAGCATGAAACAATCGCCGCCGATGCCGGTCGATCCCGGCTCGACCACGCATTGCACCGCACAGGCGGCGACCGCCGCGTCCATAGCGTTGCCGCCCTCCTGCAGGATGCGGATCGCCGTCATCGTCGAGAGCGGGTGCGACGTCGCCGCCATCCCGTTCGTGGCATGGACCGGCGAGCGGCCGGGAAGGTCGAGGTTGCGCATGGG
>CAJWOT010000380.1 GCA_913044215.1 uncultured Rhodospirillaceae bacterium | reverse complement strand
CCTACTGGATCGGGCTGCCCCGGCGCCCATTGGCCCACATGCCGAGATCTTCCAGTGTCCAACGTTCCTGCGGGTCGTCATTCAACAACCCGCGCAGCGCTTCCATGACCGTCAGCGTAATCCGTGCCTGCTGCGCCAGGGCGGCGTAGGAACCTTTGCTGAGCTTGGCCTCGAGCATCTCTTCATCGCTCATGCCCTGGCAGGGAACTTGCCCTGTCAGCAAGGTCAGGATGGTGACGCCGATGGCGTACGTATCGTCCAGCAGGCTCCCCGGACCGCGGCCGGCGGCCATGCACAGGCAGGATTCGATCGGTTCAAAAATAAATGGCTGCGCGATCGCCGGTGCCGCGGTCACGCATTCGCCCAACGTGAAGCGGCCCTGTTCGGAACCGCCGCGGAAAATATTCGTCGGCCGGATCGCACGATGGGTAATGTCCTGATCCCGGAAGTCGCGCAGGATCTGATAGACCGGATGCACGAACTGATCCACGATCGTCTCTTCGCGCATCGGCTCGAATGACGCATCGAGCGAAGACAACAATCGCTCACCGTCGGGACGGTCGAAGATAAAGACCGGGCAGCGCCGGCCCTCCGGCGGCCAGTCGACGATGCCCCAGTCCCGGATATTCATGAAATAGGGCGCATCGATACGGCTTAGCGGGCTGATCAAATCGAACCGCGTCGGCATCTTGGGATCGCAAATCAGCCCAATGAGATCGCGTCGATCGTCGCGAACATGCCGCACCTTGTGCGCCACGGCGGGCGGATTGTCGAAATTCGGCAACGGCTCGTCCACGGCGATCTCATAGCGATCGCGCAGTCTCACCCGCCTGGCGTTATCTCCATTCGCCATGCTTGCCGTTCCCGTCGATACTTTCGCCTGCCGAACAGGCAGGCAGTTCAACCGGAATCAATATACAGGAAATGGTTAACGGAAACTTTCTTTCGCACAATAAACGCTATTTTCCAACCGCTTGACGCTCCCGGCACGCGGAATTCGCGCGCCGGACACCCGTTTTACAAAGCCTTGGACAATTCAGGCGGCAAAGGGATCGCGCACCATGATCGTGTCGTCACGTTCGGGACTGGTGGAGAGCAAGGTCACCGGTGCCTCGATAAGCTCTTCGATTCGCCGAATATATTTGATTGCCGTCGCCGGAAGGTCGGCCCAGGAGCGTGCGCCTTCAGTGCTTTGATCCCACCCTTCCAAGGTCTCATACACCGGCTTTGCCGCCGCCTGGAGGGTCGGCGACGCTGGCAGATAGTCATACGGTTTGCCGTCGATCTCGTATCCCGTGCAGATGTTGATCGTCTCCAGCCCGTCCAGCACGTCGAGCTTGGTCAGGGCGATGCCATCGATGCCGGCCACCTTGATCGCCTGGTGGACGAGCACCGCGTCGAACCATCCGCAGCGCCGGCGCCGCCCGGTGACCGTTCCAAATTCCCGCCCGCGCTCGCCCAGCAGCACGCCCGTGGCGTCCTCCAGCTCCGTCGGGAACGGTCCGGACCCGACCCGCGTCGTGTAGGACTTGGTGATACCCAGAACGTAGCCGAGGTTGCGCACGGCGAAGCCCGAGCCGGACGCCGCCGCTCCGCCGACAGTGTTCGACGACGTCACATAGGGATAGGTCCCGTGATCGATATCGAGCAGGGCACCCTGCGCGCCTTCGAACAGGATCCGCCGTCCCTCGCTATTCGCCTTGTCGAGTAGCCGCCAGGCCGACCCCATATAGGGCAGGATGCGCGGCGCGATCTCCATAAGCTGGTCCAGCAACCCGTCCGCGGCGATTTCCGCCTCGCCGAGGCCGCGCAGAATCGCATTGTGATGAAACAGGAGGTGCTTCAGCTTCTCCTCCAGGATCTCGCGATCCGTCAGGTCGCAGACCCGGATCGCCCGGCGGCCGACCTTGTCTTCGTACGCGGGACCGATCCCGCGACCGGTCGTACCGATCTTGGCGTTGCCGCGCGCTACCTCGCGCGCCCGGTCCAAATTGCTGTGCAGGGGCAGGATAAGCGCCGCATTCTCCGCGACAACCAGATTATCCGGCTCCAAGGTCACCCCTTCTTCGGACAGCCGGTCGATTTCCTCCATCAGCGCCCAGGGGTCGATGACCACGCCATTGCCGATGATCGACAGCTTGCCGGGCCGCACGACGCCGGACGGCAACAGGCTCAGCTTGTAGGTCTTGCCGTCGATGACCAGCGTATGACCGGCATTGTGCCCGCCCTGGAACCGCGCCACGACCTCGGCGCGCTCGGAAAGCCAATCGACGATCTTACCCTTGCCTTCATCGCCCCATTGCGAGCCGACGACCACGACATTAGTCATTGCTGATGTAACTCCTTCAACCGTCGCCGAGCGCAACCGGCTCGCCGTTCTCGAGAATGTGGGTGCAGCCGAGCCGCCGCGCTTCGCCCTGCACATCATCAACCGGGCCGAGGCCCGCGATGCATATCCAGTCTTTCGCGCGGACCGCCGCGGCCGTATCGGCCGAGACGCCGAACGGCAGAAACAGCCGCGAGGGCGGCTGCATGGCCGGCACCGCCCGCATGATGCTGTCCAGGAACAGGGAGAATCCGGTCGCCGTCTCGCCGGCGCCAGCACGATACCGCCCACCGCGCCCGATTTCACCGCGCACCCCGCGCGCGAAAAGCGTGAAACTCAATCCGGAGTGATATTCGAAGCCGCGATGCTCGACGGGATCGACCGTGATCATGATGTCGGGCCGGGCCGCCTGTACCAGATCCACCACCACGGCCAACCGAGCCCGTTCCGCGGCGGCTTCCGGCGGCAGGTCGATGGCTTGCAGCGCTGCGAGCGCCGTCGGTGCCGGTCCGGTCGCATCCAGCAGTTGGGCGAACAGGTTTCCGCCTTCGGCGGCAGCGGCCTCCGTATCCTTGCGGTCCAGCGCCACGCGCAAGCGGTCGCGTGCGGCAGGGTCCAGCCCCTCGCACAGCCCGGGCACGAGTGTCGGCAGATTGATATCGGCGGAGATATCCGCAACACCGGCATCCGACAAGGCGGTGGCGGCCAGCGCGATCACTTCCGCGTCGGCAGCGGCTTCCGCCGCACCGATCAGCTCGACCCCCGCCTGCCGAAATTCGCGCTCCGGCCGCAACTGACTGCCCCGGACCCGCAGCACGTGCCCCGCATAGGCGAGCCGCAAGGGCCGCGGCGCGTTGGCCAACCGTGTTGTCGCGATCCGCGCGACCTGCAACGTCATGTCGGCGCGCACACCCATCATGCGCTGGCTGACCGGGTCCATCAGGCGGAAGGTGGCGTTTGCGATCGACGCCGCCGCACCGTCCAGCAAGGTGTCCTCGAACTCGACCAGGGGCGGCTCGACCCGGGCGTAGCCGAAACGCCCGAACGCCTCGACCAGCCGTGCGGCGATTGCCGACTCGTGCGCCGCGTCCGGCGGCAAGCCGTCGCGCAGCCCATCGGGCAGCAGTGCTTTCGTACCAGCGTCGGTCATGGCAGCGCCGTTCTAAAACCCGTTCCTTTTCCGCAGAACGCGGTTTGGTAGCGGGTTTGGCCGTGCGGGGCAAGGACGTTGGTCGCCTACCGCCGGATCACCATCAATTCTCCGTTGCGCAGCCCATAGACCAGGTCCAAGGCGCCCTTGCCATCCAGGTCGGCGGCAATCAGTGAGGTCACGATGGTGGAGCGCAATTGCATCGATCCCAGCTCCCGCG
>CAJWOT010000379.1 GCA_913044215.1 uncultured Rhodospirillaceae bacterium | reverse complement strand
TGAGACCTAGAGGCTTCCAGCGGACACTGCTTCGCGGTGTCAGGCCGCCGCTTCCATGACAACGTCACGGACGGCCTCGGCCGCTCTCGCGACCTGGTCGCTCGTGACGTCGAGATGAGTTACGACGCGCATCCGGTACCGGTCGTTCTCGCCGATACGGACGCCCCGCTCCAACAGCCGTTCATGCACTTCTGCAGCCGTCATACCGGTCTGCGAGACATCAAAGAATACCATGTTCGTCTCTATCTTCTCCGGATCGATCCGGACGCCGGGCAGATTGGAAATACGGTCGGCAAAAAGTTGCGCGTTTTCATGGTCCTCGGCCATGCGGTCGACATTGTTCTCCAGCGCATAGACCCCAGCTGCAGCAATCGAGCCCGACTGCCGCATCGCGCCGCCCATTCGCTGCTTCCACTGCCAAGCCTGTTCTACGAAATCAGCACTGCCAGCGAGCACCGCGCCGACCGGACAACCCAAGCCTTTGGACAAATCTAGCCATAGCGAGTCGAAAGGTTCCGCATAGTCGCGCGCCGAAACGCCGGAAGCGACCACCGCGTTCAACAGTCTCGCGCCATCCATGTGCAGTACCAGGTCGTGCGCTTTCGCGACCGCACCGACGGCCTGGATTGTCTCCAGCGGCCAGATCGAACCGCCCCCGGAGTTGGCGGTCTGCTCAATCTCGATCATCCGCGTGCGGGGCGCATGGCGGCGCCGTTTCCGGATCGCCGCTTCGGCCTGCTCGGCGCTGAAGATACCGCGCACACCGTCGATTGGTCGCGTACTCGCCCCGGCGAACACCGCAGGACCGCCACCTTCCGAGTTGATGATATGCGCGGTCTTATCGGCGATAATGTCATCGCCTGGTCGACAGTGAATCAAAATGGCGATCTGATTGCACATCGTGCCCGACGGCAGAAAAACGGCCGCTTCCTTGCCCAGCAATTCCGCCGCCATTTCACACAGCTTGTTGGTTGTGGGGTCTTCACCACGCTGTTCGTCGCCGACCTCGGCGCTGGCCATTGCGTCGCGCATCGCCGGCGTCGGGCGGGTCTGCGTATCGCTGTAAAGATCGATTTCGATAGAAGGCATCACTACAACCTCTGTTCCATGACGCGATCACTCGCGTCGTTCGTTGTTGAAGAATACGTCGAACAATCCCATTACGTAAGCCACATGCAACGCCAGGACCGCCCCCCAGCCGACCACCGGCAACACGAACCAGGCGGCTTCCGGATCCGTCGTCACGTTGATTACGAAGGCCGCCGCGCTGATCGCGAAGTAGGCGATCAAATGGATCATCAAACCGCGCAAGCGCGCTTGGGCCAGGGACGGATCGGCCATTAGAGCGGTATGTTGTCGTGTTTTTTCCAGGGATTTTCGAGCTGTTTGTTGCGCAGCATCCGCAGCGCTCGGCACAGGCGCCGCCGGGTATTGCGAGGCAGGATCACGTCGTCGATGAAGCCGAGCGACCCTGCGACGAAGGGATTGGCGAACTTCGACTGGTATTCCTCGGTGCGCTGGGCAATCTTGTCAGGATCGCCGATATCGGCCCGGAAAATAATCTCCACCGCGCCCTTCGATCCCATCACCGCAATCTCCGCGCTCGGCCAGGCGTAATTGACGTCACCGCGCAGATGCTTCGAGCTCATGACATCGTAGGCGCCGCCATAGGCCTTGCGCGTAATCAGCGTGACTTTGGGCACCGTCGCCTCGGCATAGGCGAACAGCAGCTTCGCGCCATGCTTGATGATGCCGCCATATTCCTGGCTCGTTCCCGGCAGGAAACCGGGCACGTCAACGAAAGTCAGGATCGGGATATTGAAGCAATCGCAGAACCGCACGAATCGCGCCGCCTTGCGCGACGAGGCGATATCCAGGCAGCCGGCCAGCACCATCGGTTGGTTCGCCACGATGCCGACAGTCGAGCCCTCCATGCGCGCCAGGCCGATGACAATATTGCCGGCATAGTCAGGCTGCAGTTCGAAGAAATCGCCCTCATCGACCACCTTCTCGATCAATTCCTTCATGTCGTAGGGCTTGTTCGGGTTTGCCGGCACCAGTGTATCGAGAGACTGCTCGGCCCGGTCGACCGGATCCTCCGTCGGCAAGACCGGCGGCTTTTCCCGGTTTGAGGATGGGATCAGATCGATGAACCGGCGCAGTTCCAGCAGCGCCTCGACATCGTTCTCGAAGGCAAGGTCCGCAACGCCGGATTTCGTCGTATGCGTGGCGGCGCCGCCCAACTCCTCCTGGCTCACCTCCTCATGGGTCACCGTCTTCACCACGTCCGGCCCAGTGACAAACATGTAGGAGCTGTCCTTCACCATGAAGATGAAATCGGTCATCGCCGGGGAATACACCGCGCCGCCAGCACAGGGCCCCATGATCAGCGACACCTGCGGGATCACGCCGGACGCCAATACGTTGCGCTGGAACACGTCCGCATAGCCGGCCAGCGAGGCGACGCCTTCCTGAATCCGCGCGCCACCAGAATCATTCAACCCGATCACCGGCGCGCCCACCTTCATCGCCTGGTCCATCACCTTGCAAATCTTGCGCGCATGTGCGGCCGACAGAGAACCGCCAAATACCGTGAAGTCCTGGCTGAACACGAAGACCAGCTTGCCGTTTACCGTGCCATGCCCGGTGACGACCCCGTCGCCCGGAATCTTCTGGTCCGCCATGCCGAAATCGTTGATGTCATGTTCGACAAACATGTCCCATTCCTCGAACGACCCTTCGTCGAGGAAGACATCGATCCGCTCGCGCGCGGTCAGTTTTCCCTTGGCATGCTGGCTGTCGATACGGCGTTGACCGCCGCCTTGACGGGCGGCCTCGCGCTTGACTTCGAGTTGACGGATGATGTCGGACATAAGCGACCTCTGATTTTTGCCCAAAATCGCACTGGCCGCCTTATTCGGCAAGCGAAACCAGGACCTTAAGGCAGGTTAAAGTGCCGTGTTACGCCGGTTTTGGCATTGCGACCGCTAGAAAGCGCTCGGCACCCGCAATCTCCGCAGTGATCGAGTCCCGTCGGGTGGCCGCTTCCGGATCCTCGCCCCATTTTTCCGCCTGATAGGCCTCGTCGATCAAGCTCGCCGACGCCGCATCCGCCGCGCCGATTCGACCTTCCGCGACGGCGAGGGCGATTACGATCGACCCCGAAGCCGTGGTCAGGCTGTGCAGCCCGGACAGCGCGTACTCGTCCAGCACCGCAATTTCGTCCCGGATTGCCGCCAGCGCCACCTCGTCCTGAGGGACCGGCGTGATCGACCGCGTGACGCACAGTTCGACACCGTATCGCTTGGCCGCCCAGTCGAGCAGCGGTTGCCAGGCGGCATCCTGACGCACCGCAAGGTCCTCGGGCGAGTCGGTGCGGTAGCACAGCAGATCGGTCGCCGCATACCCTGAAATCTCGTCGATCACCTCTTTCATCCGCGGCCGCACGCGGTCGATCGCCGAATTGACGAAGCGCGTCATCGGCATGCTCTCGGGCGCCAGCTCTTCCCCCTGCGCCCGCCATTCCGCCGCAACACATTCCGCCAGGGCTTCCGTCGGTAGCGCCAGGGGCGCCCGGCCGGGCGAACGTACCGGCCTGCCATCCAAGGCGATGGAAAAGAACCCGTCTTCTGCAACGACGGCGACCTGCTTGTAGAAACGCTTCACCACTAGTTCCCGAACAGTTTCTTCAGAACGCCGCCAACACC
>CAJWOT010000378.1 GCA_913044215.1 uncultured Rhodospirillaceae bacterium | reverse complement strand
ACGCGGCCTATCGAGCGGCGTCCCAAAACTTCCGACATCGCCTGCTGGAAATCGGTCAAGGCAAAGGTGTGCGAAATCACTGGGTTCAGGTGGCCAGCCTCATACCAGTCCGATAGCTGAGCCATCAATTCTGACATACGGTCGCCATACTCATGGCGGACATCGTCGGGGCTCCAACCAACGTAGTACCCCATATTCAAGCCGCACACCGTGATGTTCTTGACCAACAGGATGTTGGCCGGGATCTGCTGAATGGTGCCGCCAGCGAAACCGACCGGCATAATTCGGCCTTCTGGGGCGATGCAGCGAAGAGATTGCACAAAGACATCGCCACCGACGGGATCGTAAATGGCGTTCGCGCCACGCCCATCCGTAATCTCGAGGACCTTCTGGCGGAATTCACCCTCGCGATAATTGATGCCATGATCGGCGCCGTGCTCTCGAGCCACCGCTAGTTTTTCTTCCGACCCAGCTGTCGCAATCACGGTAGCGCCGAGAATCTTACCGATCTCGATTGCGGCCATACCCACACCGCCCGCCGCGCCATGCACCAGTAGCGTGTCCCTTTCCTTCACTCGAAGGAGATGCGGCCAACAAAGCGCCGCATAAGAGGTGCCGTACGAATTCGTCAGACAGATCGCCCGGCTGAATTCCAGGCCGTCCGGGATCGGGAATACGTTCACCTCATGCGCGACCGCCTCTTCGGCGAGACCGCCCCAATCCAGAACGGCGCACACCCGATCACCCGGCTTTACACGCGTCACGCTGTCCGCCGTTTCCGTGACGATACCGGAGATTTCGGTTCCGGGCACGAAAGGCAGCGGCGGTTTGCGCTGATATTTCCCGGAAACCACCAGGCTGGTCGCGAAACTGACCCCGGCGGCCTGTGTCCGAATGCGCACCTGCCCCGCTTGCAGTTCAGGAGCAGGACACTCTTCCAGGGTAAGGCTCTCGAATTCGGTCCATTCCTTGACCAAGACGCCACGCATGAGATTTTCCTTCGGTTTCCAGTCTAGGTCTAAGCACTTAATCGACGTCTTTGAGCAGGTCCATCACCTGTTCGAGCATCGCGATCTTGGCTTTAGTGCTGAGCGCATTGTCAAATCGAAGGCTCAACGATTCGATACCCGCCTGTTTGTAGATTTTGAATCGATCGCGAATCATGTCGGGCGTTCCAATCGCACCGAATTGCGTAATCATTTCGTCGGGTACGATTTTCCGCGCTTCATCTCTTCGGCCGGCCACCCACAGACGCTGGATTTCACTCGCCGCTTCACTGTAGCCCGCACGCTTGAACGCATCGTTATAGAAGTTCGTTGTCGCAGACCCCATTCCGCCCATCTGGAATGCCACGCCCGGCCGCCGCGATTCGATCAGCGTCTCGACATCCTCGCCGATATCGATGGCACACGCGGCATGCAACTCGATATCGTCCAGCGAACGTCCCGCAGACTCCGCACCCTTGCGAATGTACGAGAGGTGCGCTTCCGCGTGGTCCGGCGAAAACGACGTCCCCAGCCAACCGTCCGCCGCAGCGCCGGTATATTCCAACGCCTTTGGCCCCAAGGTCGCCAGGAAGATCGGGATATCGGCGGGCGCATGTTCCAGCTTTATCGCCTTTCCTTCCCCGCCCGGACGCGGCAGCACGTGGTACTTGCCGTCATAGATGACCTTTTCCCCACGGCACGCCATCCGGATAATCTCGACATTTTCCTTCAGGCGGGTCAGCGGCGCTTTGTAGGGAACTCCCTGGAGTCCTTCGACGACTTGGGGGCCGCTTACACCGAGACCGAGGATGAATCGGCCATCGCACAGTCGGTTCAACGATAGTGCGGTCATTGCAGTCATGGCAGGAACACGGGCGCTTATCTGCATGATGCCGGTACCGAGCTTGATGCGCGATGTCCGCGCCGCCAGATACGCCAACGTCGTAACCGCATCCGTACCCCATGCCTCCGCCGACCAGGCATGATCGACGCCCACCCGCTCGGCCTCGATGACGAATTCCATAACGTCTTTGATATCCCTGCGGCCATACGCGCCAATGGAGATCGATGTTTTCATACGCGCCCTCTCTCGCCGGCCACAGGCCGGAGAACTCTGCTATCACCCTGCCAAGATTGCTTCTTCAACGTCCCGCAAGCGATCTTTGCCGAAATAAATCTCGTCGCCGACAAAAAATGTCGGGCTCCCGAACGTACCCCGTTCGACCGACGCTTCCGTATTCTTTAGCAACCTATCCTTGACAGCCTGGTCTTGAATGCGGCTGAGCACTGCAGCACCATCCAACCCTGACTCGTCAAGCGCAGCCCGGATAACGTCCGGCTCATCCATCTTTTTCGGATCTGCCCACATGTGGTGGTAAACGGCATCGACGTAGGTTTCGAAGGAACCGTCCAGTTGTGCCGCGACGGCGCCGCGCATGATCTGAATGGTATTAACGGGAAAGTGTGGATTGCGATTGAAGGCCGTCAGCCCATGCCGCTTGATGAAGCGCTGGGTCTCTAACCGATTGTATTCCGGCTTGTTCTTGATATTGGCAAATGCCACCGCCGGCGACTGATTGTTCGTAAGCTTGAATACGCCCCCTAGCAGAACCGGTACATATTCCACCGCGATACCTGTTCGGGATTCGATATCCGGGATCAGCTTGTGACAGAAATAAGCGTTGGGACTACCAAAATCGAAATGAAACTCTACCTTCACCACCGTCGCTCCTAATGATTTGCCACCTGATCCTGGGCCTTTGGGAACCAGAAATTTAAATATTCGACGTATACAGAGGGGCACTTCTGTCCCTCGACCTCGAATTCATGACTGGTTTTCAGTAAGCGTTTGCCTTCGCCCCGATCGGTCACACCAATAAGTTTGATGCGATCGCGCAAGCATACCCCGCTCCCAGTGATGACAGGCCGTAAGACACGGACCTTGTCCATGCCATAGTTCAAGGAATAGGCGCCATCCTTCGGCCGAACGCCGGCACCTTCCATAAAATAGGTAATCAAGCTGACGATGAAGAACCCGTGTACCAGCGTTCCGCCATAAGGGCTCTCCTCCGCGCATCGCACCGGATCCGTATGCATCCACGGTGTCCAACGCGTAACCTCGCCAAATCGGTCAACCTGATCCTGATTGATCGTCAGCCAATCCGTCAGTGCAATTTGCTTTCCGAGAAATTGATCGGCATTCGATAGGAGAAATTCCTGTGTCATTTTCGTTTACCCAAGCTGAACCTGCACGCCAACCTAGGATGCGGGAACCTTCAGACGCAACACAGAGGATCAGAGCATAGCCCCTATCGGCAAGCAGCGGCATACTGCAGCGTCACTCACACCAGGAGCCCACCATATGGAAGTTAAGTACCGCGCGCGCGCGGAGAAAATCGTTACTGGCAGCATTGGAAAACAGATGCGAATGACAATTGACCACGCCGCTGAAGGACACTGTGTCGTGCGAATGCCGACCGATGGTTCGGTTCAGAACGGGGCCGGCCGCGTCCACGGCGGCGCCATTACAGCACTCATCGACAACGCAGCAACTGCGGCAGCATGGTCATATGAAGGATTGGGGAAGGACGCGTGGGGGACGACAATATCGTTGACCTGCAACTTTCTCGACGCCGGCAAATCAGCGGATCTGCTTGCAGACGCTCAAGTCAAACGCCGTGGCAGATCCACCGTGTTCATCGAAATCAACGTCTCGGACACAGACAGCAGA
>CAJWOT010000377.1 GCA_913044215.1 uncultured Rhodospirillaceae bacterium | reverse complement strand
ACCCCTGTTTCGTCCTACTATGAAATTCATTCATAGGAAGGTGAATTTTGATCCGTTGTCATCGCAATCATGCTGAGCTAAGAGCCTATTTAAAATTAGATAATTCATAAAATAGCCTAACGAGCTCAGTTAAATTACGGACGTTTATGAATTTTACTAAACATGTGACGTATTGTTCACAGTCGGTGTGAGGGGCTGGCAATGGAAAGCTGGGGCTGGGTCTATCTGACGCTCATGGCGTCTGCGGCACAATCGGTGCGGACGGGAGGACAGAAACACCTCACGCAACATATGAGCACGTTTGCGGTATCGCTCGTTCGGTTCGTCTACGGCCTGCCCTTCGTCGTCGCCTATTTCTGCTTTCTAATGTACGCGTACGAACGGGATATACCGGTATTGACGCTTTATTTCCTGGGGTTTTGCCTGCTCGGCGGCGTCGGTCAAATTCTGGCCACGGCGTTGCTCGTTTTTCTTTTCTCGTTCCGTAATTTTGCGGTTGGGACAACATATGCGCGTACGGAGGCCTTTCTGACGGCCGTCGCGGGCGCGTTTCTGTTTGGCGAACTAATCAGCTTGCAAGGTTGGTTTGCGATCGCGATCAGCGTCTCTGGTGTCGTTGTCATCACGATCGCAAAAACGACCGTCGACGGCGGGGGCTGGGTGACACGCATCTGGAACAGGTCTGCCGCGGTCGGTCTCGCATCGGGATTTGGGTTCGCACTTGCCGCCCTTTCCGTACGCGAGGCGGCCCTGTCCTTGGGCGACGATACCGTCCTCTTCCCGGCCGCGCTCACGTTGGTGACGACGATCCTGATGCAGTCGGCGATCCTCGGACTTTATATCGTCGTACGGGAGCGCGAGCAGATCGCGATCATGCTCCGTGAGTGGAAGGTGGGAACCTTTGTTGGCGCGACCAGCGCATTGGGTTCGGTCGGATGGTTTTCCGCGTTCACGCTGCAAAAAGCCTCCTTTGTCAAGGCTTTGGGTCAGATTGAATTCATATTCACCCTGGCGATTTCCATCCTCTTTTTTCGAGAACGGACCTCTCCCAGCGAACTTGTTGGCATGCTGCTGGTCGTTGTCGGGATCGTGTATTTGTTGGCCGTCGCCTAGAGCGGATCTGTATTCCGCCGTGCACAGTCGTCAGAATTCCCAGACTTCCGCGTTCGTGCTGTGCTCCAATACCGAACTATCCGAGAGCACTTTCAAAACCTCTGCAACCAATTGGTCCGGCATAAACGGCTTACTGAGAAACGCGGTAACACCGCGATCGACGGCGCGTTTGATCGCATCTTCGGAATCGCGAACCGTAACAAGAATAAACGGGATTGCCGCCCGGCTGTCGCGGATATTCTTCAGAACCTCAAGGCCGTCCATGCCCGGCATGATCCAGTCGCAGATCACCAGGTCGAACTGTTCGCCTTGCTCGAACTTGCGCCACGCCTCGATGCCGTCGAGCGCCGTGGTCAAATTGGTAAAGCCAACAGAACCCAGTATCTCCACGATGAAGTCGCGCATCGTGTCGTCGTCTTCCACGACCAGAATCCGCGCCCGCATGAGATCGTTGTCGGTCAAAGCAACCTTCTAGATCCGGATTCAACAATTACTCGTAAAGGTAAATATTGATTCGTTTAATTTTTGATAACACTGCAACGAATGGCGAACACGAAAAACCGGCGGGTTTGCAATGGATCACGCCCACGACCGCTGAAAGAGCCATTTCGCACTGTAAGCAAAAGCCGCCGCTGAAAAGCGGCCCTCACCACACAAAGCCACCTTCGCTTGGAGACGTTAACGCAGAGCAATCACCGCGTGATCATATCCAAGACGGAATCCAGTGCGTCGTCCGCAATGGCCCGGATTTCGTCATCCGTTCGATCTTGGATCGGATGCGGCACATAGACGATCGCGGGATCAAATCCGAGCGCACGCCCCTGCGAAATCGCCGCCTGCTCAAACGCGGTCGTCGCAATCATGCCACCCGGAATGCCACGGCCGTCGAGATCTGCAATGTCATGCAAACTGCACGACGTGCAAGAGCCTCAATCTGAAAGCGCTTCGACGACAACGTCGCATTCCGTCGCAATCGCCTGCGCGACGGCAACGGGCGCGACCTTGGTGTTGGTCGGCTTGGCATAGCGCCTGACCTGCAAACCGCGCGACACCATGCCCGCTTCAAGCTGATCCAAAAAGACGTCGCCGCGGGACTTCCCAATATCCAGCAACGCGATCGTCTTGCCATCGAGCGTTTCGAGCGGCGCCATTCGCTCTCGTTTGGCCGGCGCCGATTCGGCGGTCGGATCGAGTAGCACCATCGTGTCCTTCATGTACCGATCTCCTTCGTTACCATTTCACTGCCCCGTTCGCCGGTTGCCGCCCAGCCGCCAACCACGGCGGACATCATGCCAGCGATGCCGCCGGCCCGCACGATGTTCAAGCCTCCTGGCCGAAACTTGGACACGGTCTCGCCGGCGAGATGCTCCGGAATGCCTTCGGCAACACCGCCGGCACCCCTGATGAGTTCGCGGCCGGGAAGGCGCAAAGCCTCCTCAAATGCCTCCAACGTTTGCGTCTTCGTCCAGCCCGCCCGGCGGTAGGTTCGGAAATGCTCCGGCGACAGAATGATCAGCGCGTCGTGCGCACCGGCTTTCTTCGGATGACCGATCGCTCGTAGCGACAGGGCCAGCGACCGGGTCAGGGATTCGGGAGTTCGCGATAATTGATCGAAGTTACCCAGCAACCCCTCGCCGCCATAGAGCGTCACAGCCGACGATCCCGGTTTCGCACCCCGCTGCACGGACAGAGGTTCCCAGTGCGGATCGGAGTCGTCCTCGGCGAAACAATAGGTGTACTTTCCGGGATTGCCGAGAGTCGCGCGGTCGATGCCACCGGGCACGCCACCGCCCACATTCCGAATGACCAGTTGCAGCGCGCGTCCGATCGTGGCATTGGCGCGATTGCCCTGACCCAGTGCGTTTTCCCCGGAATTCATCCCGATCGCCCTGGCAACGGGCCCATTGACGATTACCATCGGTCCGACGAAATGGGTCGTGCACAACATGCCATGCATGCAAAAGGCGGGGATCAGCGCGGCTTCCACCGCCGCCAGAACCACAGGCAGATATTCCGGCTTGCAGCCCGCCATAACCGCATTAAGCGCCACTTTCTCGACGGTACAAGGCGCCAAATTTGGCGGAATGTCGCCGATAACTTCTTTGGGGTCCCGCGACGTGCCTTCGAGCATTCGCACCAACCGAATCTCGGTCGGCGGCACCACGGGAAGGCCGTCGCTCCACCCTCGGTCGAAACAGGCTTCCATCTCGTCTTCGAGCAGCCCGATCTCGATCCGCCGGGCGGCGATATCCACATCGCCGAACCGGATTGCCAACCTCTCGGCCATGCCTGGTTCGACGCTCACCGAGCCGCAGCCCGGTCGATAGTCGGGCAATCCGGCCCCCAGCGCGCCGATGCCGGTCAGTTCGCGCCACTCCCCTTGGTGCCATCCCACCGTCCGGGCCACTTCCCGGCCGCCTTCCATGCGGATGAGCGTCGGTACCGTTTCGATTTCCAGACGATAGGAACGCTCCAACCCCCGGTCGTCGAAAACGCCGTCCACGCTTTCGGGAAAGGTCGGATCGTCCTGGCTATAGATCGCGAATTGCGCCGGGCTGTCCGCGAGCTCGCGATATACCGGCTCCAGCAGCGTGCAGGTCGGGCAGTCGCGTTT
>CAJWOT010000376.1 GCA_913044215.1 uncultured Rhodospirillaceae bacterium | reverse complement strand
CCGAAGGCCGTGAGTGGTGCGGGCAAGGGCCGCTGTTCGCGGAGGAGCGCCCAAAGATAGGTTTGGATCTGTTCTGCACCGCAGCCGTGTTTTTCGAACCATGCGTAAAGGATGGCCAGGTCGTCGATGAATCGAACGGACTCCATGGGCACATAGACGGTCGCCGTTGCGGGGATGGCCCAAAAAGCGAGCGGATGCGGTCCGCGGTCTACGAATTTCACCGTAACCTTGGCCGCAGCGGGGCGGTGGGTTCGCGGGGTCGCACGGACGATATCCTCCGTCACCATCAGCCTGATATTCGGCGCCATGGCCCGGTGGGCGTCGGCGATTTCTTTGCCGCTATATAAGTTCGCGGCGGAAGCTGGACCCATCATGATGAGCGCCACCGCAAAAACAATGGCGCCGCGAATCAGCATGGCTGATGGAGATCGTCGAAGACGGCGCGCGCGCGAGGATCGGGCGGCGAATTGCTGCGACCGAGCGCCCAGGCGGAAAATTGATCAAAGTCGCCCCACGCATCAGACCAAACCGGCTGCAAAAGATGGACCTTTACCGCCGCGAGATTGTCCTGATCGCGGGCTGAACCATCGGCATCGTTGCGCGCCAGGCAATTCAAGCTTCTCACTTTCTCTAGCGCGTTGTTCCGGTCAAAGGCCGCGTTATCGACCTTGCCGCCGCCAGCCGGTATGGCGCGTGAGCTCCCGGTGACCTCTTCGGTTGGGGTCTTGACTGTAATTGGGTTCGACAGGGAGACGAACGCGTAGCCGACGAGTGTGAGGAGAACGAAAATTGGCGTTCCCAGTAAAACGCTGCCGCCCGTTCCTATGTTCTCTTTGGTGATTCGGAAGTCAATCTTTTGGACGGAACGCCAGAACGCGATCATCACGATGATCGCGATGATAAGAATCAGTGCAGAAAGCGTAATTCGCTCGCCGATTCGAAACAGCACTACTGTCTTTAATGCGCCATCCACCGCGGGCTGCTCGCAGCTCAGGCGTCATACCTTCAACCGGATAGTATGGTATCGGCGATTTTCTCCGCCGTCATGATCGTCGGGAAGTTGGTGTTGGCCGAGGGCACGACGGGGAAGATGGAGGCGTCCACGACGCGCAGGCCCGTGACGCCGCGCACCCGGCCCTGATTGTCGGTGACGGCCATCGGGTCGTCGTCCGCGCCCATGCGGCAAGTACAGGACGCGTGCCAGACGCCGACCGCGGCCTTACGGATGAAGGCTTCGGCTTCATCCTCGTCGTTGCAAACGCCCTCCAGGGTAAAGTCTTCCATGATGAAGTTTTCGACCAGATAGCGCCGCAGGAATTCCGGCCCGTCGAGCAACCCGGCCATGATGCCGGTGAGGAACTTGTTCTTGGCGTTGATGGCGCCGACCTGACGGACCTTGTCGGAGTAGGCGGCCGGGAAGGGATGGCTCGTGACCTTTTGCATGGACGGATCGGCGTAAAGCGGCGCCAGCCGAACGATGGCGTCGGCGATCCGTTCCAGGTCGCGCCGGTCCGACAGCAGGTTGAAGTCAACCTCCGGCTCGTCTGCCCAATGGGAGGACTTAAGCTTGACCTCGCCGGTTTCGGAAAATGTCTTGTTGACGAAGATCACGAAGGCGGCGATCTGCTCGCCCACCTTGTGCCAGGAATTTTTTGAGGTGCAGACGACGAACATGTCGCCATTGGGAGCACCACCCATGCCGGAGGTGTACCGCATGCCGATATGCATGTGCCGCCGCGAGAGCTCGTTCTTGACGCGGCCCTGACGTTTCAGAAATGCGGCGATGGCAACGGAAGGGTGATCCATCAGACGCTGCCCGACCCCCTCCAGCGCGTGGCGCACGGGGATGCCGAGATCGGTCAATTGGCCGACAGGCCCGATGCCGGCGCGCATCAGATGGGCCGGCGAATGGATGGCGCCGGACGACAGGATGACCTCGCGGCCGCGAAATTCGGTTTCCTTGCCATCCACCAGCGCCTTGACGCCGACGCAGCGCTGGCCTTCGAACAGCAGTTCGGTGACCGAAGTATGGGTCGAGATGCGCAGGTTCGGCCGCTTGCGTACCTCCGCGTTGAGGTACCCGATCGAAGCGGACACCCGCTGCTCGTCGGCATTGGAAATGGTGACCGGGAAGTAGCCGTCCTCGAAAAAGCCGTTCTGATCCGGCAGGTACTTGTAGCCCGCACGGTCGAAGGCTTCGGCGAGCGCCTTGGAATGCCCGGACCAATGTTCCTTGGGCACCCGGCGGACCGGGATCGGGCCGTCCTGGCCGTGCCACTCGTCATCGATGTCCAGGTCGGTTTCGAGCTTCTTGAAGTAGGGCAGCACCTTATCCCAGTTCCACCCGGACGCGCCCCGCGCCTCCCAATCATTGTAGTCGGTCGGGGCGCCGCGATTGGCCATCTGTCCGTTGATCGAGGATCCGCCGCCGAGAATTCGCGCCTGCTCGTATTTTCGCAGGGGTGGTTTCGGGGCGTCCGGATCGTTGTGCGGGATGACTTCCGTCGTGACCTTCAAGCCGGACCAAATGAAGCGGTCGTTCAGATAGGCGGTGCCGGAATAGGAATCGAGGACTTCCGAGGGAACATTGCCCGGCGGCGTATCCTCGCCCGCCTCGCAGACCAGAACCCTGTTGTTTTCCCGGGCGGTCAGACGGTTGGCCAGCGTGCAGCCGGCGGACCCGCCGCCGACGATGATGTAGTCGAATTCCATAATGCTCCCCTCGCCGCGCAAATTTTTGCGATAGGATGCCTGTAGAAAGAGAGCGGCGCAATGCGGTCGGGCCGGGAATAATCTAGATTAAAGGGGGGAGGGAAATCTCCCGGACCGGGGAGTGCAAATTTCATGGAAGCTTTCAATCTGAACGTCGAACAGGAATGGAATCCGCAAAAGCATGTCGAGAAGGTGCTGGGCCGGATCGCGGATGGCGATTTCACCGTGGCCTGCTGGGAACCCGGGCAAGTCAGCCCGAACCATTGTCATCCGGAGTGCACAGAAATTTACTTCTGCTATTCCGGCGGCGGCGTGATGAACACGCCGGACGGCCAGACCGAGATTACGCCGGGCAGCTTCGTCGTCCATCCTCCGGGCGAGCTGCACGAATACGTCAACGGGCCGGAACGAACCCTGCTGTTTCGCGTCCGCTACGGTGCTGACATGGCGGCACGCACGAAGGACTGGCCGACCAATCCGGATTGGCAACCGCGCGACGTCGATACGGCCTATTTCGGAGACCAGATCAGATGATGGTTTGCCGGGACCGCCTTTGGCGGCCCACAAGCCACGTGACTTTAATCTGCCCTCTTAAAAATTGAGGCCCTTCGAAAGTTTAGGCTGGTCCATGGCCTGCAAAAGAAGGTCGTTCACCGGTTCGCGAACGGTTTCGATGGCCGGCACGGTGTCCGGCGTCGGCGCAAGCGCCGCAGAAAATTCTTTCAACACGAAGGGCTTGGAAAGCCGTGTGATATCGAGACCGTTCTCGTCGCCGATCGTCTCCGCAAAATCCGCATAGTCCGGGTTGACGCCCGACGCGATCAGGACCTTTGCGCTACAGCTTTTTTGCTGCAACCACCGGACCGAGGTTATGCCATCGATCTCCGGCATGACGATATCGAGCACGACCGCCGTTAGTTGAAAGCGCTCGTATTCCCGCATGAAATCTTTGCCATGGGTCGTCACCTTACACTCATATCCCAGAGCCTCGGCCAGGAAGCCGACTGCTTCTCCAAGCTCCGGCACATCGTCGACGACAAGCAAGCGTTTATCGGACATCCGCCTCTCCATT
>CAJWOT010000375.1 GCA_913044215.1 uncultured Rhodospirillaceae bacterium | reverse complement strand
GTTCACTATGGGCGACATCCCAATCGGCATGCGCGTGCATCGCTGGTTCCTGTTCGACCCGGAAACCCCCAATCTGCCGAACCTAACCCGCTGGTACGCGGTAATCCGCCAGCGGCCCGCCTTCCTCGAATACATCGCCGATCCGGCGGTGCACCTGTCGGGGTAATTAGCTTCCGAAATACTGCCGCGCGCGGCGAGCGATGCCCCATACGATGGTCAGGATCCCGACGCCGCAGAAAACGGCGGAGACCGGCTCGGTAAAGAAGCCCCAGAAGTTGTAATCCAGGATGGTCAACGCCTGTGATAGGGAGTTCTCGCCGATTTGGCCGAGGATCACACCCATGACGATCGCCGGGACTGAATAGTCGCTACGGCGCAGGAAGTATCCGGCAATCCCCGCGATGAACATGGTGTAGACGTCAAAGATATTGCCGCGGAGCGCGTAGGCACCAATTGTCGAGAAAACCAGGATGCCGGGCGCTAGCATCGTGAAGGGGATGCGCAGCAGGTGGACGATACCTTTTGACTCCACCATGCCCAGCACCAGGATCGCCAAACTTGCCCAGAACATCGAGGCGAAAAGGATCCAGACCAGTTCCGGCGCTTCGATCATGATCAGCGGGCCGACTTCCATGTCGTGCAGATTGAAGACACCGATCATCATCGCCGTCAGCGCACCGCCAGGCAGGCCAAGTGCGAGCAGCGGGATCATGGCGGCACCGGTGGCCGCGTTGTTCGCCGTTTCCGGCGCGACGACGCCTTCCGCCTCACCGGTGCCGAAGCGTTCTGGGTGCTTCGACCAGCGCACCGCCTCGTTGTAGGAGAGAAAAGCGGCGAGCGTTGCTCCGACGCCGGGCAGTATGCCGCTGAACCAGCCGATCACGGTGGAGCGCACGACAGCCCATTTCATCGCCCAGAACTCGGTTAAGGACGGGTAGCTGACGGAGAGCTTCGGCGCCTCGTAGGAACCGCGCACCAGGCGTTGGCCCTGGATGAATACTTCACTGACGGCGAACAGGCCCAGAATCAGCGGGATGAAACCGATGCCACCGGTCAGGTAAAGCGTGCCGAATGTGTAGCGCGGGGTCGCGCCAACCGGGTCTCCGCCGACCACGCCGATAGTGAGTCCAAGACCGAGCGATAGCCAACCCTTGGCCAGCGACTTCGACCCGACTCCGGCAACAACGGTCAGGCCAAAGAAGATCAACGCGGTAATCTCGATGGGGCCGAAAGTCGAGACGGCGAAGTCAGCGATCGGCTCGGTCGCGATCATCATGAGGATCGCGGACAAGGTGCCACCGATAGCGGAGCAGGTAACCGCGTAGCCGATCGCCTTGGAAGGCTCTCCCTTGCGGGTCATCGGGTAGCCGTCGAAAGCGGTCGGCGCATTCTCGACGGAACCCGGAATGTTGAACAGGATTGCCGTGATCGCGCCACCATAGACGCCGGATACATAGATCACGCCATACAGCATGATCGCGTACTCAGCCGGGATCCAAGCGGTGAAGGGCAGCAGTACGGCGGCGAGGGTTAGAGCGTTGAGTCCGGGTATCGCGCCGAAGACGAGGCCACCGACCAACCCGCCGACAAAGATGCCGATGCCAATGGGGTTGGTGAAGAGCAGTGCTGTGCCTGTGAGAAAGTCTTCCATGACTGCCTACTGAAGCACCGCGAGGATTTCCGCATTGATGGTATGGAAAAATCCGGCGCCCATGGGCAGCGGTGTGAAAATCAGCTTGTAGAAAACAACGAGCAGCAGCAGGTAGAAGCCGAAGCCGAAGGCGAGCAAAGTCCGCCAGCGTGTCACCCCCATCAGCCAGGTAAAACCGATCAGAAAGAACGGTGTCACCAGCAGAAAGCCCATCTGGTGCATCGCATAGGCCCAAATGAGCGGAATCAGGAACACCGCGATGGTACGCCAGGTGATGCCGGCCAGATCTTCCGGGGCCTCTTCTATGTATTCCGGTGTCTCCGCCGCTTCGTCGCCCGCCGTTTGCGGCAAGAAGCGCGAAACCAGGAGCACAATCGCCGCGATCGCCATGCCGAACTGCACGATATGAGGCCAGAATGCCGCGCCCGGCGGGTAGTGCGGCAACGGCTTGTCGAAATCGAGCGACAGGGCGTAGGCGCCGAGGATCAACACGCACCAAGCGAGCGCCTCCCAGGTCACGCGGTCCTTCATGCCGCCGACACGTGTCGTGCTGTCAGACATCCGTCCAGTCTACAGGAAAGAGAAGGCACCGCACCCGATCGGGTGGACGCGGTGCGCTCTCAGAGGGTCAAATCGACTTACTGCATGTCCTTGCGGACGCGCTGGCCGGTCGCTTTGAAGACCTTTGCGTAGGTCGCGACGGCATCGTCGAAGATCTTCGTCATGTCCTTGCTGCCATAGTAGGAATTGACGATATCCAGCGCCTTGCGCTTCAGGAAGGCCTGGTGGTCGTCGCCCTGGTAGGCTTTGGCGAAGACCGCATCGAGATAGTCTTTGATCTCCTGCGGCGTGTCGCTCTTCACCCAGAAGCTGCGGATGCGCAGCAGCGGGTTCCATTTCAAGCCGTAGTCGGCACCCGTCGCCTTGGTGTCGGCGAAGACTTTGAAACGGTCCGGCCAGATGGCGAGGACCGGCAGCAGCTTGCCGGCCTGGACGTGCTTGATGACGTCGCCGGGCTGTTCCATCAGCACGTCGAGCTTTCCGCCGATGACCGCGCCGTAGCGCTGCGCCGGCTTGTCGAACATCACCTGCTTCGTCGTGAAGCCAAAGAACTCCTCGACCTTGCCCATGGTCGCCAGTTCCATGGCAACGTTGATGTTCGAGACGTTGAGCTTGCCCGGGTTGGCCTTGGCGTAGGCAACCACCTTATCCCAGCTCGCCACTCCGCCGGAGACGAAACGGTCGTCCTTCGGGTTTACGAACATCGCCGTCGGGGCGACATTAGTGATCGCGATCGGGGTGAGATCCTTGGTCGGGTGCAGGTCCATGTCGCCGGAGACGTATTTCGACGCCATGCCGTCACCATGCTGCAGGATCGTGTAGCCGTCGGCCGGTGCTTGCTGGAAGTCAGGCAGGCAGTTCACGCCGCCGCCGCCTGGCTTGTTCACCTTGTTCACCTTCACGCCCATGATCTTGGACAGCGGACCCTGCATCGCGGCGACCGCCTGGTCGGAACCGCCGCCCTTGCCGAAGCAGACGATGATCGTGATTGGCCGCTTGGGATAGTCGCCTGGCTTCTTGATATCAGCGAGCGCAATACCGGCGAATCCAGCCAACCCCATGCCAGCCGCAATCGCATAAGTGGAAACGGTCTTTACCTTCATCTCGCATTCCTCCCTGCTAAAAACTCATAAATCGGTCGGTTTTGCATTATTTTTACTAAAGCTTGCCACGGAATCGTCATTCTGCAAAGTCCGGACATTTGGCAAGCACAACTGGCCGTTTCGTGGTTGTGACGTTGCGTCGCAAAGAAGTCGCTTGCCGGGGCCCTCAGAAAACGCCATTTATGAGTAGAGCAGAAGGTTTAGAGTGAGGTGCCGGATGCTTGAGTTTCTGGATGCCACGACCCTTGTGCGCTGGCAGTTCGCCTTCACGGTTTCCTTCCACATCATCTTCCCGGCCTTCTCCATCGGTCTGGCCAGCTATCTGGAGGGGCCGTAACTGTGGTGCAAGGACGACACCTAATCTGAAGCTCTTCGACTATTGGAAAAAAATTTTCGCCGGCACCTTCGGCATGGGCGCCGCGTCTGGCATCGTGATGAGCTACCAGTTCGGCACCAACTGGAGCGTCTTTGCAGACAAGACGGGG
>CAJWOT010000374.1 GCA_913044215.1 uncultured Rhodospirillaceae bacterium | reverse complement strand
ATCCCGGGCGACACGCCGCACAACGAGACCGCGACGTCGGACGAATTCCAGATCCTGGAAGTCTCAATTCCCGCCGACATGGGCACGGAGCCCTGCGACAAGCCGGATTAAGTCTCGAACCACATCATGGTGTCGCCCCGCACTTGATACGGGGTTCAGGCAACGGTTGTTTCAAACGGGGTTATTGGATTCGGGATCAGGCCCGGGATGACCGGTTGGGAATTTAGCGGACCGCACATGCGGTCCACTGTGCCTACAGCCGCAGGATCGCCTTGGCGACGATGTTGCGCTGGATCTCCGACGAGCCGCCGGCGATCGATTTCATGCGGTTGCTGAGATACATCGGCACGAAGCTGATCCCGTCCTCCGGCCCGACCGGAGGGCGGTTCGTGCCGAGCTCCAGCGCTTCCGGCTGATAGGGATTGGCGTAGTAGCCAAGCGCCTCGACGCCGAGCATATCGACCGCCTGCAGCGTCTCGGCATTCTGGATGTTGAGGGCGGAGGAAACCGGCCCGGGCGGCTTGCCGGCGCTGAGATTGGCCAGCACGCGTTGCTCGGACGCCTCCAGCATCGTCGCGTTGATCTCGAGCGCTTTGAACTGGCGTTTGAAATCCGGATCGTCCATCAGCCTCATGCCGTTTGCTGCCGTCTTTTCGGCCAGCTTGCCGATCCGGCCCAGATTGCGGCGCAGCTCCACTGAGCCCATGGAAAAGCGCTCGAACTCGAGCAGATATTTCGCCACCGTCCAGCCATCATTCTCTTGGCCGACCCGGTTGGCGATGGGCACGCGGACATCTTCGAAGAAGACCTGGTTCAGCTCGTGTACGCCGGCGATATTGATGATCGGCCGCACCGTGATGCCGGGACTGGTCATGTCGATCAGCAGGAAGCTAATGCCCTCCTGCTTCTTGCCCTCGGTTTTGGTGCGGACCAGGGCGAACATCATGTTCGCGTGCTGGGCGTAGCTGGTCCAGATCTTGGTGCCGTTGACGATGTAGTCGTCGCCATCGGCTTCCGCGCGGGTCTGCAGCGAGGCAAGGTCGGAGCCGGAGCTGGGCTCGGAATAGCCCTGGCACCAGATATCCGTACCGCTCAGGATCCTCGGTAGGTAGCGCGCCTTCTGTGCCTCCGTGCCGTAGCCGATCAGCATGGGGCCGCACATGCGCAGGCTCATCGGGATCAGCGCCGGCGCCTCGGCGCGCACGCATTCCTGCGCGAAGATGTAACGCTGCACCAGTGACCAGCCCGTGCCGCCATATTCGACCGGCCAGTCCGGCGCGGCCCAACCCTGCGCGTGCAGGATGCGCTGCCAGGCCATGGATGACTCGATGTCCTGCCACAGGCTGGTGCGTTTGCGCGCCGCGTCGCGCAGCCCGTCAGTCAGCGAGGCATCGAGGAAGGCGCGGATCTCGCCGCGAAAGGCCTCGTCCGCCGGTGAAAGCTGTACGTCCATGCACATCCCCGATTTCGTTGCGCCGCAAGTGTCGCACGCACAGCCGCGGCGGTCTAACATCGCGCCACATAGTGAAGGAGGGCAATCATGGCGGCGAATACGGGACAAGTCGGGCCGGATGACGACTGGCTGGCAAAGCTGGAAGAACCGGTGCTGGAGCCGGAACTCCCGATCGTCGATCCGCATCACCATCTGTGGCTGCGGGCGGGCTACACCTATCTGATGCCGGAACTCGCGGCCGACATGGCAAGCGGGCACAACATCGTCGGTACCGTGTTCGCCGAGTGCCATTCCATGTACCGCCAGGACGGAGCTGAGGAAGAGCGGTCGCTGGGCGAGACCGAATTCGTGACCGGCCAGGCGGCCATGAGCGCCAGCGGCAAATTCGGTCCGGGGAAGGCCTGCGCAGTGATGTTCGGGAATGTCGATATGGGATTGGGCGCGGCCGTCGAGCCCTTGTTGGAGAAGCATGTCGCCGCATCCGGGGACCGGTTCCGCGGCGTGCGCTATTCCACCGGGTGGGACGCACACGAGAAGATCCGCAATGTCGGGCCGGACGCCGGCATGCTGGTCAGCGACCGGACCAAGGAAGCGGCTGCCGTGTTGTCTCGGATGGGCCTAGAGCTCGACAGCTGGCTCTATCACCCGCAGCTCGACGAGGTTGCCGAACTGGCCGACGCGCTGCCCGAGCTGACGATCGTCCTCAACCATGTCGGCACACCGATCCTGGGCGGGCCCTATCGCGGCAAGCGCGACGAGGTGTTAGCGGACTGGCGGGAGAAAATCCGTCGCGTCGGTGAACGGGAAAACGTTTTCATTAAGCTCGGCGCCTTGCCGATCCGCATGCCGGATTACGAGGGCGACCGCAGCCTGCCGCCGGGATCCGAAGAAGTTGCGGCTGCCTGGCGCCCCTGGGTCGAGACCTGCATCGAGGCCTTCACGCCGGCTCGGTCGATGTTCGAGTCGAACTTTCCCGTGCAGAAACGCTGGTGCAGCTATCAAGTCTGCTGGAATGCCTTCAAGCGAATTGCCGCGGATCATTCAGCCGACGAAAAGGCCGATCTGTTCGCCGGGGCTGCGGTGCGGGCTTACAGGATGGAAGAGGTGATCGGCTGATGGCGAGTCAGGCGGCTGAATTCGACGCGGTGGCTTACGCGCAGCGGGAATTGGTGCCGCTGCTCAAGCAAATCACCGCCGCGACGGCGGCGGAAGGCCAAACCGATCAAACCTTCTACTTCCAGAATCTGCTGGAGGGTATCGGTCAGGCGACGCATGAGGGCGATCTGATCGAGGTTTTCTTCAACCTGTCCGCGGCGAACTTCATGGGATTTGACTACGCGATGCCTGTCGTGATCCTGCTAGACCAACTTTTGGAAAAGGCCGAGCTGCTCTCGGAATCGCAGGCGGTGCCCCTTGCGGAGAAGCACTGAGTTTTAGAGACTTTGCGCCGCTGCTGCGCGCATCGGAAATCAAGACATCAGAAAGGAAAATCACATGGCTACGGACGACCGCACCCCGATCATCGTCGGCGTCGCACAGGTGGAACAGCGCGAGGACGACCCCGCCGCATCGCGGGAGCCGCTCGACCTGATGGTCGAGGCGGTGGAGAAGGCGGGCGCCGATTGCGGCAATCCGCGGATTTTGCAGCAGGCGGATTCGGTGCGCGTGATTCGCGGCATCTGGGGCTATGGCAATCCAGCACGACAGGTCGCCGAACGGATTGGCGCCATCGGTGCGGAGACAGGCTTGACCTCGCTTGGCGGCAACTATGTGCAGGCGATGACCAATCGCAGCTTCCTCGACATTCAGTCCGGCGAGCGCGAGATCGTTATCGTGACCGGCGGCGAGTGTGGCCGCACGCAGGCGCGGGCGCGCAAGGCTGGCTTGGAGCTCGCCTGGAACCCGCTGACCCGTGAGCCCGGCGCGAGCCCAACGACGGTCGACGATGGGGATGCGCCGGAAATGTTCCTTGGCAGCAGCAAGGTCACGCGGCACGAGGCGGAGATGAAGCGCGGTATCCAATTGCCGATCCAGTTCTACCCGATGTTCGAGACCGCCCTGCGCCATGCCAACGGCGAGTCGGTCGACGGTCACCTGAAGCGGGTCTCGGAACTTTGGGCCGGCTTCAACAAGGTCGCGGTGGACAATCCGAATGCCTGGATCCGCAAGCCGATCAGCGCCGAGGATATCCGCACCCCGTCGCCCACCAATCGGCCGATCTCCTACCCGTATACTAAGCTGATGAACTCCAACAACAGCGTCGACCAGGGCGCGGCGCTGATCCTGACCTCGGTCGGCAAGGCGCGCAGCCTCGGCATCCCGGAGGACCGTTGGGTCTACCCGCATGC
>CAJWOT010000373.1 GCA_913044215.1 uncultured Rhodospirillaceae bacterium | reverse complement strand
TCGGCGGCCTTCGCCATCCGTTTGGCGACGACCGCTGCGCTGTCCTGGGCGCGCGATTCAAGCCGATGTTCCAACTCGACCATCGTGGGCGGCAAAATAAAAACGCGAACCAGATCCTCTCGCGCCTTCTCAGCCAACTGCTGCGTCCCCTGCCAGTCGATATCGAACAGGACATCGCGGCCGGCTTCGAGTTCCGAATGAACCGGTGCCGCAGGGGTCCCATAGTAATTGTCGAAAACTTTCGCGTATTCGAGGAGCTCTTGCCGGTTCACCATCAGATCGAATTCCGTCCGATCGATGAAATGATAGTCCTTGCCGTGTGTCTCGCTCGGCCGCCGCGGGCGGGTCGTTGCGGACACGGACATGGTGATGTCGGGGTCTTGATCCAAGATCGCCCGCGCTATGGTCGACTTTCCGGCCCCGGACGGCGACGATAGCACAAACATGAGCCCGCGCCGCTGAACCGCATAGGGATCCGAACTCACTGTTTCCTACTCCACATTTTGAACCTGCTCGCGAAGTTGATCGATCGATGCCTTGAGCGCCATCCCGATGCGGGTCAAATCGACATCGTTCGCCTTCGCGCAAAGTGTGTTGGCCTCTCGATTGAATTCTTGGCACAGAAAATCAAGCCGGCGCCCGACCGGCTCTTCCTCGGACAAAAGGTCACGCGCTTGTTCGATATGCGCGCCTAGTCGGTCGATTTCTTCCCGGACGTCGTTTTTCACGGCGATCAGCGCCAATTCTTGCACCAACCTGTCTTCCGACACCGGCGAGGACTCATCCAAAAGTTCGGCGAGTTGTGCTTTCATTCGCTGACGGACAGCTTCAGGCCGTGCCGCTGCCGTTGATTCAGCCTCACCCACAAAACCTTCAATCTCGGACAGCCGGGTATCCAATAGGTCCAACAACCGGGAGCCTTCATCACGTCGAGCCGACTCCAAAGCGCCAAGCACCGACTGGAAATTCTCGATACAGGCTTTTTGACGGGCTGCTTCACCTGCCTCGTCGGTCACACGCTCCGAGGCCGTCAGAACGCCGCGAAGGGCAAGCAGTGCCTCGATATTCGGCTTCGCGTCGCTGTACTCGGCGGTAACGGCGATAAGTTGCTCAAGCAGCCCTCGGTCGACCTGCAGGGCCTCCTCACCTTCTCCACGCGTCAAATTAAGCGCTACGTTAAAGGCGCCGCGCCGGAACCGTTTGGCAATGCCTTCACGCACGGCGGTCTCGACCGCATCATGGCCGGAAGGTAGACGGACCCGTACATCGAGACCCCGCGCGTTGACGCTCTTCACCTCCCAAACCCACGAGTCGCCGCCATGCTCGCCCTGCACACGGGCAAAACCGGTCATCGAAGCTATCACCTTGGCGCTCTCCGGAAGGCGTTTTTGACCGGCGCACTATATCGAAAGCGGCTCGAAACCGCTACGCGCAGAAACGCCCGTTTTTGCTTTCCCAAGGGCTCTAAATGTGTATAGTGCGCGCCTTCCATAACCCTAACTCCTTGCCGGCTGCACTGTGCATCCGGCTCATGGTCCGGGTCGATCGCCGAAAAGCGACGCCGTACCGCATTAGCCACAGGGAGTACCGAATGCCGTACTATGAAAACGTGTTTATCGCACGTCAGGACATCTCTTCGACCCAGGTCGAAGCGATTGCCGATGCAATGGCAGAGATCATCACCACTGACGGTGGGACGGTCGCACGCCGCGAATATTGGGGCCTGAAGAGCCTCGCCTACCGCATGAAGAAGAACAAGAAAGGACATTTCGTCCTTTTCAACCTCGACGCCTCCATCGATGCGGTCCGTGAAATGGAACGCCAGATGGGACTGCACGAGGATGTTTTGCGATTCATGACCTTGCGAACCGACGATTTGCCGGAAGATCCTTCCGTCATGCTGGCAAGCCGCAGCGAACGCGGCGGCCGCTATGGACGGGATCGGGACCGCGGCCGCAACGAAAAGCGCTCCGAAGAGACCGCTACTCCGAAAGCCGAAGCCCCCGCAGCAAGTGAATCCGCAGGAGAAGCATCATGAATGCCGGTAGACCAGAAGGCGGCGGTCGGCGCCCGTTTTTTCGACGCCGTAAGTCGTGCCCGTTCAGTGGGCCCAACGCACCGACGATCGACTACAAGGACGTAAGGCTGTTGCAGCGCTTCATTTCCGAGCGCGGCAAAATCGTCCCGAGCCGGATTACCGCTGTTTCGGCCAAGAAACAGCGTGAACTGGCCCGCGCAATCAAGCGGGCGCGTTATCTCGGTCTTCTGCCCTACGTTATCCAGTAGACCGCGCGGAGCTCGTGATTTGTCCCGCTATTGGCTGCTGGCGATTGGCGGCGGCGCCGCCAGCGTCCTGATCTATAGCCTGGCCGGCACTGTGCCGGGCGGTCTGATATTCGCCTATTTTACGGCGTTGCCCCTGTATCTGGTGGGCCTCGGTCTGGGCCTATCTGCGGGTGCAACTGCTGGCGTGGCGGCAACCGTCGGGATTTGGATTCCGGGCGGTGGAGTCACGGCGATAGTGTTTCTCGTCGTGACTGCTTTGCCAGTCGTGGTGTTCGTGCGCCAAGCCCTGCTATCGCGCAACGATGCGCAAGGGAATCAGGTTTGGTATCCGGCCGGAAATATGGCGTTCACGCTTTGCGTGATCGGGGGGCTTATCTATTCGGCAATCGCGCTATGGCTCAGCTTTATGCCAGATGGGTTCGAGGGCACCGTTAGGTCTTTCACGGAAGGCATGGCGGACACTTTACTAACGCAGTCAGCGGCCGAGTTCCGGGACGTATTCGTTGGCAAGATTGCGCCGATCTTGCCAGGCTTCGCGGTCGCCTCCTGGTTGATCATGAATGTGATCAACGCTGCGCTCGCACAGGGTTTATTGACCCGGTTTCAGCACAATTACCGGCCTACACCGGAAATCGCGTCTATGGAGCTGCCCCATTGGCTGCCTTTGGCTGCCGTCTCAGCGGCGGCAACGGTGATGGGGTTGCTGATGCCGGGATCGCTTGGATATTACGGGACAAATCTTGCGATTATCCTGTTCATCCCCTTCTTTTTCATTGGGCTCGCTGTCGTCCACACGTTGTGTCGGAAGAAATCCATTGGGCCCTTCCTGCTCATCATGTTTTACGGAATGCTGATCATTTTCGACCGGTTGATCATTTTTGTTGCCGCGTTGGGATTGATTGAGCAATGGGTCGGGCTGCGACGCCGCTTCACCTGACTTACCTGCTGTCGGAGGTAGAAAATGCAAGTTATCTTGTTGGAACGTATCGAAAAGCTTGGCCAGATGGGCGACGTCGTAACCGTCCGCCCCGGCTTCGCGCGGAATTTCCTGTTGCCGCAGAAGAAGGCGCTGCGCGCCACTCAGGACAATCTCGACTATTTCGAACGCGAGAAAGCACAGCTCGAAGCCGTCAACCTGGAACGCCGAACCGAAGCGGAACAGGTCGGCGAGAAGCTCGAAGGACTAACAGTCGCGATTATCCGCAATGCCGGCGACAGCGGTCAGCTGTACGGTTCAGTCAACAGCCGCGATATTGCCGACGCGGTATCCAATGCCGGTTTCACGGTCGCGCGCAATCAGGTGCTCATGGAACGGCCACTCAAGATGCTGGGGCTGCACGACTACCGCATCCGCTTGCATCCGGAGGTCGCCGTCACCGTGACCGTCAATGTCGCGCAATCGGAAGAGGAAGCCGAGATGCAAGAGCAGCTCGGCCACGCCATCATCCCGTCCGAGAGCGGCGATGACGACGAGGACGATGGTGCGGAAGGCTTCGGCGCGGCGGATTTCCTCGACGAAG
>CAJWOT010000372.1 GCA_913044215.1 uncultured Rhodospirillaceae bacterium | reverse complement strand
TTCTTCAGCGCGTAGTTGACGAGATGCGTATCCTCGACATTGAGGGTGAAGCAGATGTCGGCCAGCCGTTTGGCGCGGTCGCGGTGGTTGACCGTGTGCATGACCATGACGTCGAGCGCACCCATCTCTGGCGCGCCGGCGGCGGCCATGCATCTTGTGACCCAGCGGTTGAAGGCGTTGTTGGCGACCATCAGCCCGTATTCGAATTCGGACAGTTCGGCCGCTTCCTCCGCCACCAGATGCGCCGAGGAGACGATCTTGGTGCGCGCCGGCGCGGCGGCGTCGGTCATTCCGCCGCCTCCGGCACCGGCTCGACCCGCTCGGTCGGCGGGCCGTAGCCGCCGCCGGTCGGCGTCTGCAGCACGAACACGTCTCCCGTGGCGACCGTCCGCTTGTCCATCGCCGTCATCTCGTCCCGGCTGCCGTCGGTCCGTTCGACCCAGTTGCGGCCGCACTGGCCCGAAGCACCACCAGCCACGCCGTAGGGCGCCACGATACGGTGGTTGGACAGGATGATGACTTCCATATCCTCCAGGAAGCGGATGCGCCGCAGGGTGCCGTCGCCGCCTTTGTGCCGGCCGGCCCCGCCGCTGCCATGCCGGATGCCGAAGCTTTCCAGCAGCACCGGATAGCGCCACTCCAGCACTTCCGGATCGGTCAGCCGCGTGTTGGTCATGTGCGTGTGCACCGCCGAGGTGCCGTCGAAGTCCGGCCCCGCGCCGGAACCGCCGCAGACGGTCTCGTAATACTGGTGGCGGTCATTACCGAAGGTGAGGTTGTTCATCGTCCCCTGGCTCGCCGCCAGCACGCCAAGCGCACCGAACAGCGTGTCCGTCACCGCCTGGCTGGTCTCCACATTACCCGCGACCACCGCTGCGGGATATTTCGGCGCCAGCATTGAGCCTTCCGGGATGACGATCTCAATCGGCTTTAGGCAGCCTTCATTGAGCGGGATGTTGTCGTCGATCAGGCACCGGAACACGTACAGAACCGCCGAACGGGCGACCGCGGAAGGCGCGTTGTAGTTCGACGGGCGCTGCGCGCTAGTGCCGGTGAAATCGACCTTGGCCGAACGCGCTTCCTTGTTAAAGGTGATTTTCACCTTTATTTCAGCACCTTCGTCCATCGGATAGGTGAACTCGCCGTCCTGCATCACATCGATGACGCGACGCACCTGCTCTTCAGCATTGTCCTGCACATGCCGCATGTACGCGTGCACGACCTCCAGGCCGAATTGGTCGATCATCTTGCGCACTTCCTGCACGCCCTTTTCGCCGGCGGCGATCTGCGCCTTCAAATCGGCGATATTGTGCTCCGGGTTGCGCGCCGGATAGGGATGGTCGGCCAGATGCTTGCGCAGCTTGTCCTCCAGGAAGGTGCCGCCATCGACGAGCATGAAATTGTCGAACAGGATGCCCTCTTCTTGGACATGCTTGCTATCCGGCGGCATGGAGCCCGGCGTGATCCCTCCGATATCGGAATGGTGGCCGCGGCTGGCGACATAGAACAGGATATCCTGACCCGCCGCATCGAAGATCGGCGTGATCACCGTGACGTCCGGCAAATGCGTGCCGCCATTGTAGGGCGCGTTCACGACGAAGACGTCCCCCGGCTTCATCGTCCCCGCATTCGACGTCAGCACGGTGCGCACCGACTCGCTCATCGAGCCCAGATGGATCGGGATGTGTGGCGCGTTCGCGACCAGCATCCCGTCCGGGTCGAAGATCGCGCAGGAGAAGTCGAGTCGCTCTTTGATATTCACGGAAAACGCGGTGTTTTCCAACGTCACGCCCATCTGCTCGGCAATCGTCATGAACAGATTGTTGAACACTTCGAGCATCACCGGGTCGCAATCCGTGCCAACGGCGAAGGCGCGCTGCATTGCCACGACGCGGGTCAGGATCAGATGGCCTTTCGGCGTCAGCTCGGCCTGCCAGCCGGGCTCGACGATGGTGGTCGCGGTCTGCTCGCGGATGATCGCCGGACCGGCGACCGTGGCACCCGGCTGCAAGTTGTCGCGGTCCACGACCGGCGTCTGATGTTCTTCGCCCTCCATATAGGCGGCGACCGTGGCCAGCAGCGGGACGTCCCCAGCGGCCGCCGCGCCCTGTTCCACCTCGTCTGCCTCCGCCATCAGGCCGATGCCTTCGACCGCGGCGGCTTCGACGATCAGGCTCTTCTCCGGCATGATGAAGCCGTAATGCTGATGATGCGCAGCCTCGAAGCGCGCGGTCATCTCTTCCGGCGTGCCGAAATCGATGGCATGTGGCGTGTCGCTGCCCTCATAGCGCAGATGGGCGCAGCGGATCACCTCGATCCGGCTGTCCGGAATATCCTGGTCGCGCAGTTCCGCTTCCGCCTCCGCCGCCAGCCCGTCAAGGTTCGCCGCCAGCGACGGCATCAGGGAGTCGTCCAGGGTCGCTTCGACCGCCTTCTCGCGCAGGGCCCGGATATCGGCGAGCCCCATGCCGTAGGCGCTGAGCACGCCGGCGAAGGGATGCACCAGCACCTTGGTCATGCCGAGCGCGTCGGCGACCAGGCAGGCGTGCTGGCCGCCGGCGCCGCCGAAGCAGTTCAGGGTATAGCCGGTGACGTCATAGCCGCGCTGCACCGAGATCTTCTTGATCGCGTTGGCCATGTTCTCGACCGCGATCTTCAGATAGCCGTCCGCGACTTCCATCGGCGTGCGTTCGTCGCCCGTGGCCGCGTGGATCTCCCTGGCCAGTTCGGTGAACTTGGCGCGCACCACATCGGCGTCGAGCGCCTCGTCCTGGTTCGGGCCGAAAACGTGCGGAAAGAAATCCGGCTGCAGCTTGCCGAGCATGACGTTGCAGTCGGTCACGGCGAGCGGGCCGCCACGCCGGTAGCAGGCCGGGCCCGGGTTAGCGCCGGCGCTTTCCGGACCGACCCGGTAGCGCGCGCCGTCGAAGAAACAGATCGAACCACCGCCGGCCGCCACCGTGTGGATCAGCATCATCGGCGCGCGCATGCGCACGCCCGCGACCAAAGTCTCGAAGGCGCGTTCGTACGCGCCGTCATAATGCGCCACGTCGGTCGAGGTGCCGCCCATATCGAAGGAGATGATCTTGTCGAAGCCAGCCTGTCCCGCCGTCTCCACCGCACCGACGATGCCGCCGGCGGGACCGCTGAGGATCGCGTCCTTGCCCTGGAACAAATTGGCGTCTGTCAGCCCGCCGCTCGACTGCATGAACATGAGCCGCGTGCCGCCCAGTTCGGAGGCGACCTGATCGACATAGCGGCGCAACAGGGGCGACAGATAGGCGTCGACCACCGTGGTGTCGCCGCGGCTGACCAACTTCATCAGCGGGCTGGTCTCATAGCTGGTCGAGATTTGCGTGAAGCCGACCTCGCGCGCCAGTGCCGCCGTCGCCTCTTCATGATCAGGGAAGCGGTAGCCATGCATGTAGACGATGGCGACGGAGCGGATACCGTCGTCGTAGGCCGCCTGCAGCAAAGGCCGTGCCTGACCGGGATCGAAGGCGTCGAGCACGGTGCCGTCGGCCATGACCCGTTCCTTCACCTCGACGACCCGTTCGTAAAGCATTTCCGGCAGGACGATCTCACGGTCGAACAGGCGCGGGCGCGTCTGGTAGCCGATGCGCAGCGCGTCGCGGAACCCGTCCGTGGTCACCAGCAGCGTGCGATCGCCTTCACGCTCCAACAGCGCGTTGGTCGCGACGGTCGTGCCCATCTTGACCACATCGATCTCAGCGCCCGGGATCGGCGCACCGGCCGGCACGCCCATCAGCTCGCGGATACCCTGTACCGCGGCATCGCGATAGGCCTCCGGATTCTCGGACAAGAGCTTATGGGTCACCAGCTCACCGTCGGGCCGCTGCGCCACGATATCGGTGAAGGTTCC
>CAJWOT010000371.1 GCA_913044215.1 uncultured Rhodospirillaceae bacterium | reverse complement strand
TTATCCGGCTGGCTTTCCGAGTACGACGTCGTCATCGCGGACACGCCTCCTTTGAATGATGACAACAAGACCAGACTTCCTACCGAGACGCTGGCCGCAGCATTCGACTGCACCGTTCTGGTGGTCCTATCGGGTGAGACCTTGCTGGTTCAGTTGAAGAAGGCGTTGGACCGGTTGCGCGAAGCGGGCTGCACCATCGACGGCATCGTCATGAACGACCGACAGATGCCCGATCTGCGGGCCGAGTTCTCCCGGCAAATCGAAAAGATCGGCGGGAAACTGCCGCGGTTGGTGAATTGGCTGAAACAGTGGGTGGAGACGAGACGTGTCTTCTCAGTCGAGTTTTAGCGAGCTGGTTTTGCCGTTGGGATACGACATTTTCGGTGCTTCGGCAGAGTCTGTGTTTGAGGACAGAAACTTCCTTCGGCCAGCAATGAACCAATCTGATGCGCGCTTTAGCGCAAATGAAATTCCGGCGGTTCGATGTGGCTGCGAAAGCCAGTGCGTTCAGCCATCCGCGCCTGCCAGGCCGCCAGATACGGCATCGGCGGCGCGTCGAGAGCGAACACGTACCAGCGTCGGACGGCTGTTGCCGGAGCGATGTCGCCGATCGTGAATTCGTTACCAGCCACATAGGCGCGATCGGCGAGATGATCATTGAGACGCTGCAACGCCGGCAGAACGCCCTGCCGGGTCGCTTCCAGATTGGCCGAGCTGCGCTCGTTCTCGGGGAGCCGGACCAGTTCCATCACCAGAATGTGCAGCGCCGGTTCAAGCTGCGTATTTGTCCAGTCCATCCACTGGCTGGCGAGCCCCAATGTCTTGATGTCATCGCCGAACAGGGCCTGCGGCGCGTAGGCCTGCGCCAGGTAGCGGCTGATCGTGTTCGACTCCCAAAGGACAAATCCATCATCATCGATCGTGGGGATGGTGCCGTTCGGATTCATCGCCCGGTATGCTGGCGTATCGACGACGCCGAAGGCGCTTCCGCCGCCGGAGATGTGACCGTCCGGCCCCATGGTCGCACTCGCCAGAATGAGCTCGTACGGCAAGCTGGCTTCCTCGCACAGCCACAGCACCCGCTGGGTATGTGCGGAATTTCGCCGTCCCCAAATCTTTAGCAAGAGCCCCCTCCAGAAAGTGCGACAAGCATCGACCGGTGGCGCCTACTCCGCCGCCTGGACATCCGGTTGGGCGACACCGTTGACGCAGGTTTCACCGGCCGCATTGTCGACGGTCACATGTGTGTCGTACCAGGTGAGGGTCGGCGCCGCGCCGAACTTCTCGGTCAGCATCTGCACGCGCTCGGGCGTAAACCACGCTTCGGCCGCTGCGCGGCTTTCCCAGAGATAGACGCCGCCGGTGCCAGCCTCGCCGTTGAGATAATTCTTCCGGATCAGCCCTTTACCGGCAAGGCCGCGATAGGTCGGCGCAGTCGATGTGCCACCCGCGATCGCTTGCTCTTCGGTGCGTTTTGGCAACGGAAACTGGACGATGACGATGCATTGACTCATGAACTTTTCTCCTCTGACGACAAACCTTCCTGGGGCGGAGAGCGCGCGCACCGCAACCACCCGTTCTTTCCACAGTTGGTAGCAGAAGCCGCCCATCGGGAATAGTGGTGAGTGGTCCCTGACAAAAGGGTGTCAGGAGCACCCAGCTAACTTGTTGCCTCCGCCGTCGGGCACTTCGACGAGGCGGCCGTGTCCCCACCGCTCCATGCCGAAGACGCCGCGTTCGGCTTGGCGGCAGAGATGATCTGCGCAGTTGGAACCCTGTGACCCGCCTTGCGTCACAACCACACTCGATGCCTGGGATATCGCCGCGCTTCGTTTTGGTATCGGTGGACTTCTTCTAGTGCCCATTCTGCTGCGCCATGGTCCGGCGCTCGACGGTCTTGGTTTTCCCGGTCTACAGATGTTGATCGCCGGCGACGGTCCGCTGCCCAAGCCAAACGGGACTTAGATTTCGCGGTCTATGAACCGGACGCGTTCGGAAAGAACAACTGTTGGCCCTGCACGCGAAATTTCCCGATGGCGTCCTGCCCCGCGGGCGACACCAGCCATTCGACGAAGGCCGACGCGGCCCGCGCGTTGACATGCCGATGTCGCGCCGGATTGACCCGGACGACGCCGTACTGATTGAACAAGCGGGCGTCACCAGCGGCCAGAATGGCCAGATTGCCCTTGTTCCGGAAGCTGAGCCATGTTGCCCGGTCGGACAGGATGTACCCTCCGACACTGCTGGCGATATTGAGGGCCGCCCCCATGCCGGCTCCGGCCTCCCGGTACCAGGTTCCCGACGCCGTTTCGACGTCGACCTCAGTCAGGTTCCACAGGCGTCGCTCCGCCCTATGCGTGCCGCTATCGTCGCCGCGGGAGATAAAAACAGCGCCAGCCCTCGCTATAGCGCGCAACGCCGCAACGGCGTCAGTCATCCCCCGAACACTCGACGGATCGCCTTTCGGCCCAAGCAGGACGAAATCGTTGTACATCACGGGCCGCCGGTCCACGCCATGACCCGCCGCAATGAAGGCCCGCTCGGCGGCCGGGTCGTGAACCAGCAACACATCCGCATCACCATTGCGGCCCAGCCGCAGCGCCTGTCCCGTTCCGACGGCGATCACACGCGTTTTGATTTGCGAATGCGCTTCGAATATCGGCAGTATGTGGGCGAACAGGCCGGAATTCTCAGTCGATGTGGTCGATGCCACGAGAAGCGCGTCATCTTGCGCGCGCGCGCCCGGACCAACGAGCGTTATGACAAGCGCCAGAGCGGCAAGCAGGGTAACGTGCCGCCGAGATTTCACAGCAATCGTCATTCACGTCTCATCTTTGCCAAACATCCTATAATCGCGCCGCGGCCGGACCATACCGGCCGCGATCAAAGGAAACCACACTAGCGCCTATGTCGGAATTCGCCTCAGCCTTGCAGACCGCTTTCGCCATGGTCGTGGCGTTCGACCCTGGTCTGATGGAAATCGTCGGCCTTTCGCTGCAGGTCAACTTCATCGCCGTCGGGGCCGCAATCCTGTTCGGCTTTCCGCTCGGGGCGGCGATCGCGATATTCCGATTTCCCGGCCGCAAGGTCCTGAGCATCTTTTTGAACGCGCTGATGGGCATGCCCCCCGTCGTGGTCGGCCTGATCGTCTATCTGCTGCTCTCCCGCGCCGGCCCGTTCGGCGTGCTCGGCCTGCTATTCACGCCGACCGCGATGATCATCGCGCAATTCCTGCTGATCTTGCCGATCATCGCCGCCCTCACCCGGCAGACCATGGAAGATTTATGGACGGAGTATCGCGAGCAGTTACGCTCCCTTGACGCAACGCTGCCGCAGACACTGACGACCCTGCTCTGGGAGGGCCGCTTCAGCCTGTCGACCACAGTGCTGGCGGGGTTCGGCCGGGCCAGCGGCGAAGTCGGCGCGGTGATGATCGTCGGCGGCAATATCGACCATTTGACCCGCGTGATGACTACGGCAATCGCGCTCGAGGTCAGTAAAGGTGATCTGTCCCTGGCGCTCGGCCTCGGCATCATCCTGATCACCCTGTCGGTCTGCGTCAGCGGCGCAGCCGCGCTGATGAACGAGTTCGCCCGCCGGCGGCATCAGGCGCCGATGGGTCTCTAATTACCGAGTGCTCTCCTGTCACCGCCAACCATCCCGCCGTCCTAGAAGATCGGTGATCGCAAACCTTGACCATTGCGCTTCGCCGGGGAAACTCCATCTACTTTTCAATACACAGTGGCACGCTGTAGAATAACCGCGCACAACGGAGACACGCTTTATGCCCGGACCGCTCGAAGGCTACCGGATCGTCGATTTCACCAATGTGATCGCCGGCCCCTACGCGACCATGATCCTCGCCGACCAGGGCGCGGACGTCATCAAGATCGAAGCGCC
>CAJWOT010000370.1 GCA_913044215.1 uncultured Rhodospirillaceae bacterium | reverse complement strand
GGGCTGGGCTATCAGCTCTATTTGCGCGAAGGGTTCAAAACGACCAAGGCGTGCCTTGAAGAGATGATGATCCCGCTCATCCTCGGAAAGGATGCGTCAGCCGTCGAGGCGATTTGGCGTGACCTTTGGTCGATTACGTTGGCCGACGGGCGCGGCGGTGCGCCACTCTTGGCCCTCTCGGCAATCGATGTCGCGCTTTGGGATATCGTGGGACAGAAGGCGGGACTGCCGTTGCACCGGCTTTGGGGGCACTATCGCAGCGAGGTGCCGGTATACGGCTCCGGATGCTGGCGCGGTCTCGGTGGCGACGGCATGGCCGCGAAAGCCGAGCGCTTCGTGAGCGAAGGCTATAAAGCGATCAAGATGCAGGTCGGTCATATCTGGTCCGATGCCGAAGATGTCGCGAATGTTCGTCAGATGCGCGACACGGTCGGTCCGGATATCGACATCATGGTCGACGTCAACATGGCCTGGACTGCGGATAAAGCGATCTTGATGGGCCGCAAGTTCCAGGAATCGGAAATTTACTGGCTCGAGGAACCCGTGGTGCCGGACGATTTCCACGGCTATTTCCGGATCGCCGACGCGCTCGACCTGCGCGTCGTCGGCGGCGAGAGCCATTTTACGCGCTACGATTTACGGCCATTCTTCGAGCACCCGAAACTGCCGATCCTGCAGCCCGACGTCATCCGCGGCGGATTGACTGACCTCCGGAAGACCGCGGCCATCGCCGACACATGGGGGCTGCAAATCGCGCCGCACCTTTATCCTGAACTGATGATCCATGTGATGGCATCGATCCCGAACGGCCTGATCCTGGAGAATATGGAGTTCATGGACGATTTCTGGGTGGATTGGCCGAAGCCGGTCAACGGCATGATGACGGCTCCGGAAACACCGGGGCATGGGCTCAAGATCAAGCCCGAGATCATGACGGATTGCCTCGTCCGCGATTAGCCCGTTTCGATGGGCAGCGACTCGTCTTTCGCCCATTCGCTCATCGAGTCGTCATAGACGGCGATGTGCTTGTAACCGAGTTGATGCAGCAGAAAAGCATCCAAGGTTGCCGCGATACCGCCACCGCAATAGGTGATGATCCGTTCGGCCTTATCGCTGCCGGCATCCGCGAAGTGTTTGGCGGCGGCGGCCGGCTCTAGCAACCGGTTCGTCTCAGGGTCGAGAAGGGAAGCCGCCGGAATATTGACGCTGCCGGGAACCCGGCCCGGACGGCCGTAGCGCTTGTCGTCGCCCTTGTGAAGGGCTTCGCCCAGGGCGTTGATCGTGCAGGTGTGGGAATCGTCAATTGCGGCCAGGACGGCGTCTTTGCCAACGAACAGGTCAGGACGTGGCTGCGGATTGAAGGTCGCTGCCGGGTAACTGGCCGGCGAGGTCGACACGGGGTACCCGTCGGCCTGCCATTTCTGCCAGCCACCATTCAAAACGGCCGCATTATCGAATCCGAAAGCGCGCAGCATCCACCAGATTCGCGTCGCCCACTGGGCGTTGCCCGTGCTGTACAGGATGACACGGACGCCATCGCCGACCCCGTGTCGCGACATGGCGTCTGCGAACTGAGCTGCCGGTGGCAAGGTAAAGCGATAGGGCGAGTCCTGAACGGATAGCTCGCCCTGCAAATCGAGGAAATCAGCGCCGGGAATGTGCCCGGCCTCATAGTCTTCTCTGCCGCTTTTGACGGTGTAAGGATCTGACGACCCTTCGGGGGTATAGATCAGATGCGTCGTGCAATCGAAGATACGAAGCGTGGGATCGTCCAAATTCGTCGCCAGCCAGTCGGTTTCAACGATCGCTTCCGGGTAGCGATAATGCGGCGCCTCGGCTGACATGCGTCCCTCCATTCGTATCGTGTGTCGAGCCATTATACCCTATTGCCGTCCGCCAGGTGTCCCAGCGGGTAGACCCGATTGACGTGGCCCATCTTGCGCCCGTCGCGCGCTTCAGACTTACCGTAGAGGTGCAGGTGGGCATCGGTCTCCTGCAATACCGACGGCCAGCTCTTGACGCGCTCGCCGATGAGGTTTGTCATCACCGTATCGAACCGCCGTTCCGTCGAGCCCAGCGGCTGGCCGCAAACGGCGCGGACGAACTGCTCGAATTGCGATGTCGCACACCCGTCCTGGGTCCAGTGGCCTGAATTATGCGGGCGCGGGGCGATTTCGTTGACGAGCAGGCCATCATCCTTGGTCACGAACATTTCGACTGCCAATAGACCAACCAAATCGAGTTCTTCGGCAATCCGGGCCGCCATGCTTTTGGCCTTGTCCGCGACCGTTGCCGGAATTCGCGCAGGAACGATCGAGGTGTCGAGTATGTGGTTCCGGTGTCGGTTCTCCGCCGGATCGAAGGTGGCTGTTGTGCCATCGGCACGGCGCGCGATGATGACCGAAATCTCCATCTTGAAGTCGATCCATTTTTCCAGCACGCCACGCCGCGCGCCCATGGCGTTATAGGCGTCCTCGATTTTCGCGCCTCCGTCGATCAGTACTTGCCCCTTACCGTCATAGCCGAGCCGTGCCGTCTTCAGGACCGCCGGAGGCCCAAGTTCCGCCACGGCGCGACCCAATGCGGCAGCGTTGTTCGCTTCCAAGAAAGGGGCGGTTGGTATGTCGATACTGCGGAGAAAGTTTTTCTCGACCAACCGGTCTTGCGCGGCAGCCAGTGCTTTCGGTCCCGGATGCACGGGTATCCGTTCTAGTAGGAAGTCGACGGATTCAACGGGCACATTTTCGAATTCATACGTTGCGACATCGATCATGTCGGCGAAGCGGGCGAGGGCGCTCTGATCGTCGTAGCCAGAGACTGTCTCCGCGTCCGAAACCTGTGCAGCCGGCCCACCGGCCTCGGGGGCAAATATGTGGCAGCGGTAGCCAAGCCGCGCTGCGGCTAGCGCCGTCATGCGTCCCAATTGTCCGCCGCCGAGAATTCCGATTACGCTTCCCGGTCCGAACGATGCCAGATCGGAATTATTCATCGGAGGGTGATTCGGCGATTCCTGAAGTTTGTTTGGCGCGCCATGCGTCAAGATTACCGCGAACGGCTTCGTCGTTTAACGCGATCACAGCGGCGGCAAGCAATCCCGCATTGATGGCGCCGGCGCGGCCGATGGCTAGCGTTCCAACCGGGATTCCGCCGGGCATCTGCACGATGGACAACAGACTGTCCATCCCGCTAAGCGCCTTGCTTTCCACAGGGACGCCAAAGACCGGAAGCGACGTCATCGCTGCGGTCATCCCGGGCAGGTGGGCGGCACCCCCGGCGCCGGCGATAATGACCTGCAAACCGCGCTCCCGAGCCGTTTCCGCATACTCGACCAGGCGTTTCGGTGTCCGATGCGCGGACACGATCCGTGTCTCGTGCGCAACGCCCAACTGCTCCAATGTTTCGGCGGCATGGCGCATGGTTTCCCAATCCGATTGGCTTCCCATGATGATGCCTACGACGGGCGCGTCGGCCATGTTGAAATCACTTCGTTGTGCTGCGCCTCCCGGCGCGGAAACACCGGAGTATAGAAATCGCCTAAGGCCGTGCAAGCGCACAGTCGGCCTGGTTTCACATTGGTTCGCAATCCCCCGCGAAACTCTTTATCTTAGCCGTATCCGATATGGCTGGCGTGGCTATTCGATGAAGGTTGAAGAACCACCGCCCATACAACAACCCCGTCAGGTTGGGACAGAACGGTCCGTACCACCGGCCGACGCGACCGGTGGTTCTCGTGACGACGGTCGCTCGTCGCCCGACGAGCGCGAGGTCCATGAAGAACTGCAGGATGTGGCAGCGGTTCATGGCGTTGCGGAAGATGATCTTTCGCCGAACATTCGGGACGCGATGGTCGGCCTGATCGCCGAAGTCGCCTCTTTGCGGGAAGAGTTGGACCAGAGCCGCAATCGGTTGGAATATCTGACAGCGCTCGCGGATCA
>CAJWOT010000369.1 GCA_913044215.1 uncultured Rhodospirillaceae bacterium | reverse complement strand
GAGGCGCAGCGGCGTGTTCCAAAGGAACTGCCGATCGAGCGCTGGCGCGCCATACGGTTGAAGGAAGCGGCTTACGGATATTCAGTGTTTACGGTTTCGCACCCGCTCACACCTTAGTAGCAATCCGGAAACGGGTGCGTCTTGGTGCCTATGTGCGGTTACAGGCCTACTCTCGCGCCAATCGTTCTATGTAGGCGATGGCGAGGAGCAGGATATCCTCGCCGTAGACATTTTCCCGGTCGTTCATCATCTACGCCGCGACTTTGCGAAGCTGTACCAATACACCGTCAAATTAACGGGCCAGCGTGTCTGCAAGCTGGCTCTTTGCAGGGTGAAATCTTTCGCTGAAATTTGCGAATGAATCGTCGATCGTATTGGGTCACTCTCCGGATTCGGCGAAGCGCATGTGAGCCTCCGCAAAGCGGTGCCGCTCTTCGGCAAGCGCGTTAAGGTCTTCATCCATTGCCAAAACAGTATCGTCCATCACAGCCTCCCCCTGATGTCGCATCTGTCGGCAGTGTCGCCAAGCATTGTTAATTTTTCGTTATCGATCCGCAGTCAAGGCGTTTGAAAAGATGTTCCGGAAAAAACGACGGTCGCCGCATCAATCCGTCTAGCGTCCTTCTATAGCTGGTTAACGATATCGCGGCCCTCCGCGATCAGGTTGCGGACTCTGGCGGAGACGATCTGGCTGGGCGACGGCTTGAACCGGCTCATGCGCGCGCCGAATTCCACCTCGTGAGGCTCCTCGAATAGCAAAGACCGCAGGGTTAAAGCCTATCAGGGTCCTGAAGGGAAAGAAAAATTCGCGTAGCTCGTATGCCGGCATAACGCACTCAGATTTGCGCACAATAATAAAATAAATATTGACTAAACAAATAATATTAAATATGCATGTAAATATTGATTGAATGAATGAAATTGCGGTTGGAGGAAGAACGCTCTCCCCCTTTCATAATTAAAACGGGGCCGCTTCAGGCAACCAGAAAAGGACGTGGACTATGACTTGTAGAAAGACCATACGCCGGCTGATCCCGCGTGCCGGTGCGCTGGCGCTGGCGATGTTCGGGCTAGCGGCGTGCGTAACGAACGGCGCCACGACAGCCTATGAGGGAATCGGCTTCCGCGAAGCGCGGTTCAACGAAATTTCCGCCATGCGCACCTATCGCGCCTGCCGCGATGAAGCGGTCGCGCTGGACGAGCTAGCCCGCGCGGACGGTTCGCGCGGGCGCTATCTGGCGAGCGCTCAACTATTGGAGAAATGCGAATCCGAGCTTGGTGCCGAAGGGCGCGGCGTGGCAGTCGACGAGCGTATGCGGGCCTATGCGCTCAGCGTGCAGAACTACTTCAAGGCGGGTGACATGGACAAATCGCGCGCCAACCTCGCCCGCTTCCATCAGGCGTTCCCGGAGAACGATCTGTACTACGCCGATGGATCTTCCTTTACCGAAACCATGGAACTGCTGCTGGGTCAGCGTGACCTCCAGGGGAACTTCGCCTTGCTGAACGTAAATGGTGAGGTGAAGGACGAGGTGCTCCGCATTGACTATTGGCGCCGGAACTAGCGGCTGGAAAGGAAAGTGGCCATGCAATCCAAAAACCCCTTAACGCGACTGGCGCCGATTTTCCTGGCGGGCACAATGACCGTTTCGGTGCCGTCCTGGGCCGCGGTCCAGAACGACGGCTGGAACCCGGTGGTGAGCGAACGGTTGATCAAACTGCCGGCGAACTACCTCAAGAAAGCGGTCGATCATGATTTTTCGAAATCGGCCCTGGCTGCCGCAATCGCCGACAATCGCGAGCTAACAAAGCTTAAGACCCTGACCCTGCGGGATTTGCAATCCGCCATTGAAGGTGCAGAGGGTGAACTGCGGATCGAATTGCGGCACCAGTTCCTGGCCGAGAAACGCGCCTATCTGGAATTGGTCGCGCGGACGCAGGATCTGCGCCGGCGGCAGGCGGATACCAAGATTAAACTGTACAGCCGGATGCTCGACAAGCTGGGCGCTAAGACCGCTGCGATGACGCCGCAACGCGCCGCCCTCGTTGAAAAGCAGAAGGCGGCACAGAAGCGCTTTCAGTCTTCGATCGGAGCGGTCGACATGAAGCTGTTCGGTAACGCTGCAATGACGCAAAGCAAATACTCGCAGGAGTACGCCAAGAACGTTGCGTCAATCGAACGGCTGGTCGCGGCTATCGAGTCGCACCCGATGAACCGCCGAGCCGAAATCGACGGTCAGGCGGTCAGCAAGCAGGACTATCTGCGCCAGATCATCACAAAGGCCGAAGCGGATGTTGCGCTGCTCGACCAGGAAGAGACGGTGCTGGGCTACATGGCGAAGCTGATCGCGCTGGACGCTATGGCGCTTAGCGATGCTGTCGTCGCCGACGAGTTGGCGCCCGGCGCGGCGCCCGTGGCGCAGGGGGCGAGCGTCAACGCCGCCATCGATTTATTTGTAACCCGATAGGGAGTTTGAATGATGAAGAAATTTAGACCCATTCTGCTGACGGCTATCTGTTGCGCCGTCGGTGCGGTATCGGCTCAAGCCGGTACCTTGGAGAATTTGGAGCGGGAGCGGGCAATCGTGCTCGATGCCTATCTCGACCAGGCGTTGAAGCCGGCGGAGCGGCAGTCGAAGACGCAGGTCTCGCGCACCAGGCTGATCGATCTGGAACGCATGGTGCTGCGTGACAAAAGCCTGGCCGGCAAGAACACGCCGCGGGTGCGCAAGGCGTTCGACAATTACGACCTAACCTTTCTGGTGCACGCTTCCACCGAAGCTAACCGTAGTGTGCTCGATCATTGGCTGGAGCAGATTGGTGTATCGACGCATAGTTTGATGAACACCCGGCTGGGGCGGCGTTGATATGAGGGCGATTGCGCACGCGCTTGGCACCGGGTCGCGGGCGGCGAGCTATATGTTGGGCGGGCTTGTTTTGGCGCTTGCCATCGCCGTCGGAACGACCGCGTCCAACACGGCGGACATTGCGCACTGGGCGCGAGACGTGCTCGGCATCACCTTCGTTACCTTGCTCGGCGGCCTGATTTTCATCGCGGTGCTGGCCTGGGTGAAGCTGTGCGACCGCGGGGCCTCGGAAGCGACCGTCCGCACCTGGCTGGAGGCCGGCGTGCAGGCGGCCAACGGCGTGACCACCTTGGCGCTCACCTACACCCTGTTCGGCATCAGCCTTGGTATCGGCAGTCTGGCCGAAGCCACGCTGACACCCGAAACGGTGCACGGAATCATCAAGACGCTCACCGCCAACTTCAGTCTCGCCTTCATGACGACCGTCGTGGGGCTGCCCGTATCCGCGCTGCTGCGCGCCTTATTGCTGATCACCCATGCGCGGCGTGCGGAACGTTAAGAGGAGAGAAGCTATGAAGTTTCTATTGTTCAACCTGGCCGTGATCGCGGCGCTGGTCTTCCTGTTCAATCCGGACAAGGCCGATTTCCGCGCGCTGGCCGACCGGGCCTACGAGACGGTTGGGATCGCCCGGGACGGCGCCGAACAGGTGCTGGAGAAGGCTAACCAAAAGGCCTTAGAGGCGCCGGAAAAGCAGGTCGTCGAGCCGGCCAGCAAGAAACCCGAACCGAAACCGGTCGCACCGGCGCCCAAGAAACAGGCGGTTGCCAAGGCGCCGGCACCGACCGAGGAGTCCGCTCCTGCGGTAACGGCGCGTAAAGCTGCGGTGCCGGTGAACACGGCACCTCCGGTGGCGGCTGCAGCGGAACCGAAGCTCGATCCGGCCGTCGCGCAACGCCGCGCGGAGGTCTTGGGGCTCGACGCGCCGGCGGCCGGGCCGGCGGAGGAAAAGCTGATGTCCCCCGATCAGCGGCGGCGCGAGCTGTTCAGCCTCGCGGAAGAGATGGAGCTGTTCTACGTCAAGCGTTTAAACCGGTAGGCGATGCGACGGGTTGCCCATCATATGTCGATCGCGGTTTCTTTCGGTCTGCTT
>CAJWOT010000368.1 GCA_913044215.1 uncultured Rhodospirillaceae bacterium | reverse complement strand
TCCGGGATGCCTGCCGCCAGCACGGCGCTGCCGCCCCTCCGAAAACAAGCCAGAATGTGCTAAATGCTTCCGCGCCCAACTTATTCGTAAGAGACATCTCGCTTCCCTTCGCCTTGTTGCGTGTTTTCGCTCTTCCGACAACGGATACTCTGAAGCAGGCGGTATCCGCATAAATGAGCGATCATTCACGAAAAAATGCAGGCTGCAATTCGGAGAACTACGTACAGCGACGACGCCGATTTTCGGGGGCGTTCAATTCGCCGGCAATCGCTTTAGAGTTAGAAGCCGGAACAAACCAGAGGGTTTTTGTCATGCCGATTGAATCGCTGACCTTCAAAGGCTTGCGCGTCCGTCCTGTCGTGCTGAAGCTCAGCCGGCCCGTGGTCGCGCGTATCGCAACGATGACCGATTGGCCGCTGATCCTCATCGATCTCTACACGGAAGAAGGGGTGACCGGTCGCGCCTATCTGGAGCCCTATGTCGTGAAATCGATGCGCTATCTGGTGCCGGCGCTCGAGGATATGGGCGAGATGCTGAAAGGTCAGCCGCTGTCGCCCGCCGATCTTTACGAGACCGCACGCAAGTCACTGCACTTCGTCGGTTACGAAGGGCTGTCAATGATCGCGGTGTCCGGGTTGGACATGGCCGCCTGGGATTCGCTGGCGCGTGCCGCCGAACTACCGCTCTGCCGCTTGCTCGGCGGATCTGTCGGCCCGGTGCGCGCCTACAACAGCAATGGCCTGTGGTTACGCGAACCGTCGGCTTTGGCGGATGAGGCGGTGGCATTGCGCGATGAGGGTGGCTTTACTGGCTTGAAGCTGCGCATGGGTCGAGACGGGATCGCCGACGACTTAGCGGCGTTAGAGGCGGTGCGCGGTGCCGTTGGCGACGGCATGCGGTTTATGGTCGATTTCAATCAGGGGCTGGATCTGGCGGAAGCGTTGGAACGCTGTCACCGGATCGACGATCTGGGCCTGACCTGGATCGAGGAACCGATCCTGTACGACGACTACGACGGCTGCGCAAAGTTGACGGCGGACCTGAACACCCCGATCCAGATTGGCGAGAATTTCTATGGGCCGCGCGAACTGCACAAGGCACTGCAGCGTAAGGCCTGCGATTTCGTAATGCCGGACTTCATGCGGATCGGCGGCGTCACCGGCTGGATGCGGGCCGCGTCTATCGCTGGAACCGCTGGGGTGCCGATCTCCACGCATCTCTATCCGGAAGTGGGTGCGCATGTGATGCGCGTGTCAGAAACAGCGCATTGGCTGGAATGGCAGGATTGGGCGGATCCTGTGTTGCAGGAACCCTATACGCTGAAAGACGGCATGCTGGAGATACCGAACCGGCCGGGGTTGGGGCTGGATTGGAACGAGGATGTCGTCGCCGCAAACCTATATGAAGGCTAGAAGGGCTCGGTTCCCTTCACCGTCGTGCGCCACATCAGACGGCGTTGCGGCAGATCGTAGTCCTGCATGGCTTTATGTTGCGCCGTGCAATTGTCCCAAACGACCACATCGCCGACGCGCCAGCGGTGCCGGTACACGAATTCAGGGCGTGTGATGTGATTGGCCAGCGCGCCGATGAGAGACAGGGCGTCTTCGCTTTCGAACCCGACGATTCCCGTGCAGTCGTTTCGCATTACATAGAGCCCCTTCCGTCCGGTGCGCGGATGGGTGCGGACAATCGGATGTTCGACCGGCGGGTACTTCGCAATCGTTTCCTCGCTGATCGGCCTGCCGCGTTTGCGGCCACGGAAATCGAAGATCCCTTTCAACCCGGCAAGCCTGTGCTTCATCGTTTCCGGCAGCGCGTCGTATGCGGCAGCGGTATTCGCAAATTCCGTGTCGCCGAGAGGAAGGCCGTCCATTTCTGGAACCTCGATCGCGTGCAGCATCGTGGCGCGGGCTGGGACCTTGGCGTAGGACATGTCCGTATGCCATTCCGGCCCCGCCTTCGGCGTGCCAATGAAACGGCCGTCTTCCACGATATTGGAAATCAGGTAGATTTCAGGACTGCCGTCGATGCCGAAATCCGCAGCGTTGTGATTGACGGCGCATTCACCGAAACGGCCGCTGAAAGTGACCTGCTGTTCCGGTGTAATCTTCTGATCGCGCAGGATGATGACGCCATGCTGGTCAAAGGCCGCCTCAACCTCCGCGAAGGTCGAGTCGTCGAGTGGCTGAGAGAGGTCGACGCCACTGATCTCTGCACCCAAGCCGGCGCCGGTAGGAACAACACCGACGGTCATGACGTGGCGCTTCCGCCGACGGTCATCCGCCACATCAGCCGGCGTTCCTGCGGCCACTTGTAGTCGAAGCTTGCCAGGTGCTGCACCGCGCAATTGTCCCAGATCAAGATGTCGCCGGCCTGCCATTTATGGACGTGCCGGAAACGCTCCTCCGGTATCGTCGCGGCGAGCTCGTTGATCAATGGTACGGCTTCGTCCTCGCTCATGCCCTCGATTCCGATGCACTCGCCGGGGCTGACATAGAGGCATTTGCGTCCGGTGAAGGGATGGGTGCGGGCGAAGGGATGGCGTACCTTCGGCTGGTTCTTGCGGGCTTCGTCCTGTTGCGTGTGGGTGCCCGTTTTGGCGCGTCTTCCGAACACGTCGTGGATCACGGTAAGGCCTTCGATCCTTTCCTTGGTCTCCTCCGGCAGCGCGTCATAGGCGGCAGCAGTGCTGGCGAAGGTGGTGTCGCCCAGGACCACGCCGTCGCGCACCGGAACCTCTACTGCGTAGAGCAATGTCGCCCGCGGCGGACGGTCTGTATAGGACATATCGGTGTGCCAGACGGAGCCCGCGTCGGCGTGGCCGATATCCCGACCATTTTCCTTGATGTTCGAGACCAGGAAAATTTCCGGATAGCTCTTGTGGGCGTAATCGGCCATGAAGATCTGCTCGACCATGCCAAAGCGTTTCGCGAAGGCGATATATTGCGGTTCGGTCAAATCTTGTCCACGCAGGCAGAGGACCGAACGCTCATTGAACAGAGCCTCGATTTCGGCGAATGCTGCATCGCCCAGCCCCGCCGAGACATCGACCCCGGTCATTTCCGCGCCGATAACGGCATCCGCGAAACTTACGTTCTGCGTCCTGTCTAAAATGGCGCATCTCCCTGGATCGTCGTGCGGTGCATGTGGCGTAAATAGGCCGGGTCGTCGAGGCGCGTCAGGTCGGCGATATGCAGCGCGCAGCGATTGTCCCAAAAGGTCAGGTCGGCCGGTCGCCAGTCGTGAAAATAGGCGAACTCCGGCCGCGCGCAGTGGGCGAATAGTTCAGAAAGGATGGCGTCGGAGTCATCCTCCGGCAGGCCTTCGATGGCGATCGTATGCTGTTCGTTCGCGAAAACCGATTTGCGTCCCGTCTCCGGATGCGTGCGGATGATCGGGTGGGAGACCGGCGGTGTCTTTGCCTTTTGCGCGTCATTGAGCGTCCGGCGGAAGGTCTGCTTCGCGTTGTTGCGGCCGGCCAAGAAAACACCGCGTTTTCCCTCTATCGCTTGTGCTAGATCGGCCGGCAGGGTTTCGTAAGCCTTGTACATATTGGCGAAGCCCGTATTGCCGCCTTCCTCGGGAATTTCAATGCCGTACAACATCGACCCCAGCGACGGCTTTTCGCGGTAGGAGATGTCCGAATGCCATTTCGGACCGCCGTCGGGCAGGCCGATATAGCGTCCGTTTTCGCGCCGTGTCGAGACCAGCAAGATTTCTGGATGCTCGGTCAACACGGCGTCATCCGCCGGGTGAATGTCGAGAGGGCCAAACCGCTCCGAGAATGCGATGTGCTGCGCCGGCGTCAAATCCTGTTCGCGGAATACCAGCACGAGATAATCGAGATGGGCCTGATGCACCGCATCGAATGTCGGCTTATCCAGCGGCCGGGACAGGTCCAGGCCGACGATCTCTGCGCCTAGCGCTTCGGAAAGCGGATTAAGGGTGAATGACATTCAGGCCAA
>CAJWOT010000367.1 GCA_913044215.1 uncultured Rhodospirillaceae bacterium | reverse complement strand
AAAATCCCCTCGCAGCGCGGGCAGGCTATCCGGTAATTCTTGCCGAATTGTTATCGTAGGGGTGGATTTCCCGACGCTAGCACCGGCTTTTACAAGGGCGTCCTGGCCTGTATGATCCCGGCCAATCAGGAGCGAGCCCATGTTTTTGAACCTATTTACAGAATTGCGCACTGCCGGCCTTCCGGTCAGCCTCAAGGAATACCTCACCTTGATGGACGCGATGGAGCAGCGCGTTATCCCGCAGAGCGTCGATGATTTTTACTATCTGAGCCGCGCCGCGTTGGTGAAGGACGAGCGCCATCTCGACCGGTTCGACCGCGTGTTTGGACATGTTTTCAAAGGTTTGGAGCCGCCCGAGGGCGATATGCCGGTAGAACTTCCGGAGGAGTGGCTCCGTAAGATTACCGAAAAGCTTCTGACCGACGAGGAAAAGGCGCAAATCGAGGCGATGGGCGGCTGGGAAAAGCTGATGGAAACGCTGAAGAAGCGCCTCGAAGAACAGGAAAAGCGCCATCAAGGCGGCAGCAAATGGATCGGCACCGCCGGAACTTCGCCATTCGGTGCTTACGGCTACAATCCCGAGGGTATCCGGATTGGCCAGGAGGAATCACGGCATCGGCGCGCGGTGAAGGTTTGGGATAAGCGCGAATTCAAGAATCTAGATGATACGGTGGAGTTGGGCACGCGGAACATCAAGATGGCGTTGCGTCGTCTGCGCCACTTCGCGCGCGACGGGTCACCGACGGAGTTCGACCTGCCGGGCACGATCAAGGCCACTGCGCACAATGGCGGCTATCTTGACATTAAGATGGTGGCGGAGCGTAAGAACTCGATCAAGGTCCTGCTGTTCCTCGATATCGGCGGTTCAATGGACGACCATGTGAAGGTCTGCGAAGAGCTGTTTTCGGCGACGCGCACCGAATTCAAGAACTTGGAATTTTTCTACTTTCACAATTGCCCTTACGAGACAGTTTGGAAGGATAATCGGCGCCGTCACAGTGAACGCATTGATACGCTTGAGGTTTTGCGGACCTACCCCTCCGACTACAAGTGCATCTTCGTCGGCGACGCTACGATGAGCCCGTACGAAATCACCTATCCGGGTGGCAGCGTGGAGCATTGGAACGAGGAAGCCGGCGCGGTCTGGATGCAGCGGATCCTGATGACCTACAAGCACGCGGTTTGGCTCAATCCGCAGCCGGCGCGTAGCTGGAGTTACACGCCTTCCATCGAAGTGCTGTCGCAGCTGATGGAGGACCGTATGTATCCGTTGACCTTGGAAGGTCTCGACACGGCGATGAAAGAGCTGACCCACTGATGGGTTTCCCTGGCGGCGCTTTGCGCTGGCTCGCGGCAGCGGGGCTGCTCTATACGTCCGCCTGCACCGATTTGCCGCCGACCACAACCGAAAACCCGTTGACCGTACCGGAAGGGCGTAAGGATATCGTGTCCGTGTGTTACGCTACAGGCCACAGTCGCTCGGACATCCGCGCCGTTGCGCTGGAGGCGTGCGGCAAGGACACTGTGTCTGTGACGCCGTGGCGGATTGACGAGTATCTGAACGAATGCCCTGTGTTGAAGAAGACACGCGTTAGTTTTCTTTGCGTCAAGGCGGAACGCTGAGTAATCTGCCGCCGCCTCGGCTCGCGCGGCGGGAAAGTGGCTGATACATCCAACTCTATCGACAGGAAGACAGAATATGCTTGATCTGATGAAAATCGCACGGACCGAGGCTGAGGGCGGCGACCTGCTTGGTCTGCTCAGCGGGCTTTTCGAAGAGACGGATGTTCGGCCGACAGGCTATCCCGACGCTGTGATGTGGCAGGGCGGCAACCATGACGGCAAGGTCAACCCGATCGCTCATTCGTTAACCGACGCCTACGCGTTGCTTGGGACGGTCGCCGCGATCGATGTGCTGGGACTGCCCTATTACGCCGTCCCAATGTGGTCGCAATACCGGCACGACACTAAACTGGAATGCCTCAGCTGGTTCGGTAACGTGCCGGCGACATCGATCAAATGGTCGACGGCGGGTGACGCCTACGTCAATGACGGCAAGGGCGGCAAGGTCGTCGTCATGGGGAAATCCGGCAACGCGCCGCTGCGCACCCAGGCCGGTGTTTACTGTAATGTCCGGCCCTACGGTCCGATTACGGTCGTGCGCTGCATGCCCTGCCTGCCCTATTCGCAGGACAAGGCGGTCTTCAATGTCGATCCCAATACGGGCATCGTGCATTCCGAGATGAATACGCCGGGCGTGCAGATGGCCTATGCCAACCGTCTGTTCCTGAAGATGGTCAACGACACCGGCAAGCTCGGTCGGGTCGCCTTCAAGCCGACACAGGCGATGGAAGACGGCATCAATGCCGGTTTGCTGTCCTGGATGCTGCAAGGCACGAAGTTCAAGATTGGCCGCAAATGGGCCGTCGACGGTTACGAAGAGCATAAGGAAAATGTCGACCGCATCATCGCCCTCCTGCCGGCCGACTTCAAAGACGGTATGGAATCCTGGACCGGTCAGATCGAACAGCATATTTCCGATACGAACTATGGTCTGTTGCTGTGGGATCTGATCGAAAAGCAGGATTGCATCGTGCTGGCCACCGATCTCGATGGCGATCGGCTCACCGATCTGCTGGCCGACGTCTCGGACCCGCTGCGCCGCTTTGGCCAGCTCGTCGCCGAGCATGTCGGTGCCGAGGTCAACATCGACGAACTTTGGAGCGGCATGGGTTACACGACCGGCAACGGTCGCGACATGACGTCGGTCATGTACCGCATGGACGGTCCGCCAATCCACGAACAGACCCTGGGTTCTGCGGATGCCATGCTGCTGCGCCTGCTGGATGGCGACGAGTCGATGGGAGGGACCAAACGGCCCTACGATCCGCGTATCCATTTCGTGCTGATCCGCAGCGCCTATCTCGACGCCAACCCGGACAATTCGGAACTGCGCGATTGGCTAGACAATGCGCTGGCGACATTCGACAAGGTCTATGCCGGTGAGCGTCCGGGCTTCCTCGAAGGCTACAAGGCGCTGAAGGAGGCGATCACGCCCTGGGGCGCATAGGGCAGGCTACAGCCACTTCGACTCCAGTGAGAAACGGGCCGGCGGCATAGCCCGAATAGTCGGGAGGACGTCGGCCACGTCCGCGGCGACTTCGTACAGCGAACGGTGCTTGGCGCGGACATAGTTCGCGTCGATCTGCGCATCAACGAGCGCTGTCAGTGGGTCCCAGAACCCTTCGACATTGACCAGGACGACAGGCTTGTCGTGCAGCTCAAGCTGTTTCCAGGTTAGAATCTCGAAGGTCTCGTCCAAGGTGCCGAGGCCACCAGGCAGGATGGCAAAGGCGTCCGACAAGGTCGCCATCTTGAGCTTGCGATCATGCATGTTGCCGGTCACGTGCAGTTCCGTGCAGTCCGTATGGCCGACTTCCAAATCTTCGAGGAACTTCGGAATCACGCCAACGACTTCGCCGCCATTGTTCAAGACCGTGTCGGCGACGATGCCCATCAGGCCCACGCTGCCACCGCCATAGACAAGGCGTATACCGTTCGCCGCCAAAGTCTCGCCCAGCTGGCGCGCGGCGTCATGGTGGCTCTGCGCCCCGCGCCGTGAGGAGCCGCAATAGACGCAAAGAGATGTGATGTCCGCCATAGCCGCGATCCCGCCACAATTCGAAGGTAGGGCTCTACTTAGGGGAGTAGGGCGGCTTCCGCAATCGCAGCCTTGCCATGCGGATCGGAAACCGCCTTACTGGGCTACCGGTACGACGGAGATTTCTCGATGCGCGCATTCCTTATTTTTGCGATTCTGTTGTTTGGCGCGGCGGCTCATGCCGACGATGCGGCGGTCAAGCGCGGCACTTATATCTTCAAGGCTGCCGGATGCGAAGGATGCCACACCAGCGTGAAGCCGAAAGGCGCGTTTTTGGCCGGCGGGCGGCGCATGGAGACGCCATTCGGCG
>CAJWOT010000366.1 GCA_913044215.1 uncultured Rhodospirillaceae bacterium | reverse complement strand
TTGCCCTCGTTGAAGTAGTTTCGGGCCAGCACCATCTTGTGCACTTCCGAGGCGCCGTCGACGAGGCGGGCCTGGCGGGCGTAGCGGTATATCCATTCCAACACCGTGTCCTTGGAATAGCCCCGCGCGCCGTTCAGCTGGATTGCAGAGTCGACCGCCTGATGCAGGGTATCGGCGACCTGGATTTTCGCCATGGAGACCTCCTTGCGGGCGAAATCGCCCTGGTCGAGCTTCCAGGCGGCGCGCATGGTGAGCAACCGGCCGACCTCGATCGCCATGGCCACTTCGCCCATCATCCATTGCACACCCTCATGGTTGGCGAGGGTCTCGCCGAAGCTGATGCGGCGTTCGACATATTCCTTGGCGATCTCCATGGCGCGGCGCGAGAGGCCGAGCCAGCGCATGCAGTGGGTCAGCCGCGCGGTGCCGAGGCGGATCTGGGTGAGTTTGAGCCCCTCGCCCACCTCCATCAGCCGGTCTTCATCCGGGATTTCCATATTGTCGAATTCGATCTCGCAGTGACCGCCATGCTCCTCCGGCCCCATGATCGGGATGCGCCGCACGATCCGCCAGCCGGGCGTGTCGGCGTGGAACATGAAGGCGGTCAGGCCCTTGCGCGCATCGTCCGACGTCTTGGCCATCAGGATGAAATGCTGGGCGACTGCGGCACCGGTGATGAACCATTTGCGGCCATTGACGATCCACTTGTCCCCCTTCTTTTCCGCCCGGGTGAGCATGACGCTGGGATCGGAGCCGGAGCCCGGTGACGGTTCGGTCATCACGAAGGAGGAACGGATGCTGCCGTCGGCGATCGGTTTCAGCCATTTTTCCTTCTGGTCCGGCCGCGCGACCTGGCTCAGCACCCGCATGTTGCCGTCGTCGGGTGCGGAGGCGTTGAAGCAGACCGGCCCGAAGATCGAGCGGTTCATTTCCTCGTAACAGGGCGTGATCTCGACGACGTTGAAGCCCAACCCGCCATCCTCGACCGGCAAGGACAGCGACCATAGCCCTTCCGATTTGGCCAGGGCCTTCAGGCGCTCCAGCGGTTCTTCGGCGATGTTTTCGTGCTCGTCATAGGCGTCCGGATCGGACTCCAGGGGAATGACGTGCTTCTCGACGAAGTCGCGGATGCGCAGGCGGGTTTCTTCCACCTGCGGCGAAAGGGTGAAATCGATCATGTCAGTCTCCGGAGTCTTGAGATTTACCTAGTCGACGAGGGGTAGCGTGTGACCGCCGTCGATGGTGATAACGCTACCCGTCATATATTGCGAGCCATCGCCAGCGAGCAGCAGGAGCGCGCCGTCCAGATCAGACATCTGGCCGAGGCGTTGCTGCGGGATGCGGCTGATCATTTTCTTTCCGCGGTCGGTGGCGAAGAAGTCGCGGTTGAAATCGGTCTCGATATAGCCCGGCGCGATCGCGTTGACGCGGATATTGTCGCGGGTCAGTTCAACGGCCATCGCTTTGGTCATCTGCACCACCGCGGCCTTGCTGATCGCGTAGGTCGAAAGCTGACGGGTGACGCCGAAGCTCAGGATCGAGGCGATGTTGATGATGCTGCCGCCATGCCCGAGGCGCTTCATGTGCCGTGCGGTTTCCTGGGCGACGCGCCAGGATCCGCGGAGATTGGTGCCGACGACGGAGTCCCAATCCTCCTCGGTGACATCGATCGCCATCTTGGGCTGCGTCACGCCGGCATTGTTGACCAGGATATCGAGCCGGCCGAGCTCGGTTTCGGCGGTTTCGACCGCCTTGCTGACGCTGGCGGGATCGGTCACATCCAGTGCGACGGGCAATGCATGACCGTCGAAAGAGGCGATCTCGTCGACCAGTTCCATCAGCCTGTCTGTCCGGCGTGCCGCAACCGCGACCTTGGCGCCGGCCTTCGCGAGCGTGAGCGCGAAATGCCTGCCAAGGCCGCTGGACGCGCCGGTAACGATGGCGTGCTTATCTTCGAGCGGTCCGGTCATGCGTTGCCTACCCTTTCCCGCAATACGAATTTCTGGATCTTGCCGGTCGACGTCTTCGGCAGATCGCCAAAGACAACCTTCGTCGGGCATTTATAGTGCGCCATGTTCTCACGGCAGTAGTCGATGATGTCGCGCTCGCTGACGCTTGCGCCGTCCGGTTTCAAGGCGACGAAGGCGCACGGCGTCTCGCCCCATTTTTCGTGCGGCGCCGCAACGACAGCCGCTTCCATGACTTCCGGATGGCGGTACAGGGCTTCTTCGACCTCAAGGCTGGAAATATTCTCGCCGCCCGAAATGATGATGTCCTTCGAGCGGTCCTTGATCTCGATATAGCCGTCCGGATGCATGACGCCCAGATCGCCGGTGTGCAGCCAGTCGCCGCGCAGGGCCGCTTCCGTTGCTTCCGGGTTTTTGAGATAGCCCTTCATGACCGTGTTCCCCTTGAGCATCAGTTCGCCCATGGTCTCGCCATCCGCCGGCACCGGCTGCATCGTGTCCGGGTCCAGTATCGCCTGGTCTTCCAAGGTCATGTAGTTGACGCCCTGCCGCGCCATCAGCAGCGATCGCTCTTCCAGCGGCAGGTCTTCCCAGCCGGGCTGCGTGACGCAGACGGTCGACGGGCCGTAGCACTCGGTCATGCCGTAAAGATGGGTGACCCGGAAGCCCAACGCCTCCATGCCGGCGATCACCGCGCTCGGCGGCGCAGCGCCGCCGGTGGCGATATCGATCGTATGATCGACGCGCCGTTTCACATCCTCCGGTGCATGAATGAGCGCGGTCAGGACGACGGGCGCCCCGCACATATGCGTCACCTTGTGTTCTTCGATAAGCGGGAAAATCTTTGCCGGGTCGACGTCGCGCAGACAGACATGCGTCCCGCCGACTGCCGTTACGCCCCAGGTGAAGGTCCAGCCGTTGCAGTGAAACATCGGCAGGGTCCAGAGATAGCGCGACTGTGCCGTCACTCCCATGGTCATCGCATTGCCGATCGCGTTCAGATAGGCGCCGCGATGATGGTAGAGAACGCCTTTCGGGTTGCCGGTCGTGCCGGAGGTATAATTCAGCGCGATCGTCGTCCATTCGTCTTCCGGGCTTTCCCACGCAAAGTCCGGGTCGCCGCCCGCGATGAAGTTTTCGTAGTCGGTCTCCCCTATCGACGCGCCATCGGGGGCCAAGGCATCATCGATATCGACGACGAGGGGCGATGCGTTGATCTGGCTCAACGCTTCCGCCATCACAGAAGAAAACTGCTTGTCGATTAATACGGCCTTCGCTTCGCCATGTTCTAGGATGAACGCGACCGTCGTCGCGTCGAGACGGATATTGATCGCATTGAGAACGGCACCCAGCATCGGCACCGCGTAATGACACTCCAACATTTCCGGAATGTTGGGAGCCAGGATCGACACGGTATCGCCGGGACCTATGCCGCGTGCCGCAAGCGCCGATGCCAATCGGCGACAGCGCTCATTGAACTGCGCGTAGGTATATTGCCTGGCGCCGTGAATGACCGCGACCTTCTGCGGATAAACATGGGCGCTGCGCTTGAGGAAGCTCAGGGGCGACAAACCTTTGTAGTTCGCTTCGCCCTTTTCGAGCCCAATATCGAAGGGTGACTGTTGACCGCTCACGTCCGACCCTCCCGGGATCAAATAATTGTTTTTACTCGCGCGTTACCGCGAAGCTCGGTTATGGTTTGACGCGAATAGATAACAGTTTAGAGGCTGCCGGCGCTAGTTCATGCGTCCGGTAGACGGATGGGATTCCATGGCAAGCCTAACGAATGTCGTGGTCGCCGGCGGAAATGCGACAGCAGCGGTAGCCCGGGTGGCAATGTTACGTCCGGCGGGCTTAGCGGGGTTGGCCGTCTCCAATGGGCTGGACGTTCAAAGCTATGTCGGCGAACGGCAACCGGACCTCGTTTTAATCGAAGACGGTTTCGACGATGTCGACGAATTCGAGGTTGCCCATACCCTCAAGCAAAATGAAGACACATCGCATATACCGATCATC
>CAJWOT010000365.1 GCA_913044215.1 uncultured Rhodospirillaceae bacterium | reverse complement strand
CGAATTTCGACGCGACCCACGAGATCGGAAAGATGTCGCTCGATGCCGACTTCGTTAGCCAGGTCGTCATCGGCGTGAATCCGGTAGCTTTGACCGAAAAATGCGGTCGTACGCCCATCGCTCTCGCCGAACACGCCTAGTTTGACACCGTAAATTACCTTTTGGCCGCTCTCTACCCGGTCTATGCCGGGAAACCGGTCGGCGCTGAGTATGTTGGTATCGTCGATTTCGACGACCACGCTGTCTTCACTGGGGATCGCCGCTGGGTTGCTGCCGTTGGGCGAAACGACGAGCGCGGCGATCGGCTCGATAACCTGCCGGGTGCGGCCAGAACTGCGTACGAAAGGATAGCGCCAATCCACCGTCAATTGCGGGAAGAGCCGCCCAGTGAATCCGTCGTCCTCTGCACTGTTGTCCGCCTGCTGAACGAAATAAAGGTCGCTCTGCAAGGTCGTTCGGATCGTCGTGATATGCCCTGCATCGGCGGCGAACGGTATCTTATAGCCAAACTTAAGCGACGCGCGTTGCGTGTCCGCAGCGTCCTCCCGATAAATCGATAGGAAATTGGCGTCGAGATCGAACCGGCCACCGAACGCTGTTGGAATTCCAACATGGTTGAAGTCGAACATCGGGGCAATCAAGGGCGTATTTGGTCGCAATCCACTTCTAAGGTCTTGATAAAGATAGGTGTTTGCGGCGGCGTAGTTCCTGCCGCGAAATCCCTCGACGTAAGCGTTGGTTGTCAGTGAATTGTCTGGGCTGCCAAAGAAGTTGAAACGCCGCAAATAGCTGCGGTCAGTTGCGCGTTCGACATCGAAGCCGGTGCGCCAGGTTCTGTCGATTTCATATCGTCCCTTGCTGAAGATATGGCCACGTATTTCGTTGCGGCGGACATCTTCTGTGAAATCGGTGCCGATGTTCCGGTCTGCTTCAGCAACACTACCGGAGATCTCGAACTCTCCGGCGTTGAAACGCCGGCGATACTCCCCGGCAAACACAACGCCTTCGTCACGCGTATATATCGGCGAGAACGTAGCATCCTGGCTTTCGTCAATTGCCCAAAAGTAGGGAATTTGGATGAAGGCGCCAAGATTGCCGCTCAAGCCGAAGGACGGGGTCAGAAACCCGCTCTTCCGTTTTACCGTTGGGTCGGGGTGCGAAAAGAAAGGTGTGTAAGCGACCGGCACGCCATACATCTCAAGACGCGCGTTCTGATAGCGTATCTCACGGGCATTTTGGTCATGCACGATCGTCGACGCCTTCAGTTGCCAGAGTGGTGCCTTTTCCGGATCGTCTTCGCAGACCTTGCAGGGTGAATACACCGCCTTGGTCAAAGTTGTCTTGATGCCGCCCTTGCGTTTGCCCCTGACAGCGGCAAAACGGCTGTCGTCCGCCAGGAGAACTCGAATCTGCTCGATAACGCCGTCACGCATATCATCGGCAAGTTCAACATATTCTGCGAACAGCGTGTCGCCTGTCGGCTCAAGCAGGATCACGTTGCCCGAGGCGGTAACCGTATTGGTTTTTTGGTTGTACGTAACCGTATCGGCAAAGAGAATTCGCTGATCCTGGGAAATTTCGACATTACCCTTGGCGACGACGTTGCCGAGTTCTTGATCGTGCGTCACGGTGTCCGCCTGGATCACCGCTGGCGCGCCAGACAATTGAGCGGCGGCGGCAGATGCCGCAGCGATCAAAATGGCTGCCAGACCTATGCGGATCGCGCGAAGCAACGCTATCCGTCCTCGATATGAAACAGGGCGCTGAGTCCGAGCAGAGTGCTTACGCCTGCCGGGGTCCAGGCGGCCAACAGCGTCGGGATGCTGGCCGAAAGGCCGAGTGCGTAGACGAGATCGGACATGAAATAAAGCAGAAAACCGCAGAGAACGGCGCCGCTGATCGACAAGGCCGCACCGGCGCGACTCGATGCACGCAAAGCGAAGATCGCGGCGACCAGGATCATGGCCGCCAAAAGCAGTGGACTTGCCAGTAGGGAGTGCCAATGAAGCTTATGGCGATGCCCTGAAAATCCGGCTTTTTCCAAGGTTTCGATAAAGCCTGGCAATTGCCAAAAAGACATCGTTTCGGGGGAGGCGAAGCTGTCGAGAATCTTGTTGAGCGTTAGGTCGGTGTCCAACCGGTGTTCGGCGACCCGGTAGGGGCGTTTGTTCGGAGATGAAATCCAAGCGTTGCGGATATCCCAATAACCGTCGCGCAAACGGGCATTTTCGGCATCGATCCTGCCGATGAAGCGATCTTCCCCTTCGAAAAGAAAGATGATCACGTCGTGCAGCGACATGTCGCTTTGCGCGACGCGGCTTGCGTGGATGACGGATTGGCCGGTTGCATCAGACTGTCGCAGCCAAAGCCCTGTGCTGGAAACGGAAAGCATACTCACCGAACGCTTCAGATAGCGCGTCTCCAGTTGCTCGTATTTAGACAGCATGGCTGACGCGAGCGGGTTGAACAGGGAAACCTGGATAACACCCACGAGGATGGCAATGGCTGTCGCCGGCGCCAATATCTGCCAGGCGGAAATTCCTGCAGCGCGGGTAACCACCAGTTCGTTGGCTCGCGCCAAGCGCCAGAAAGCGAGAGTCGCGCCCAAGAGCACGCAGAAAGGCAGCATTTGCTGCACCAAATGGGGCAGTTTCAAGACGCTCATCTGCAGAACGGTCATCATGCCGATGTCGGCCTTTCCGGCAGAACGGCGCAGCATCTCGACGGTGTCGAACAAAAACGCGACGCCGGTGACACCGGCGAATACCGAGGCCAACCAGAAAGCGATGTGACGCGCGAGATAGGCCGACAATGTCGCGGAAAGTCCCATTTCGCCTCACGCTGCAGGGTTGAATGCCGGAATGGGACGCCGACGGGATCCAGTGAGTATATACAGCGCCACCAGGAGCGGCCCGATCGCAATTGCGTAGAGAATAGGGACGAATGCCAGATGACGGCCAGCCAGATTGTGCACGCTGATATGCCCGACAGCGATCAAACTCACGGCCAGAACCGCGAGGATTGTGATGCGGATCTGGCCGCGTCTGTTGAATGGGGCGGCCATGAGCAGAGCGAGCCCTATAGCTGAATAGGTGAATGGCAAGATCAGGGATGTGATCCGGTTATGGCCTTCGGCGATCAGCTTGTTACGGTGGTGTCGTTCCCCATCGCTGTCGCCGGGGTTGAGAAGCTCGTGCAGATAACGCTCGCGCGGATCACGAAAACGTAAATAACCGGGACCCTGGCTCGCCGCAATCTCGACGACGTATTGATCGAAGTACAACAGGGACAGTTCACCTTTGTCCCGGTCGACGTGCTGCCGGTTGCCGTTTACAAGAATAACGCGCGGCCCTTGCTCCGATTGCACAATGGCGCCTTGCTCCGCCATCATCGTTACTTGCTGTTCCGGGTTGCGGTTGTCGTGCACGAGGATGCCGCGAAGTTCGCCCAAGGTGTTCCGTTCGCGCACGAAGACGGTCACTTTCTCGCCCAGCGTATTGAAAACGCCTTCTTGCAACAGGATCGAACTGTAATCATGCCGTATCGCGAACTGCAGATCCTTGAATTCCCGGTAGGATGCTGGGAGCAGGTACATATTTAAGAAAATCATTACGACCGATGCCAGTGCGGCTGCCAACAGCCCCGGCTTGGCGATCGAAAGCTGACTCAATCCGGCAGAACGCAATACAACCAACTCGCTGTCGGAGGAGAGGCGGTTGTAGGTGAAAAGCGTCGCGCAAAAGACGGCGATCGGCAGAACGATCGCCAGAAAGCGCGGCAGGAGAAGAACCGCCAGATATCCGAACATCGATAGGGGAAGGCCGCGGTTGACGATCAGGTCGATCAACCGCAATGACTGAGTCAGCCAAATGGCAAAGCAGAGGATGGCGGTGACGAAAATCGTCACGCCGATCACCTGCTTCAGCATGTATCGCGTGATGTAATTCATGACACGGATATTGTCCTCTACGCGAGTTTTAGCGCGGAG
>CAJWOT010000364.1 GCA_913044215.1 uncultured Rhodospirillaceae bacterium | reverse complement strand
GGCATCGCCATGCATTTCATGGATGCCAAGATGCCGGACCCCAGCATGTTGAAAATCCTACCAGAGGGCGCGACACCGATCCTGCGCCGGAGCAAATAGAGTTATGAGAGTCATCATCTACGGCGCGGGCGGTATCGGCGGCGTCATCGGCGCACAGCTGTTTAAGGCGGACCAGGAGGTCGTGTTGATCGCACGCGGCCCGCATCTCGAGAAGGTACAAAAGGACGGTCTGCACTACGAGACACCGAACGGAACGGACATCTTGCCGCTGACCGCCGTCGGACATCCCTCGGAGATCGATTTTCGCGACGACGATGTCGTCCTGCTGACCATGAAAGCCCAACACACGCTGGATGCGTTGGACACGCTGCGCGCCGTCGCCGGTGAAAACATCCCGGTGATCTGTGGCCAGAATGGCGTCGCCAACGAGCGCATGGCGCTGCGCCGGTTCCGCCACGTCTATGGCATGCTCATCTACCTGCCGTCGACCTTCTTGGAGCCGGGCACGATCCAAACCACTTCGGCCAAGACGATCGGGGTTCTGGATACCGGCGTCTTTCCGAATGGCGTCGACGACCGCGTCGAAACGCTGATGGCGATGCTGCAGGAAGCCAATTTCAGCGCCCGACCGACCGCGGACATCATGCGCTGGAAGTACGGCAAGCTGATGATCAATCTGGGCAACGCGCTGAACGCCCTGGCCCCGCGCAATGACGAGGCCAACCCGGTGCGCGAGCTGCTGCGGGCGGAATGCCGCGCCGTCTATGCCGCCGCCGGTATCGCCTACACGGAAGAGGACGAAATTACGGCGCGGCGCGGCGATCTGATGAAGGCGGGCAAGATCAACGGCGTCGGCCGTCAGGGCGATTCCTCCTGGCAGGGACTGATGCGCGGCAACCGCGATATCGAGGCGGATTATCTGAACGGTGAGATCATCATGCTCGGCCGCCTGCACGGCGTACCCACCCCGGCAAACGAGGTGGTGCTGCGGCTGGCGAACCGCATGGCGCGCGAGGGCATCGCGCCGCAGAGCATGTCCGCGGTCGATCTGTTGCACCAGATCGAGGAGGCGAGCCCATGAACGATCTCACTCAGGTGCCGGCGCGGCAGGCCAAAGCGCAGCGGGTGGACGCCGGCCAGCATATACAGATCGTCAATACCCGTGGCACGCAGGTCGTCGACACCTGGGCGTTCAATGCCGACGATCTCGGCGAATGGATGTCGATGGAGCATACGCGCGCGACCATCGATAAGATGATGCCGGATCTGGGCGAAGCCTTCCTCACCAACCGCCGCCGCGCGATCGTTACGATCACGGAGGACACCAGTCCCGGCATACACGACACCTTAAACGCGGCCTGCGACGTCTATCGCTACCAGCTGCTCGGCTGCACCGAATATCACGACAACTGCACCGACAATCTGAAGGCCGCCCTGGCCGAACTGGGCTTGGAGTCGGACCGCACCCCCTGCCCGTTCAACATGTTCATGAACCGGCCCTGGGAGATGGGCAACCAGCTGTTCAAAAAGCCGCCGGAGAGCCGGCCGGGCGACGCACTGACCTTCCGTGCCGAAATGGACTGCATCCTCGTCATGTCCAGCTGCCCGCAGGATCTCAACCCGACGAACGGGCCGGACCGCATGCCGAAAGACGTGCACTATCGGGTGTTCTGAGATGAATGCCGCCGTCTCTGCCGCACGTGTAAAAGCGATGCTGACCGCCGCGGTCACGCATCATGATGCCGGCCGCTTCGCCAAGGCGCTGCCGCATTTTCGAAAGTATCTGAAACGCCGTCCTGACGATGTCGCCGCCCTTAACATGGCTAGTTTTGCCGCCTTTCAAACGGATCACGCCGACATGGCGCTGGAGTGGCTAAACACGGCGAAGAAGGCCGATCCCGACGATCCGCAGACTTTCTACAATCTAGGCCTGGTCAGCCAATCCGTCGGCCTCCATGAAGGCGCTGCCGGCGCCTACAGCCGCGCCGCCGAGCTCAATCCGGACTTCGCCAGCGCGCACTACAATCTCGGCACTGCCCTCACCCAGCTGGGCCGCTTGGACGACGCGATCGCCGCGTTTGACCGGGCGATCGAAGCCGACCCCGGACATGGCAAGGCAATGTCGAGCAAAGGCTACGTCCTGCGCACGCAGGGCAAGCCCGACGACGCCGCTGCCGTCTATGGCCGTGCCGCATCGATCCTTATGGGCGACTCGGAAGTCCTAGTCGGCCTCGGCAAGTCGCTGCAGGATGCTGGCCGCTTGGCCGAGGCGGCCTCCACCTTCGCCCGCGCTGTCGATGCTGAGCCACACGACCCGGAAGCGATCAGCAATCTCGCCGATGTCCTGGTACAGCGGGGCGAAGCGGAGGACGCAGTCGCGGCGTGCGACGTGTTCCTCGCGCATCATCCCGCAAATACCAGCGTGCTGGCCGCAAAATCCGTTGCGCTAAACGAGTGCGGACAGGCCGAAGCCGTGCGGCAGTTGGTCGACCTCGACAGGTTCGTCACGCCCATCCGCCACGAACGCGCGCCAGGCTTCAAAGGCATCGACGCTTTCAATGAGGCGATGGTCGCCCATGCGGCAAACCACCCGACCCTCGCGGTCGCCCCCACCAGTCACGCAACGCGCCTCGGCAAGCATAGCGCCGACTTGACCGTGAAACCGAAGGGACCGGTCGCCGCCTTCGAAAAGATGATCGGCCGCGGCGTAAAAGAATTCATCGAACGGCTGGGATCCGATTCCACACACCCGTTCATCGCGCACCGGCCGCGCAAATGGAAACTTGCGGTCTGGGCGATCGTGCTCGAGGGCGAAGGCTATCAGGTCTCGCACATCCACCGATCGGCCTGGCTGAGCGGCGTTTATTACGCGCAGGTCCCGAGCGTCGTGAATGAGGAAGGCGAAAAAGGCTGGATCGAATTCGGCGAACCCGGCCCGGAATATCACTGCTCGGCGACACCGGAAACGCGGCGGATCAAACCCGAACCGGGTCTCATGGTGCTGTTTCCCAGCTACACCTTCCATCGCACGATCCCGTTCGAGTCGACCGAAACGCGGGTCAGCATCGCCTTCGACGTGGTTCCCGAGAAATGAGTACCTACGACTACATTATCGTCGGCGCCGGCTCGGCCGGCTGCGTATTGGCCAATAGACTCAGCGCCAATCCGAAGAATCAGGTCCTTCTGCTGGAGGCCGGACCGGAGGACCGCAACTACTGGATCCACGTGCCGCTGGGCTATGGCAAGAATGTCAGCAACCCCGCGGTAAACTGGTGCCTGGAATCGGAGCCAGAGGAATATCTGTACGGCCAGCGCTATTTCCTGCCGCGCGGCAAGGTGCTCGGCGGATCGAGCTCGATCAACGGCATGGTCTATGTCCGCGGCCAGGTCGAGGATTACAACCAATGGGCCCAGATGGGCTGCCGCGGCTGGTCCTATGACGATGTCCTTCCCTATTTCCGCAAGGCGGAGCACAACGAACGCGGCGAAAGCGAGATTCACGGTGTCGGCGGCCCCCTGGGCGTGTCCGACGTCATCGATAAATCAATAATCTATGACGCGATGATTGAAGCCGGTCAGGAAATCGGCATTCCTTACAACGACGACATCAACGGTCGCGTGCAGGAGGGTATCGGGTATCACCAGGCGACGATCCGAGACGGCAAGCGCTGCAGTACGGCCGTCGCCTATCTGAACCCGGCAAAGAAGCGCCCCAACCTGCGGGTCGAAGCGGATGCGCAGGCGAAGCACGTCATCTTCGAAGGCAAACGTGCCGTCGGCGTCGCCTACGAACGCAAAGGCACGCCGCAGGAGGCACGCGCCGGTACCTCCGTGATCCTGTGTGGCGGCGCCTTCGCCTCGCCGCAGCTTCTGGAATTGTCTGGCGTCGGCCAACCGGAACGGCTGAAGGATCTCGGCATCGCTGTCACCCACGAACTGCCCGGGGTCGGCGAGAACCTGCAGGATCATTTCGTCGTGCGCATGCGCTGGCG
>CAJWOT010000363.1 GCA_913044215.1 uncultured Rhodospirillaceae bacterium | reverse complement strand
CCGGCGTGCGGGTGAGCCGCTATGGCGGATGCTCGGCGAATCGCGCGATGCGGTGCCGGTTTACGCCAGCGGGCTCAACCCCGAAGGGTTCGAAGCGATCGTCGAAAGCAAACTCGGCGAAGGTTACACCGCCTTCAAGATCAAAATCGGTTTCGGCCGGGAAGTGGACTTCGCTGCCTTGACGCTGATGCGCGATCTGATCGGCGACCGGGCACTGATGACCGACGTCAATCAGGGCTGGGACGTGGAGACGGCCTGCGCCAACTGGTCGGCCTATTCGGACTTCGGTCTGGGCTGGATCGAAGAGCCGTTGCCCGCCGACCGGCCGCTCGACGAATGGCAACGCATTGCCGCCCTCGGCGGAAGCGACATCGCGGCCGGAGAAAACTTGCTCGGCGACGCGCAGTTCGATGCCTATATCGACGCACAGGTTCTCGGCGTCGTTCAGCCGGACATGTGCAAATGGGGCGGTTTCAGCAAAGCGCTGCCGCTGGCAAAACGCATCGTGGCAGCCGGGCAACGCTACTGCCCCCACTTCCTGGCCGGCCCAATCGGCGTGCTGTCCGCGGCGCACTGCCTGGCGGTGGCGGAAGGAAGCGGCATCCTGGAAATCGATGCCAACCCCAATCCCTTGCGCGAACGTCTGACCGGCGGGCTGCCGGCCATCAAAGACGGGATCATGACATTGCCGGACGGTCCCGGGCTGGGTGTCGAACCCGACCCGGACGCGCTGAAGGATTTCCGCGTAGACTGAATGATAGGCTGGCGCTGCCAGGAAACTTCGCCGGCATCTTTCTTCCGCCGGTCTGGGCTTGTAGGGTCCCGCATCCTGCAACCATGCCACCCAACATGTTCGACCGACTGGTTCACATCATCGACGAGCTGAGCGACCGCGCCGGCCAGACCAGCGCCTTCTTCGTGATCCTGCTGTTCTTCATCATGGGATACGAGGTCGCCGCGCGGTTCATCTTCGACCTACCGACATTCTGGGCCTATGAACTCGGCTACATGATCACCGGACTGCACTACATCTTCGGTATCGCCTACGTCACCAAGATGAAGCAGCATATTCGCGTTGACTTCGTCTATGCGGTCTTGCCGCCGCGGGCACAAGCCGGGATCGATTGGGTTGTGCTGACCTTTTTCCTGATGCCGGTGACAATCTGGATGACTTGGCAATTGGGCTGGGTCGCGCTGGAGGCCTTTATCGTGGGCGAGACCTCTGGTGAATCCGCGTGGAACCCGATCATTTGGCCGCTGCGCATCATGGTGACGATCGGCTTCGGCTTCTTCGCCCTGCAGGTCGTGGCCGAGGTAATCCGATCCTTCCGCACCATGATCGGCCGGCCGGTGCCCGCGCCATGAACGCCGAGTTCGCGCTGTGGATGTTTCCCGTGCTGCTCGGCGCGATCTTCATGGGCGTGCCCGTCGCCTACGCCTTGATGTCCGTGGCACTGGCCTTCGGCGTGCCGACCTTCGGTCCATCGCTGGTCGTGATGTTCGCGCAGCGGGTCGAGGAGGTCAGCAGCTCGCACCTACTGGCCGCGGTGCCACTGTTCATCTTCATGGGCGCGATGCTGGAAAAGTCCGGTATCGCCGAGGGCATGTTCGACGAGATCGGCCATTGGACGCGGCGATTGCCCGGCGGCATCGCGGTCGCCACGATCGTGATCTGTGTCCTGTTCGCTGCCTCGAGCGGCGTGGTCGGCGCGACGGAAACGGTCGTAGGCCTGCTCGCCGTGCCGGTCATGATGCGGCACGGTTACGACAAGGGGTTGATCTCCGGCACCATTTGCGCCGGCGGCTCGCTCGGTTCGATCATACCGCCGTCGGTTCTTGTGGTCATTCTGGCGACGATTGCCGATCTCGGCATCGGTGACCTATTCACGGCGATGATGTTTCCAGGCTTGATCCTGGCCGGGCTCTACATCGTCTACATTCTGACCTATACAACAATCCGGCCTGGCGCAGCGCCGCGCATGGAGGCCGAAGCGGATCCAGGGCCAGTCCTACCGCGCCTACTACGCACCGCGTATTATCTGCTGCCACCAATCTCGCTGATCGTCTGCGTGCTCGGCAGCATCATCTTCGGAATCGCGGTCCCGACCGAAGCCGCCGCGGTCGGCGCCATCGGCGGCATTGTGCTGACCATCATCTATCGCCGGTTCACCTACGCGGTAATGAAGGACGCGCTGATCGTCACCCTGTCGATTACCGCCATCGTGCTGACCATCGTTCTCGGCGGCCTGATGTTCCTGGGAGTCTTCGCGGGTTCGGGCGGCCTGATCCTGCTGCAGCAATTCTTCGCGGAATCCGGGCTGGGCCCGTGGGGCACCGCCGCGATCATTCTCGGCATTACCTTCGTCGCCGGTTTTGTCCTCGACCCCATCTCTATCATGCTGATCCTGATCCCGCTGGCGATGCCGATCATCAAGAGCTTCGGCTTCGACCCAGTTTGGTTCTCAATCCTGCTGCTGCTCATGATCCAGACCAGCCTGCTGACCCCGCCGATGGCGGGCGCCATCTTCTATTTCCGGACCATCGCGCCGCCGGAAATCAGTCTGCGCGACATGTATCGCGGCGTGGTCCCGTTCATCCTGTTGCATTTCGTCGTACTCGCCCTGCTGATCGCCTTCCCGCAGATCGCCCTGTGGCTACCCTCGGTGCTGCTCGGCTTCGATTGACGCGTCGGGCACGACGGCTACAGTTTCCGCCCATAAAGAACCAAGAGACGAGGACGACTCCATGGCCGACATCAAGATCGCCGTACTGGACGACTACATGAAAATCGCCGACAGCCTGGCCGACTGGACGTCCCTGCCCGGCAACGTCCATACCGATTTCTTCACCGAAAAGCTGCCCGAAGGCACCGACGCGCGCGCCACGGCACTGGCGGATTACGACGTGCTGGTGCTGACGCGCGAGCGCACGCCGCTGCCGCGGGACCTGCTGGAACGGCTGCCGAAATTGAAATTCATCGCCTCGCCCGAAATGCACAACCGGATGCTCGATTTCGACTATTGCCGCGACAAGGGCATTCCCGTCTGCGGGACCACGCCGCGCCCCTCGCCGACATTCGAACTGACCTGGGCCCTGATTCTGGCGCTGGCGAAGAACGTCACCATCGACGATCGGGCCATGCGCGACGGCCAGTGGCAAACCGTCGTGGGCACGGAAATCCGCAACAAAACGCTGGGAGTCATCGGGCTCGGCCGCATCGGCTCGGAAGTCGCCAAGGTCGGCAACGCCTTCGGGATGAACGTCATCGCCTGGTCCGAGAACATGACCGCCGAACGGGCCGAGGAATGCGGGACGACTCTGGTCTCGAAGGACGATTTGTTTCGCCAATCGGATTACGTCGTGGTCATGGTTATTCAGAGCGACCGTACAATCGGCCTCGTCGGCGCGCACGAAATCGGCCTGATGAAACCGAACGCCTATCTGGTGAACCCGGCGCGCGGCCCGATCGTGGACGAAGCGGCGCTGCTGGAGGCGCTCAAACACAACCGCATCGCCGGTGCCGGCCTAGACGTCTATGCGGAGGAACCGCTCCCCGCCGACCACCCATTCCGTGGCCTGCCCAACACCGTGCTGATGCCCCATGTCGCCGGCTTCACCAAGGAGCACTATGCGCATTGGTATAACGGCATGCTGGAAGACGTGCGATCCTGGCTCGACGGTACGGTTATTAACGAGATCCACGGCAGCGGCATCGTTGCCGCACGGGTTTAGAACTGCTCATAGCGTCTTGACGAGACGGTAACCGACATCGACGGACTCACTGTCGAGCAGATCGGCGTTCCAGCGCGCCAAGGCGACGCTTTCCAGGCCGTCCGCAAGCTTTTGTAACTTTTCGTCGACATCTTCAATGTACCAGAAAGAAGAGATCGCGGCGCGAATCCGGGGGTCGAGATAGGCCGCCGGCCGCCGCCAATAGGCAGCCAGGAAGCCATCGGTGCAGTCGTGCGGCACCGGGACAGGCGTGATCTCGACCGGC
>CAJWOT010000362.1 GCA_913044215.1 uncultured Rhodospirillaceae bacterium | reverse complement strand
CACGCCGGCAGACTTTGCCGTCGTCGCCGAGCGGGGCGTACCCAGTTATCGGTTGGGCGCACCGCTCATGACATACGAAAAAGCTTTCTATCAGATGAGACGTGTCTTCCTGCCGTTTCGGAATAGCGGCCTTTCGGTCGAGGTCATCTTGGCCTACACGATTTTCCGGTAGACCGCGCTCAATCTTTCCTCGCCGAAGTCTTGGTCGGCACCCAGATATCCTGTTCGACCCTTTGTTTGACGTCCCGCGGCGGTGTCGTCCAGCCGATCAGCTCATACAGACCAACGATAGTCTGCCCGTCAGGCCGCTCGATTTCGACATGCAGGATTTCACCGTCATTTTCGATATCGCGTATGCGTCCACGCATAACGCCCCCACCTCATAGTGTCCGTTCCATCTCTTTACGAAAGCCGCCCGCAACCGGATCAACGGGACGCCCACGATTTCGCGATAGCCCATTCTTCACTATCCGATGGCTGGAAAGCGGGCGCCGAACCCCTTAAGAGATCGCAGTATCAACCGGTTCGCGGGAGCCCATTACGCGGCGGGACCGTCCAAATTTTCGAGGAAACAGTCATGTCAGACCGTGTCACCTTCGCCGGCTGCGGCGATGCCTTCGGCAGCGGCGGCCGCTTCAATTCATGCTTCGTCGTTGACGTGTCGGGCTTTCGCTACGCGATCGAGTTCGGCGCGACATCGCTGGTGGCGCTCAATCAGGCCGGTATCAACCACGCATCGCTCGACGCCATCGTGTTCACGCATATTCATGCGGACCATTGTTCCGGCATTCCGTCCATGCTGTTGGACGCCATGCTCGGCGCCAAGCGCACCAAGCCCTTGATCATCGCGGGTCCGCGCGACACAGAGGTCCGCTTGAAGGAGATGATGGAATCGATGCTGCCGGGCAGCCACATCATGGTGCCCGAATTCGACCTCACCTGGGTCGATATGGAGATCATGAAGCCTAACCCGGTGGGAGATCATCTGGTCGTCACCCCATATCCGGCCTATCACACAGCGGAAACCAACCCGACCTCCGTGCGCTGCGAGGCCGGCGGAAAGACCGTTTCCTATACGGGCGACAGCGCCTGGACCAAGCACATCCCGAAAATCTCCCGGGACGCGGACCTCTTCATCTGCGAGAGCTATTTCTACGAGAAGCCGGTGCGCTTCCACATGAACTACCCGGATGTGAAGGCACATTGGGATGAGTTTCAGGCGAAACGCACGATCCTGACCCATTTCAGCCGCGAAATGCTGACGATGGTCGACACCGTGCCAGAGGAATGCGCCCATGACGGGCTGGTGGTGGAGATCTAGAGCCGCCCCGCCTAGGACTTTCGGGATCCCGGTCGCTACCGCGTTCCGATCAGCGCCTTGCTGACCTCACGACCGAACAGACGCTCCGCATTCTTGTAAACGAACTTCTCCGCCAGCGGGCGCGGGAAGTGGGTCTGCCACTGCCGGTTCGCGGCGATAAGTTCCACGTAGATTTCCCATTGCGAATTGACCCAGGTGTCGGTGCCGACCATGAACCGGTCGGAAAACCGCTCCAGCACGCGCCGCCAGTCCGGATCAATCCCGGTGCCATTGCCGAGAATATCCCACTCACGATAGGAAGTATCCGCATAGAGAGTGTCGTAGCGCGCCATCATCGCCTCAATCACGTCCGGCGGCTCCGACATGCCGGCGTGGGCCTAGATGATCTTTAGGCCAGGTTCGAAAGAATACAGCAAATCCAGCGGGTCCTTACCGGAAATGATATGGATGCAGATGTTCCGCTTCTTCGCCATCGCCGCGACCTGGCGCAGCAACGGTTCATACTCCGGGTCGAAACTGCAGACGTGAAAATCGCCGATGCCTTCATGCGGATAGGCGTCGAGCCGGTTCTCCAGATAATCCGCCATCTCAGGCGATTTGGTCCAGTTCGACGAACCGTAGACGCCGTGATAGGGCCGCAGCTCCGGCACGATACGTTTCGGCGCGAACTTCCACAGGGTGATGGTCCCCTGGTCAGGCGTCGAGGAAACGAGCCCCATCGCGCCCCCGTTCTTGGCCATCAAATCCAGCACCGTCGCCGGGAGGTACGACCCCCAGGCGGGCGGCTTGTAATGAATATGGGCGTCAAAGATCGGCAGCGTTTCCGCCCCCTTGCCGATAGGATCGGTCGCCTCATCCGCAGCCGCCGTGCCAGCATGGACTGCCGCCAACAGCGTGACACCGCACATAATCCCTACCGCGCGCATTGAATTCTCCTCAGCCCCTCGCGCCACCCTGGCGCTCACAGGGCAAATAGGTAGTCTATCGGTGCGCTTTCGCATATCCCGTAATTCGGAGTAACAGCCATGACGACGAGCCAAAGGGTCCATCTCATCACCGGCGGTTTCCCACCCGGTGCCCCGGCAGGTCACGATATGAACTATGCCCGGCTGCGGCTGCTGGAGAAGCTCGGCACCGTCAACGGGCGCGACGTGACCGTGGCCAACGACTATCAGGATATCGAGCGCTGGCTGCCCAAGACCGATTTCCTGATCACCTATGTGGCCGGCCCGTTCCCGAGCGGAGACGGCAACACGGCGATGCAGGAATGGCTCGCGGCGGGCGGCAAATGGTTCGCGCTGCACGGCACTTCCGGCGGCAAGGCGGTCAAGGGCGAGCGCGAAGGCGTCGCCGTCAAGCAGATGGTCAAGATGGAGCATCACGACACGCTCGGCTGCTTCTTCCTCAACCACCCGCCGATCTCGCAATTCCAGGTCGCGGTCGCGGACGCCCATCCGATCACCCGCGGCTTGCCCGACAGCTTCACGGTGCAGGACGAGCTCTACATGATCGAGCTGCAGGATCCGGACGCGACCACGCCTCTCTTCACCACCAAGCTGGAAAAGGATCCCTCGCCGTTGGGCTTCGGCTTCGTCTATGACGAGGACACCTCGGTGCAGGAGGATGGCGAAACCCGCGTGCTCGGCTACGCCCGCACGGTCGGCGAGGGTGAAATCGTCTATATCGGCCTCGGCCACTGCCATGTCGGCCGCGACGGCAGCCCCTCGCCCGTCGATCCCAGCATCGATCCGGACGGCAAGATGCCGGCCGAATTCCACAATGTCTGGCAGTCGGACGCGTTCAACCGGCTGCTGGAAAACGGAATCGAGTGGGGGCTTGGAGCCGGCTGAGTCCGGCATGTTGCCCAGAAGGCTGGGCATGCTGCAACGCCTCTTAGTTCAAGCGCTGCTTTATTGAGATGTGGATGCCTTAGATATGCATCGAACGGCTGGCCCAATATTCGCCTTGCGCGGTCGTTTCCCGCACCGCACGCTAGAGCCTTGCTTCCAGCCTTTTGTAACGCTCTTTCTGCCTGCGGTTTGCTGCGCCGGAAAGTGACCGAGCCTCGCTCAATGTCTGACGGGCGAGGTTCTTGTTCTTCGTTTTCAGCGCCGCATCGGCTGCGTTGGGATAACTGGAATATGCGTCCCGCGGACGATCGGTATTTTGGTACGCGATTGCCAGGTCGCGATGCGGGATGGGTATCGGCGCCATCTCACCTTCGGATCTTCGGGTCAGTTTTGCGTGCGCCCTGATCGCTCTGGAAAGCTGAAAGATAGCGCCGTCGGCCCGGCCATTTACACCCCAATTCCGCTGGCGTACGAATATCGAACCGAGGACCGTGTGGAACCGATAAATTTTTTCGGTTTGTCCGCCGATATAGGCCTCTCCCTTCCCTGCAAAGAGCTATCGAATAATTCCCCGCAAATGGGACCCTTCCGGATCCAACTCGGGTTTCAGTTCGACCAGCAAATAGGCCGACGCCAGGGCTGCGTCGAGGTCTTCCCAATTCAACGACCACGCTGTTGCATAGCGCTGTAGGGCTTGATCGTACTTTTCATCGAGCGTTTAGGTATCGCCGACGGCCCGCAGCAAGTTCGACGCCGCAAACGGATAGCAGCGCTAGATTGCGGATTGCCTGTCGGGTCTGACCGGTCAAAGCGACACAACCCTCCTGGTAC
>CAJWOT010000361.1 GCA_913044215.1 uncultured Rhodospirillaceae bacterium | reverse complement strand
AAACCGACCGCCATGACGACGCCATCGCGGAACTGTCCTATTTGATCGATTTTTCGAACCGGACCCTGAGCGCCGATGATTCGACCGGGCGCGGCGTTCTCGCCGCAGCCTACGCGAACCGGGGCATCGTCCACGACAGGGCCGGTCACCATGAAAAAGCCTTTGCGGACTATGTCGCCGCACTGCGTACCGACGAGGAGTCCGTCGACGAACCCGGTTGGATCTACAAGGTGCTGTACGGCATCCCGAACCCGTCTTCGGTGCGCAAGCGCGCCGCTTATCTGCAGGAACAGTTCAAGCTGCCGCCGGAACAGCGCCTGTTGCGCGTGCCGGCGATCGACGCCAGGCAGCGAATGCGTAGACCTTGAACCGCGCTAGCCGAAGGAAACCAGTCCCAGCACGTCCTAAAACAGGACCATGAACAAGAAAACGGCGGCAATGCAGCCGAACAGCAAACGGACGAAATCCGTGTTGCCTTCGGCATCCCGGAACCGGATGGCATGCCATGCGACCCCCGCCGTCACGATCAAAAAAATGAAATTGATCATGGGTTCGAATTCGCCGGTAAATTCAAACATGGCCGCTTGGTAGGACCCCGGGCCGACTGCGCCGCGCGGTCGTGACGGGACGGATTGCCCGTCTTCGAAATAGGGTGGCAACACCGAGGCTGTACGGCCGTCAGTCGCCAGATGGCTGACCCACAACGTGCCGCCGACGAATATTATCAATACTGCGGTCGCAACACAGAAACGCCGAACACCACCGGGCGCTGTATTGCTGTAACTTCTATCGTAATGATGATAGTCCGGGTTGTTGGCGTCGAGCAGATCGCGCTGATGCCAATCGTAGATTCGCCTAGCATAGTGACGGGCCCAATGGGGTACCTGCTTGCGCAACATGTAGTCGGCAAACAGCCGGTCCGTCATCGACTCGGGAAGCTGCTCGCCATACCAGTCTTTGTAGGCGAGTTGCAGGAGCTGGAATTCACCGATTTGCAGGATGTTCGCCGCGCGCGCGATCTCGTCGGCTTCGAGATTCGTCTCTTCCCGTTCGGGACGAAGCAGTGTTCGAACGAATTTCTTCATGGCACCGTTCAAAACATGCGGCTTGCCAGTCGGAAATGCAAGGAAGGGGAGCCTTCAGATTTGCCTTTCCCTCAGCCCGGGCGCGATGTACAGCAAACCGGTGTTGCAGTAAGGGCGCATTTACCATGCAGACATCGAATTTCGCATCCGGCCTTTGGACCGATACGGCCGGGCCGGCACCGGAGGCACCGCCGCTCGACGGAGCCCGGCAAGCAGACGTCGTCGTGGTGGGTGGCGGCTATACCGGACTGTCGGCGGCGCTGCATCTGGCCCAAGAAGGTACCGACGTTGTGTTGTTGGAAGCCGAGACACCGGGCTTCGGCGCCTCGGGCCGCAACAACGGACAAGTCATCCCGGCCTATACGCGGCACAATCCCGACGATGTGGTGCGCGAATACGGCAGCGAGCAGGGCGAGCGACTGAACCGATGGGTCGCCGCTTCTGCCGACTTGGTGTTCGATTTGATCCGCCACCACGGAATCGAATGCGATGCCGCCCAGCAGGGCTGGCTGCAACCCGCGCACGCGGAAAGCCGCCTGGGCGGGCTGCGCGCGAAACACGACCAGTGGGCGGCGCGCGGCGCCCCGGTCGAGATGGTCGACCGTGACACGATGGCGGGACTGACCGGCAGCCCGGTCTATCATGGTGGCTGGATGCATCGCAGCGGCGGTCACATTCAACCGCTCGGTTACGCGCGCGGCCTCGCCCACGCGGCGATTGCCGCCGGCGCTTCGGTGCATTGCCGAACCCCCGCACTGGAACTGCGACGCGAAGGCGACCGCTGGCGCGTCCTGACGCCGCGCGGCAGCGTCGATGCGGACACGGTCCTGCTGGCGACCAACGCCTATACCGACGCGCTGTGGCCCGGCCTGGCCCGCAGTATCGTCCCGGTGCGCTCGTTCCATATTGCGACCGCGCCTTTGAGTGCGAATGTCGCCGCGACAGTGCTGCCCGACAATCATGGCTTTTCCGATACGCGCCAGGCGCTATGGGCGTTTCGCAAGGATCGCGACAACCGGTTGGTGACAACCTGCATGCCCTTCACCCCGTTCAGCGCGCGGCGCACCCTGCGGCGCTCGACCTTGGCGCGGCTTCGCCAGGCCTATCCGCAGATTCCGGAAACAGCATTCGATTACGTCTGGGATGGCAAGGTCGCGATGACGACCGATCGTCTGCCGCGCTATCACGAGCTCGCGCCGGGCGTCCATGCGGGGCTCGGTTATAGCGGCCGCGGAATCGCCATTGGAACCGCGATGGGCCGGTTCCTGGCGGAGCGCGCCCTGGGGCAACACGGCACGGAGACACCGGTCCCGCAGACCCCGTTGCGGACGTTGCCACTGCATGACCTGGTCGTACCGCTCAGCCGTATGCTGGTCCTTTATTACCGCTGGCGCGACGCCCGCGCCTGATAATTAAGGAAAACACGCGATGAATGACGGCGACGCTTATCGGAATCCAGACCTGCTCTGGTCACGGGACACTTTGCTCGCCCGGCTGGACGACCCGTCCTTGCGGCTGATCGACGTGCGACCCGGCGAACGTTTCGCGATGGGCCACATCCCGGGTGCGCGGCATTTCGATATCTATGCGGTGAATTGCGACGATACGGACGACGCGCCCCTGCAATCCTTCACGCGGATGTGGGCCTTCCTGCTCGCTCGGCGCGGCGTATCGTTCGACGATACGATCGTCTTCTGCGGTGAGATCACCGGCATGACGGCGGCGCGCGGCCTTTGGTTTCTGGAATATCTAGGCCATAAGAACGTGCATGTCCTCGACGGGGGATTTGCCGGATGGGAGGCCGCCGGTCTGCCGGTAACCCGCGACGCAACGGTCGCCAGTGCCGCCGTCTTTTCATTCGAGGCCGATCGTGACCGTTTGGCGACCTATCAAGACGTCCTGGCCGCCATCGATACGGACGACACCATCGTCCTGGACACCCGCGGCCGCGCGGAGTGGACCGGCGAAGACCGCCGTTCCGCCCACGGCGGCACGGTTCCCGGTTCCGTGCATTTGGAGTGGGTCAATCATCTGACGGAGCAGGGCACGATGAAACCGGCAGCGGAACTGCGGGCGCTGTTCGAGGCGCACGGCGTGACCCCGGACAAACGGATCATCGCCCTATGCCAGACCGGATACCGCTCCGCGCACGCCTATCTGGCACTGCGGCTGCTCGGCTATCCGGACGTCCGAAACTATCTGGGGTCGTGGAACGAATGGGGCAATCGGGACGGCATGCCCATCGCCCGGCCGGAAGGCTGACGGCGGCTGTAAAGGCTCCGTTAACTCAATCGCGGTAGCGTCGGCAGCATCAAAAAGCCGTTGCGCCGTCCTTGCCAGGGCGGTGTCGCGGAGCCTGCGCGCGAGGAGTGCCACAATGAGTGAATTAGCCGTCGTCGACAATTCGGACCAACACGACCTTGATCAAGTCGCCATCGACAAGGAACAGCTTGTCACCATGGTCATCGAGGACCAGATGTTCGGCGTCCCGATCCTTCAAGTACAGGATATTGTGGAGACCCGCCTGATCACTCCGGTGCCCTTGGCGCCGTCGGCGATCGCCGGCGTGATGAATTTGCGGGGCCGGATTGTGACGGTGATCAATCTGCGCCGCTGTCTCGGCGTGGAGGCGCAGGACGGCGACAATCGCGGCATGGGCATCACCGTGGAATATATGGGTGACCTTTATACTTTGCTGGTCGATTCGATCGGCGACGTGCGCGACCTGCCGCGCCGCGACTACGAAAAACCGCCGGCGACCTTGGACGAAAAATTGCGCCGGCTTAGTACCGGTGTCTATCGGCTACCGGACAACCTGCTCGTCGTGTTGGATATCGAACGAGTCCTGGACACCGATATTCTCATGCAGACGCCGACATTGCCCCTGAAACGCCGCGACACGAAGAACGGACAGGCGGCAAAAGAGAAGACTGAAGCAAAGGCC
>CAJWOT010000360.1 GCA_913044215.1 uncultured Rhodospirillaceae bacterium | reverse complement strand
TCGCCCCAGGTTTGTTCGAACTGGACGATTATGGCTACGCGAGTGCGGTTAATGACGGTAATGTACCATCGGACAAAGAGGAGAAGGCACGGTTGGCTATCGCCAATTGTCCCGAATTCGCTATCGAGATCGTCGAGGAATAAGGAGCCGTTTCATGGACCGGGAAGGCAAGCCCGTTGAAGATTGGGCGACCGACTACGATCTGTTCGACCCCGAGTATGTGGAAGACCCGAAGCCGGTATGGAAAGACCTGCGCGAACGGTGTCCCGTGGCCCACACGACGCGCTGGGGCGGTTCCTGGATGGCAACCCGATATGAGGACGTCCAGCAGATGGTGCGGATGGTGCCGGAGTTGTCGTCGCGGTCCGTCACCGTCATTCCGCCTTCACCGGAATTGCGCGAAGAACTGATAGCGGAGGCGAAGGAATACGGCTCCGAGAATCCGCCGATCACTTCCGATCCGCCACTGCACAAACCCTACAAGCAGCTTATCCTGCCCTTTTTCACACCGAAGGCGACGGAAGGCTATCGCCAGTTCACCGAAGACCTTTGCCATCAGCTGATCGACCGGATCATCGATAAGGGCGAATGCGACGCGGCGGCTGACTACGCACAGCAAATTCCGCCGCGGGTCATTGCGACGATCCTTGGCATTGATCCGGCACGTGGCGACGATTTCACCGAGTGGACGCAAGGGGTGCTCGAGTTCGGACAAACTCAGCCGGAACTGCGCAGCAAATACCGCCGCATAATCCGCGAGTTCTTTACCGAACTTGTGGCGCAGCGCAAAAAGGATCCGGGCGACGACGTCATCTCGACGCTACTGGCGTCCGAAGTTGAGGGCGAACCGGTCAACGAGCATACGGTTGTCGGTATCTGTAACTTGCTGCTGGTCGCCGGTATCGACACGACCTGGAGTTCTATTGGTGCCGCATTGTGGCACTTCGCCGGACACGCCGAAGATCGCCGTCGTCTGGCCTCGGAGCCGGCGCTGTTTCCGACCGCGATCGAAGAGATGCTGCGCTTCTACGGCCCTGTGATGATGGCCCGCAAAGTTTTGGAGCCGGTGGAGTTCGGTGATGCGTCCATGTGTCCCGGCGACAAGCTTCTTCTGAATTTCCCCGCCGCCAACCACGACCCGGAAGTCTTCGACCGGGCCGACGAGGTCGTTCTCGACCGCGAGCAGAATCGGCACGTTGCCTTCGGCATCGGCATCCATCGCTGCGCCGGCTCGAATCTAGCGCGCATGGAAATGGACGTGGCGCTGCGCATATGGTTTGAGCGGATTCCGGAGTTCGAACTGTCCGACCCGGATGCCGTCAGCTGGGCGGGTGGTCAAGTCCGCGGCCCGCGCAGCATTCCCGTTCGGTTCCCGACTTAGGGCGGGGATTCACGGGGCTTTCTCTCTGTTGGGTTTGTCGTGGGTCTGGACGTAGTGCTCTCGTCATCCGTAGATCGCGGTACGCAGGCCCGTGCGCTTCGGCGCGCGATACCCGATAATGGGGTCGTCATATTGAAGAGGAGGGGTGAGGATGAAAGTCGGGGCAATTTATCCGCAGACCGAACTGGGCGGCGATGTCGGGGCCGTCAAGGCCTTCGCGCAAGCCGCGGAGGAGATGGGTTACGACCATCTTGTTATCTACGATCATGTGTTGGGCGCCGATCACGCCGGACGCGAGCCGAAACTACGCGGACCGTATAAGAACACCGATCCGTTCCACGAACCCCTTGTCACCTACGCCTATCTGGCCGGAGTCACCGAGCGCATCGAACTGGTCACTGGCGTGCTCGTACTGCCGCAGCGGCAGACGGCGCTGGTCGCCAAACAGGCCGCGGATGTTGATCTGTTCTCCGGCGGCCGGTTGCGGCTTGGCATCGGAGTCGGTTGGAACTGGGTCGAATTCGATGCGCTGGAGTTACCGGATACCTTCAAGAAGCGCGGCCGACGGCAGGAAGCGCAGATCGATCTGATGCGTAAACTCTGGGCGGAACAGCAGATCGAACATCAGGATGATTTTCATCGTGTCGATCGCGCCGGCATCCTGCCGCTGCCAAAGCGGCAAATCCCGATCTGGCTTGGTGGCTCGAGCGAGGTCGCCTACGACCGCGCGGCGCGGATGGCGGACGGCTTCCTGATCTCCGGCCGGAGTCAGGATTACGCGCAGAAGATCAAGACCCGCATCGAGGGGCAACTCGACGAGTTGGGCCGGGAACGAAGCAGCTTCGGTTTCGAGTCGATCCAATCGTTTAACCGCGGTCCCAACCGTTGGCCTGAAGATATCGCTGCCTGGCAAGATGCGGGCGGCAGTCATATCTCCATCGTCACCATGGGGGCAGACCTCAAAAAGGTCGATGACCATATCGACGCCATCCGGCAATGGCGGGAGGTTTACGATAGCGTAGGCTAAGCGAGGCAATCACAAAGGGAGACTGGTCATGGATGCGACGACTGAACGGCTCGTCGACTACACGATGGGCGTGCGCTACGAGGATCTTCCTGCCAAGACGGTGACAGCGGTCAAACAGCGGGTCCTCGACACGCTGGGCTGCGTTGCCGGTGCCTACGATCATCCGGTTTCAGTGTCAGCGCGACGCCTGGCGCAGCGTTACTCGATGGATACGGCAGCGACGATCCTCGGCGGTTCTGGCGGAGTCGCGCCGGAGATGGCGGCATTCGCCAACAGCACGATGCTGCGCCTGCTTGATCTCAGCGATACCTATCGCGTTCAAAGCGGCGGACACCCGAGCGATATTATGGGCGCCATATTCGCTGCGGCCGAACTTGGGGACGGGGACGGCAAATCGCTGATTACGGCCGTTGCGGTCGGCTACGAGATTTATTGCAGCTGTTGCGACGCGGCGGACCTGAACGGGAAGGGGTGGGATCAGCCGGTCTATGGCGTCGTCGCTTCGGCACTTGCCGCCGGAAAGCTGATGGGACTTGATCGCGATCAGATGGGGCATGCGGTTGCCATGGCGATCACGCCGAACCTGGCAACGCTGCAGACGCGTTCCGGCGAGCTGTCCAATTGGAAGGGCTGCGCGGGTGCGAACGCAGCACGCAACGGTTTGTTCGCGGCCATTCTCGCGCAGGAAGGGTTTACCGGACCCGATCAGCCGATCGAAGGCAGGTTCGGCCTATGGGATATGGTCGCGAAATTCGAGTGGCCGCTAGAAGTCGGTCAGCCGCCCTATCGTATCGCCGAAAGCCACGTGAAGTGTTTCCCGGTCTGCTATCACGGCCAGACAGCGGTGTGGGCCGCATTGGAAATGCGCGACCGGTTCGATCTCGACGATATCGAAGAGGTGAAGATCGATACCTATGACGTTGCCAAGGGAATGATGGCGGACGCGCCGAGCCGATGGGCGCCGCAGACTCCGGAAACGGCGGACCATAGCCTGCCTTATGTCGTTTCCCTGGCGCTGCGCGATGGCGGCATCGGCCTCGATGCCTATGACGATGACAAGCTTTTCGATCCTGGCTTGGCCAATTTGATGCAACGGATCTCGGTCGATGCGTCGGCGGAAATGACGGCGGCCTACCCCAGGACGTCACCGAGCCGTATCACGGTGCGCCTGAAGGATGGGAGCGAAACGCAGAACGCGCTGACCTATCCGAAGGGACACAATCAGGCACCGTTGAGCGATGCCGAGATCGCGTCGAAATTCCGCGGCCTGTTCGCGGCCTATCGCGACGAAGCACGCGCCGACGCGATGATCAGTCTTATCGGTGACCTCGATAAAGTGCCGGATGTGACCACGATCTTCGAAGCTTTCGCGTAGTGAGACTGGATTGTCCGTATGAATGTCAACGGTAAGACCACCGTCGTTACCGGTGCCGCGAGTGGGATCGGTAAGGCACTGGCCCAGCGCTTTGCGAAAGAGGGCGCACGGGTCGTCGTTTCCGACCTGGACGAGGCTGCCGCACAACGGGTCGCCGAACCGATACAGGGGCTCGCCGTTGCCTGTGACGTGACGAAGGAAGCGGAGGTCCAGGACCTTGTAGCCCGATGCGAAGCGCATTTCGGGCCAAT
>CAJWOT010000359.1 GCA_913044215.1 uncultured Rhodospirillaceae bacterium | reverse complement strand
TCCGCTACCCTGCAAACCAAGCTCGTCCAGCTTCGAATCCAGGACCCAACGCGCCAAGTGCGTTGGCAGAACAAAGACCAAAAGCGCCAAAATGACGGCAACGCCGATCACCGTTGCCGCATGCCCTCGCGATCGTCTGCGCAAATCAGCAAATGAAATGTTCATAGGGATTTGATACCCAGGGACAAACCACAATCAAAAGAATTACAGAATACGCGCCAGATGGCGTGCCGCCCACGGCATGCGCTATCCTAAAGTCTCGCCGAACGTTGCGCCCCGTTGGAGATCTCCGATGCTGACCCGAAACCAACTCATCGAACTCATCGAGAAACGCTATTTCAACGCGATGGATCAGGGCCGGCTCGACGATACGCTGGCGTGCCTTACCCCTGATTGCGTTTGGCATATCTATCCAGCCGGCACGGTACTTACAGGTCGCGACGGCGAAATTCGCGACGCCTTCTCCGATGCGATGGCACGCTACGAAACCATGTGGCACGGCAACTTTGAATGGACCGTCGACGAAGCAGCGCAGCGGGTCGCGGCGAAATTCGACGTACGTCTGGTCGACAAGGCGGGTAATGAGACGACCCTCAGCAACGTTAAATTGTTCCAGGTCGAGGACGGCTGTTTCGTCCGGCTTGATCTATACTTCTCTACCGCCGAAGCTATCGTTTCGGACCCGAATTGAGCGACCCCATATGAAATCCGAATACCGTCATTTCACCGTCAAGCCGGTCAGCGGGTCCGTCGGGGCACTGGTCGAAGGGATCGATATTTCCCAGGACTTGGACGGAGACGTCATCGCGGAAATTCGCCAGGCCTGGCTCGATCATCTCGTTATCTTCTTCCACGATCAGCATCTGAGCGACGAACGGCTGATGACCTTCGGACGCTATTTCGGCGACCTCTATTTGCATCCGAACCTGGCCAAGAAAGGGCCGCATCCGGAAGTCATTCATGTCGTGAAGGAGCCGGACGCGACGCGGGTCGTCGGCGCGGAATGGCATACAGATACGGGCCATGTGGCATGTCCGCCGATGGCTGCCATCCTGCACGCACTGGAAACCCCGCCGAAAGGCGGCGATACGCTGTTCGCCAACCAATATCTCGCGTATGAAACGCTGTCGGACGGGCTGAAGGCGACCTTGGATGGCTTAAAGGCCGTGCATGACGACAGCCGGGTCGCTGGCCCGAACGCCAATAAAGGCCGCTCGACCCAGACGCGGGATGATGTGGATTGGCAGCCCACGGTCAACGCGCACCCGGTGGTCCGAACGCACCCGGAAACCGGCCGCAAGGCGCTCTACGTCAACATCGCCTCGGCGCATTACTTCGAGGGCATGACGCAAGCCGAAAGCGCCCCGCTGCTACGCTATCTTTTCGACCACGCGACTCGGCCGGAATTCACCTGCCGCTTCTGCTGGGCACCAGGCTCGGTCGCTTTTTGGGACAATCGTTGCCTGAAGCACATCGCGGTAAACGACTATCATGGCCACCGGCGCGATATGCGCCGGGTCCAGTTGGCCGGCGACCGGCCGGTTTAGATCGAAGCAGAGAAGCGCCGCTGCTACACTGCGGCACGCACCACAACAATAGGCACGAGGCAGGGACTCATGGCAAAAATCGGATTCATCGGGGTCGGTAATATGGGGGGGCCCATGGCGCGCAATTTGATTACCGCGGGGCACAACCTCAAGGTCTTCGATCTTTCGGAGGAAGCCGTCAATTTCATCGTCCAGTCCGGTGCGGAACGCGCCGCTTCGGTGCAGGACGCGGCAAAGGAAGTCGATATTGTCGTCACCATGCTGCCGGTCGGCGGCAATGTCCGCGAAGTCTTTCTGAACGACGGTATCGTCGCAGCCGCTGATCCAGGCACTTTGTTCATCGATTCATCGACAATCGATGTGGAAAGCGCCGCCGCCGTGCACGAAGCCGCATCGGCCGCCGGGTTCGAGATGATCGACGCGCCGGTCTCCGGCGGCACGATCGGGGCAGATCAGGCGACCTTGACCTTCATGTGCGGCGGCGAAAAGGCGGCGTTCGACCGGGCACGCCCTATCCTGGAAGATATGGGCAAAAACATCGTCTATTGCGGCGGCCCGGGCAAAGGCCAGATCGTGAAAATTTGCAACAACATGGTTGCGGGCATCGCCAATCTGGCCACGGTCGAGGCCTTCGTCATGGGTGAGAAGCTCGGCGTCGACCGGCAAGTCCTGTTCGACGTCATTTCGACATCGTCTGGCAGTACATGGATCCTGGAAAAGGCCTGCCCCATGCCCGGCCCTGTTCCCGCGTCGGCTGCCAGCAATGAATTCAAGCCCGGATTTATGGCGAAATTGATGCTGAAGGATTTGCGCCTGTCGCAGGCAGCTTCCCAGATGGCCGGCACCCCGACTCCGCTCGGCGCGACCGCCACCGCGGCCTATCAGCAGCATGTCAATAACGGCTTCGGCGATCTGGACCAGTCCAGCATCGTCAAGCTGATCGAACCGAGCGACGAATGAGCACTGAGAAAGAAGCGAAACCGGCGCCGGAGATCATCGAACCGTATGAGACCCTGCGGCCATGCCGCATCCGCGTGATCGCCGGCGGGGTCATGACACTCATCGCGTTCGCACTGATCTTGGTGATGTCGGGTTAACCGGGAACAGCAGCGGGAACCTTCAACATGAGCGCCTATTTCATCCTCACACAAACGATCACCGACCTGGACGCCTTTCGCCGAGACTACATCCCGAAAGTGATGCCAATCCTGGAAAAGCACGGCGGCGAGGTGCTCGTCGCGTCCTTCGACGCGACACCTTTGGAGGGCGACCCGGCACAGGCCGCCGTAGTAATCCGCTTCCCGTCGCAAGAAGCGATAATCGCTTTCGAAGACGATCCCGAATATCAGCCGGCGAAAAGAATCAGACATGATTTGACGACGAATGCCAACGCCGTCATGGCACCGGCCTTCGAATATCCAAGCAGAGAGACTTCACGATGACGATCGAAACGCCCGGCGCGAAGATGCAGTACCTGATAAAGCGGAAGGACACGACCAGCCGCGAGGAACTGATCGCGCATTGGTACGCCAACCATATGCCGCCGGTCATAAAGCGTAACGAGGAAAATCGAGCTTCGGGAAAGCAACATGCGACCCGATATATTGTCGGCCTGTTCGATCCCGAGGCGAACGGTCCGACGAATTGGGATGGCTTGGCGCAGCTTTGGTATGTGGAGCCGCTGCCGCATCCAGAACGGGCAAGCGCCATCGTGCCAAACGACAGCTTTCATGAGAAGGTCGAGCCCTATTGGCCCTGGGCGACACGGGAATATATCGCGATTGACGGTGCGCTGCCGGTCGAGCCGCTTACTCTGAATGCGCCGTTTCCCTGCACACGCAGCGGCTTTCACAAACGTACGTCGCTGGTCGCCGCCAAACCCGGCACGGATATCGACGCCATGTTCGACCATTGGCGGGACACCCATTTGCCCAACGTACGGCAGACGATGGAGAAAGTCGGAGGGTTCCGCTACGTGGTGAGCCTCAGCACCGATTTGGCGCACGCGCCTTATGCCGGTACGGCAGAGCTCTACTTCCGGGATACCAAAGGTTGGGCGGATTTCCAGGCCGCCTACAGGCTGGACGGTTTCGAAAAATTCGTCGACGACGATGCCACCCATCGCTTCGGCGGCGGGACGGAAATGCTTGGGATCGACACGCCCTAACGATTTCGTCGCTTAAGAATGTTCGGGAGCGCGCCATGGAGTGGCACAGGGACGGCTTTACCATCACCGACGACCGCTGCACCGTCGATGTGGACACGGTGATACGCCTGCTTCACGAACAGACCTACTGGGCGCGCGATATCCCGCCGGACGCGATCCGTCGGGCAATCGACAATTCGCTCTGTTTCAGCATCCTGGAAGGTGAAGATTTTGTCGGTTTCGCCCGGTTCATCACCGACCACGCGGTCTTTGGCTATCTCGAAGACGTTATCATCGATTCGAACTATCGGGGACGCGGCTTGGGTCAATGGCTGCTCGACTGCATGCT
>CAJWOT010000358.1 GCA_913044215.1 uncultured Rhodospirillaceae bacterium | reverse complement strand
ATCATGGCTCCGGCGGTGCGGTTTTCCTGTATGGCGGTGCTGTCGCCGGCGGCAAGGTGATGACCGACTGGCCCGGCCTTGCGAGGGGCGTATCGCGGAGCGGCGCCGATCTGACGCCGACGGTGGCAGTCTGGGCCGTTCTCAAAGGTGTACTGCGCGATCATTTCGGGATGGACGGCAATACGTTGGATGAGTTCGTCTTTCCCGACAGCCGAAACACCAAGCCATTGGACGGTTTACTCCGCCGCTAATTTACATACCGCCGGAAGCTTCCTAAGGTTTGCCGACATTTATGGAGGGTGCCATTCCGACAGCGCTACAGGGCCTGCGGGTCCTCGACCTTTCCACCAGCTTTGCCGGCGCGTGGTGCGCGCGGCTGCTGGCCGATGCCGGTGCCGCCGTTGCCACGCGGGAACCGCACCCGCTTCGTGCGGTTGGCCCGTTTGATGATGACGGCCGGTCGATTCCGGCGCTGGCCGCGCTTGCCCATCGCGAAAGGCTCGATCTGGAAGAGGGAGACGCGTCTTGGCCGGAACGGTTTGCGGCAGCTGATATCGTTATCGACAGCGCGCCTGCCGGCTCGGCAGACCGCACCTGGATCGACGGCTTCGACAAGGGCGGCGCGGTTCATGTGATGATCACCCCGCATGGGCTGAGCGGCAGCCGGTCGCACTGGCCCGGCAATGAGCTCACCGCCGACGCGCTTTCGGGATGGGCTTCGGTCAATGGGCTGGCCGACCGGGAGCCGCTGAAATCGAGCGGGTACCAGCCCGCCTATCAGACCGGCACATTGGCGTTCGGTGCCGTTTTGTGCGCCCTGTTGCACCGGCTGTCTGGCGGCAGCGGACAGCGGATCGACGTCGCGATGGACGAGGTGCTCGTGATGACCTCCGCACCGGGTCTGCTGCGCAGCCTGTATGAAGAGAAACCCTGGCCGCGCCGTGACACGGTCGACTTCACCACCGGGCCGGTGCCGGTGAAGGATGGCTATTTCGCCCTCACCCTGACGCGGCCGCATTTTTGGGCCGGCGCCATGCGGCTGCTTGGCCTCGACGAGCTGGCGGAAGACCCACGCCTGCAGACCAACCATGCCCGTGCCGATGCGGAGAACAAGAAGCTGTTCGTCGACCGGGTCGAGGCGGCGATGCGGGAATGGACGAAGGACGATCTGATGGCCGGGCTGTCGGCGATTCCGGTCGTTGCCGGTCCCGCCTACACCATGGACGAGCTCGCGTGGAACCCGCAATTGGACGCGCGCGGTTTCTTCGAGACGGCCGGCGGCATCTCATTCGCCGGTGCCCCCTTCAAGCTGTCGAAGACACCGCTGTCGGTCGCGGCCGCGCCTGCCTCGCCGCCGCCCGCGCGGCCGGCGCCTGCCCGCCGCCCCTCGACGGCATCGGGGCCGTTGGCCGGCTATCGCGGTGTCGTGCTGACCCAGGCCTGGGCCGGCTCGCTGGCGACGCAGCTGATGGGGTTGATGGGGGCCGAGATCATCCTGGTGGAGTCGCGGACGCGGCTGGACTCCTGGCGGGGTGTCCCGACGACGCCGATCGCGCCGGCGCTGCGCGACAAGGACACGGCGACGCACCCCTGGAACTGCAATGCGTTGTTCAATTCGGTCAATCTCAATAAACAATCGGTGACATTGGAGCTGTCGGAACCGGATGGTGTCGACGCCTTCAAACGGCTGGTGGCGCAGGCCGACTTCGTGGCGGAAAATTTCTCGCCCCGGGTGATGGGCAAGCTCGGCATCGCCTATGACGATCTGTGCCAGGTGAAAGAGGACATCATCCTGTGCTCGATTTCCGGCTATGGCCAGACTGGGCCGTGGTCGCCGCTGCCGGCGATCGGTGGAACGATTGAGCCGGCCTCCGGCATGTCGGCGCTGCTCGGCTATGCGGGCGGCACGCCGATGAATTCCGGCCAGATGTATCCCGACGCGGCGGCCGGCCTGTACGGGTTCGGCGCGCTGGCGCTGGCGCTCTATCACCGCGACCGCACGGGCGAGGGTCAATTCATCGACATGTCGATGCAGGAGGCCAACTTCACCTTCCTCGGCGAGCGTTGGCTGGAATACGCGCTCACCGGCAGGGTGCCCGGTCCGACAGGGAACCGGCATCCGAGCTTCGCACCGCATGGCATCTATCCCTGTGCGGACGCGGATGACTGGATCGCCATCGCGGTGGAAACGGAGGATCAGTGGCGGGCGCTCTGCAGCATCGCCGACCGGCCCGCCTGGCTGGACCGTTTCGCCGGCGACCGCAAAGCCGAAGAAGATGCCCTGGACGCAGCGGTCGCGGAATGGACGGCGACGCAGAAACGCGACGTGCTCGTCCAGCGTTTATCCTCGGTCGGGGTCATCGCCGCGCCGGTGTTGAACGGGCTGGAGGTGGCGCATGACCCGGTATATCGCGAACGGGGCGCCATCCAGCTGATCGAGCACCCGGAAGTGGGCATCTGGCCGCAGCCGGCGATTCCCTGTCACTTCTCGGCGACACACGCCGCGGTCACCGGCGCCGCACCACTCAAAGACGCGGATTCGGCAGAAGTCTTCGCCCGGCTGTTGGGGATGGGCGAAGCGGAACATGAACGATTACGGGCGGCTGGGGTGACGGGCACCGACCACCCGCTTGCGACGAAGGAGTAGTCCATGGAATACAAAGACATCACTTATGAGGTCGTTGACCGCGTCGCGCGGATCACCGCGAACCGGCCGCGCTACCGCAACGCGCAGAGCACGCCGATGCTGATCGAGATGGACCACGCCTTCGAGCGGGCGAACTTCGATCTCGACGTGCGGGTGATCGTGCTGGGCGGGGCGGGCGATCACTTCTCCGCCGGGCACGATCTCGGCACGCCGGAAGAGACGGAATACCGCGCCACCGAATACACGATCGAAGAGGGCGTGCGCGGCCGCTACAACCACACGCGCGAGCAGTTCGTCGACAAGACCCTGCGCTGGCGCAATGTGCAGAAGCCGACCATCGCGGCGGTGCAAGGCTATTGCATCTTCGGCGGCTGGATCATCGCTTCCGCGATGGATGTCATCTTCGCGGCGGAGGACGCTATGTTCCTGGGCACCAACTTCCAATATTTCAGCATCCCGTGGGACATCCATCACCGAAAGGCGAAGGAGATCTTGTTCGAAAGCCGCTTCGTCGATGCTGAAGAGGCGCTGGCGCTGGGGCTGGTCAACCGGGTCGTGCCGCGCGACCGGCTGAATGACGAGGTGATGGAATATGCGGCGACGGTGGCGGAGAACGATCCGTTCCAGCTGCGTATGATCAAGCTGGCGGTGAATGGCGCGCAGGATGCGCAGGGCTTCAACCAGCACATCACCGCGGCGCATTCCAGCTTCTTGCTGTCGAGCCAGGGCGAAAAGGACCCCGACTATGCGCTGGCCGCCCCGGACGGCCGCCGCCGCCCGATGGTCCAGCAGGCGATGGCGAAGTACGAGGCGGCGCAGGCGAAAAAGCGCGGCGAGCGGTAGGGTGCTACGCTGCCTGGCTTTCCTTGTCGAGGAAGGGCGGGATTGTGGCTTGTAAGCTCCGCCGGTCGCTGACCGCATGCCACTAGCGGCCGATATTGTCGTGGCCTTCGAAGAATTCCAGCCTGTCCAGCGTGTTGCCTAGATAGTGCAGGATCGACGCCAGCAGCAGGTCGGCGATCGACACCGCGTCGCCGGCGAGCCAGATACGGTCTGAGAGCCCGTCGTCGAGAATGCGGATCTGCTCGTGAATAGCCGGCCGCATCGCCCGGATTTTGTCCTCGTCGGTCTCCACGTCGAGACCCGGTGGCGCGAAGATGGCGGCGATATAGCCGCGTAGGACGGTCGGCACGATGTAATCGTTGGTCGCGCTGATCCACTGTACCATGCGGGCGTGCTCCACCGGGTCGCCCGGCACGAGCGAGGGGCCGTCGAAGGCGCCGTTGACATAGGCGCAGATCGCGGTGCTCTCGAACAGTTCGACGTCGCCGTGCCGCATGGCCGGAATGCGGCCATAGGGGTGACGCGCGAGATGCTCCGGTTTCTTCAGGTCCGGAAAGGTGTTTTCA
>CAJWOT010000357.1 GCA_913044215.1 uncultured Rhodospirillaceae bacterium | reverse complement strand
ATGAGCGAAAACGGCCAAACTATTCTGTCCGTCAACAATATCGAGGTCATTTACGACCACGTCATATTGGTCCTGAAAGGCGTGTCGTTCGATGTGCCGAAGGGCGGAATCGTGACCCTGCTGGGCGCCAACGGCGCCGGCAAGACGACGACGCTGAAAGCGATTTCCAACCTGTTGAAAGCCGAGCGCGGCGACGTCACCAAAGGGTCCATCGAATATCAGGGCGACCGGATCGACGTGCTGACGCCGCACGACCTGGTCAAAAAGGGCGTCGTCCAGGTTATGGAAGGAAGGCACTGTTTTGAACATTTGACCGTCGAAGAGAATCTGCTGACCGGCGCCTATACGCGCTCCGACGGGCGGGCGGCTGTCGGTCAGGATATGGAAATGGTCTACAACTATTTCCCGCGGTTGAAGGAGCGGCGTAAGTCGCAGGCAGGCTACACCTCCGGTGGCGAACAACAGATGGTGGCCATCGGCCGCGCCTTGATGGCGAAACCTTCCATGATCCTGCTAGACGAGCCATCCATGGGACTCGCCCCGCAACTCGTCGAAGAGATCTTCGGCATCGTCAAGCGGTTGAACGAGGAGGAAGGCGTGACCTTCCTGATCGCCGAGCAGAACACCAATATGGCGCTGCGTTTCGCGGATCATGGCTACATCCTGGAAAGCGGCCGGATCGTGCTGGACGGCAAAGCGTCGGAGCTGCGCGAAAATGAAGACGTAAAAGAATTCTACCTTGGCCTGTCGGGAAGCGGCCGCAAGAGCTTCCGCGACGTCAAACATTATCGGCGGCGCAAACGCTGGCTCTGACGGCGCGATCCCGGCGCCGAACCTGAAGGCGCGATCATGACAGAATTTTACGACGACCTCGAAACCCGCGACCCGGCGCAGCGCGAGGCAGACCTGATGGCGGCCCTGCCGAGGCAGATTGCCTTGGCGAAAGCGACGGACGGCTACACCACGCTTCTGCGAGACGTCGATCCGCAGACAATCAACTCTCGCGAAACGTTGGCGGCGTTACCGGTGACGCGCAAAAGCGAATTGATCGAACTGCAGGCCAGCAAACCGCCCTTCGGCGGCCTCAACGCGACACCGGCGGGCAAATTGGCGCGCTTGTTCCTATCGCCGGGACCGATCGCCGAACCGGAAGGCCAACAGGCCGATTTCTGGCGCATGGGCCGCGCCCTGTACGCAGCCGGGTTTCGCGCGGGGGACATCATCCAGAATTGTTTCTCCTACCATATGACGCCTGCCGGTTTCCTGTTCGACGGCGCGGCCCGGGCCGTCGGTTGCGCCGTCATTCCCGCCGGAATCGGCCAGACCGAACAACAATGCCACATGATCGCGCACTTCCGGCCCGTCGGGTACGTCGGAACACCGGATTTCCTCAAGATCATTCTCGCCAAGGCCGATGAGTTGGGCGTCGACGCCTCGTCGATCACCAAGGCGCTGGTCGGCGGTGGCGCGCTTTTACCGCCCTTGCGCAAGGAATACGCCGACCGCGACATTCAGGTCTTGCAAAGCTACGGCACCGCCGATGTCGGCAACATCGCCTACGAATCGGAAGCGCAGGAAGGCATGATCGTCGAGGAGGAAATCATCCTTGAAATCGTCCGACCCGGCACCGGCGATCCCGTCGCCGAAGGCGAAGTCGGCGAAGTGGTTGTGACCTTGCTGAATCAGGATTACCCGCTGATTCGCTTCGGCACAGGGGATCTCTCGGCAATCCTGCCCGGGATCAGCCCCTGCGGCCGCACCGCGCCCCGAATCAAGGGCTGGATGGGCCGCGCCGACCAGCGTACCAAGATCCGCGGCATGTTCGTCGATCCGGTCCAGATCGACCGGGTGCTGAAAGCCCATGGCGACGTTTCGCGAATGCGCCTCGTCGTCGGCGAAGAGGGCGGTCTGGACACGGTCACCTTGCAATGCGAGGCAACATCCCAGGATGACGCGCTGGCCGAAAAAATTGGGGCCGCCTTCCAAGCAGAATGCAAGGTACGCGCAACCGTCGAGTTCGCCGACGAACTGCCCAAAGACGGCAAGATCATTGACGATATTCGTGTCTATGAATAGCAACAGCGTCGAATCACCGCTGGTCGAATTTCTTTTCGGCCATCCGATACGAGCGCAAAAGAATATTATTTAAGACAATTCGCCACAAACGCCCCTCAAATGGGGGACTAACGCGGCGCGAAGACGGTCTACCAATGAGCCCTAACTTGCGCAAAGCATTGTCCCGCACCAAAGTGGCGATATGAAAAAACTGCTGCCAGAGCCCATCGCCTTTGCCGGATCGATGATCTTCCTCTCGATGGCGGTTTTGGCTTTCGCGTTGTTGAATCCGGAGTTCCGCCTCTAGTTGGAGAACACGCCCCAGGGCCTTAATACGGCGGTTGGTGCGTTCGCAGGAACCGTTATAGGGCTTTTGGCAATCGCAGCCGCCATCGTCTATCACGGACGCCTGAAATACGGCGACAGAGAAACAACCCGAAGCGGAAGAGGCGAGAGTTCTCGCCGCCGCAATCCACGGCGAAATCGTCGCTCTCACACAGTGGCTCGCCTCACAGGCGGAAAGGGCGCCGGATTATCGCTCGAATGAAGCCACCGCCGAATCGGAACTGGCGGGATTCGCCACGCGGCCCGTCTACGAAGCGAATGCCGGCCGGCTGGAATTACTGGGACCGGACCTGGCGGCCGCCGTTGCCTACTGCCATGCGATCTTCGAGCACGCGGAATGGGAGCACAACGCAGCGCTCTCGAACGGAACTGTAAACGGCAACGGCAGCTTACAAACGGTGGAGGCCAAACTTCGTACCACGGCGGATTATCTCGCCGCATTCGCCAAAAACGGGCCTAGCCAGATCGATCAAGCCGGCCGCGACGCGATCTTCGCAACGTCAGAAGGCGACCGCGAAGCCCTCGCGTAAAAAGACACAAATTTGCCCTATTCCGGGCCTTTATTTGCCACTTCCAAATGATGATGTGAAGACTCCTGAGACCTCCCCTCTCAGTCGGGGCTGACCCCATCAGTCTCGCATTACGGTCTTCGACCGTACCTGGGAGCGGTTGCTGGCCCACCCCCGGCAGCCGCTCCCTATTTCTTTGTAAAGCATGAACCGACACCTGCGGCGGCGCGCTGATATGCTATATAGCGGCGACTCTCTCGCGTGGGCCCATCGAAAAATGCCGACTTTCGACCCTCAAAGCTTTGCTGGCGAAGAATTGCTGTGCATTCGCGGCGAACGGACCGTGTTCGCCGCCCTGGACTTCACCGTCTCCGGCGGCGATGCCCTGATCCTGTGGGGCCCGAACGGCAGCGGCAAGTCGAGCCTGCTGCGCTTGATGGCCGGCCTGTTGGCGCCGGCCGCCGGAACGCTCCGGCGCAACGGTGCCGCGGTCGAAGAAGATCCGGAAGCCCATCGTGCCAGCCTGCATTATGTCGGACATCTGGATGCGGTTAAACCGGTCCTGACGGTGGCGGAAAACCTGTCCTTTTGGGCCGCCATGCAAGGCGATAGGACTCAGGTTGCGAGCGCGCTGGAAACGTTCGGGCTGGCACCGCTCGCAAGCATGTCGGCACGGCTCCTGTCCTCCGGACAACGCCGCCGGCTCAACCTGGCACGGATTGCGGCTAGCCCGGCACCTTTGTGGCTGCTCGACGAGCCGGCCGTGGGGCTAGACACCGCCTCGGTGGCGATCTTGACCTCCCTTATCGCCGCACATCGCGCGCAGGGCGGTATCGTCATCCTGTCCACCCACACTGATCTCGGGATCGAAGCGGCGGCGAGCCTGCATGTCGACGATTTCAGCGTGGCGGTCGTGGCGGCGTGAGAGCCATGGCCGACATAATGCTGCGCGACCTGCGCATCTCCCTGCGCCAGGGATCCGACATCGTCGTCGTCGTGATGTTCTTCGTCATCACCGTCGCGTTGTTCCCCTTCGGGGTCGGACCGGAAGGCAACATATTGGCGCGGATCGCGGCCGGCGTGGTCTGGGTTTGCGCCATGCTGGCGACCCTGTTGTCGCTCGACCGGATGTTCCTGGCCGACTATGAGGACGGTTCGCTAGAGCAGCTCGCCTTGTCGCC
>CAJWOT010000356.1 GCA_913044215.1 uncultured Rhodospirillaceae bacterium | reverse complement strand
TATTATAATGAATCATGAAGTTTTTGTCTATCGGAGCGCAATGTTTCCGAGGCGCAGATAGACCCTACAAGCGTTCAAGATTAGTTTGCTCTTTTCTTGATGACGCGATGCAATAATTTTTTGCTGCACTGCACAAATTATTATTGACAGGCCCCAAAATTCGCCCATATTTACGCCAATGTTGCGTTGCAGCATTTTGCGGGTGGCGATGGTGATGACCTGTCCTCTCCGTAAATGCGCGCGACACAGGAATTCCTAGCAGGAGATATGAAATGACCAGCAAGACGCAAAGCTCCGCCAAGGCGTCGAAACCGATCGAAGATGCGGTCGCGGCGGGTAAAGAGACCATCGAGCAGGCGATGAAGGCCTCGACGGAAGGCTATGAGCAGGCGATTGCCATGGGCAAAGAGCATGTGGCGAACGCCAGCAACGCGATGTTCCGCAGCTATGACGATATCGCGACGCTGAACAAGCAGAATGTCGAAGCCGCAATGAAAGCCGGTAATATCTGGGCGAAAGGCTATGAGAATCTCGGCAAAGCCTACTTTAGTTACGCGCAGGATGCCGCCGAGCGTGGCACGGAAGCGGCGAAAGCGATGATGACGGCCAAGACGATGCAGGACGTCATCGACCTGCAGACCGATTTTGCCAAGCAGCGTTTCGACCATCTTGTCGCCGAAGGTACGAAAATGTCGGAAATGTCGGTCAAGGTTGCGACCGAGGCGATGGAGCCGTTGCAAAAACAGTTCGACACGACGGTGTCGACGCTGACAAAGCCGATTGCTTTGTAATTCCTCACTTTATGAAACAGTCATCCGAACATTCGTCCGGTGCGACGGCCCGGTGGAGAAACCCGCCGGGCCGTTTTCGTTTCAAGCGGGCGTTTCCCGGCCGACAATATTGGGTGAGATTCACATAATCCCTTTTCCGGCGGGATTTGAATCCAATATTATGGATGGATGATAAGTGCTAACGTGTTGACCGATGAGCGAAGAGAACAACGACACCGGCGGCGATGACGGCCAAACCGGCGTGGTCGTCCAGACCAAGCCGAAGACCAAGAAGCCGTCGATGTACAAGGTACTGATGTTGAACGACGACTACACGCCGATGGAGTTCGTCGTGCATGTGTTGGAACGCTTCTTCAACAAGGGGCAGGAAGAAGCGACGAAAATCATGCTCCACGTACACCAAAGAGGGGTCGGTATTTGCGGTGTTTTTACCTATGAAGTAGCGGAAACCAAAGTGAACAGGGTTATGGATTTCGCCCGAAAACACCATCACCCGTTGCAGTGCACCCTGGAAAAGGACTGATTGGCCCGTGTTATCGCGTAATCTGGAAGAGAGTCTGCACCGCGCCATCGCGCTCGCAAGCGAGCGGCGGCATGAGTACGCCACGTTGGAGCATCTGCTGTTCGCGTTGACGGAGGACCGCGACGCCGTCGCGGTGCTGCGGGCCTGCGGCGTCGATATCGAGCAGCTGCAAAAGGAATTGAGCGAATATCTCGACGGTGAACTCGAAATGCTGGTGGCGAGTTTGGCGGAAGATCCGAAGCCGACTGCCGGCTTCCAGCGGGTTTTGCAGCGCGCTGCGATCCATGTCCAATCCTCCGGCCGTGAAGAGGTGACTGGGGCGAACGTCCTGGTCGCCATGTTCTCCGAAAGGGAGAGCCACGCGGTCTATTATCTGCAGTCGCAGGACATGACCCGGTTCGACGCGGTCAACTACATCAGTCATGGAATCGCGAAAGTTCCAGGCGAAACGTCCGAGCAATCTGGTGTCAGCGGCGCGGACGAGGACGCCGCCGCCGAGAAGGTCAATAAAAAGGGTAATGAGGCGCTTGACGCCTATTGCGTCGACCTCAATCAGAAAGCGCGCGACGGCAAGATCGATCCCCTGATCGGCCGCAAGACGGAGATCGATCGGACGATCCAAGTATTGTGCCGGCGGACCAAGAACAATCCGCTCTATGTCGGTGACCCGGGTGTCGGCAAGACGGCGATTGCCGAAGGGTTGGCGAAACGCATCGTCGATGGCGAAGTCCCCGCCGTGCTGGAGAACGCGGTCATCTATGCGCTCGACATGGGGGCTCTGTTGGCGGGAACGCGGTATCGCGGTGATTTCGAGGAGCGGTTGAAGGCGGTTATCAAGGAACTCGAAGAAGAAGAAGGCGCCGTCCTTTTCATCGACGAGATTCACACGGTGATCGGTGCCGGTGCGACCAGCGGTGGCGCGATGGATGCCTCCAATCTGCTGAAGCCGGCCCTGCAAAGCGGGTCGCTGCGCTGCGTCGGATCGACGACCTACAAAGAATTCCGCAATCACTTTGAGAAAGACCGCGCGTTGGTGCGCCGGTTCCAGAAGATCGACGTCATCGAACCGTCGATCCCGGATACCATCAAGATTCTGCAAGGGCTGAAACCCTATTACGAAGAGCACCACAAGGTGCGCTACACGGGTGAGGCGCTGCGGACAGCGGTCGATTTGGCGGCGAAATACATAAATGACCGAAAGCTGCCGGACAAGGCGATCGACGTCATCGACGAGGTTGGCGCGTCACAGATGCTGCTGCCGGAATCGAAACGCAAGAAGACGATTGGCGTGAAGGATGTGGAAGCGGTCGTCGCCATGATGGCGCGGATTCCGCCAAAGCAGGTCTCGAAAAACGACCGCGAATCGCTGGAAAGCCTGGAGCGCGACCTGAAGACCGTTGTGTTCGGGCAGGACACGGCGATCGACGCGCTTTCCGCGGCGATCAAGATGTCGCGGGCCGGGCTGCGCGAACCGGAGAAACCGATCGGCTGCTACCTGTTCTCCGGACCGACCGGCGTCGGCAAGACGGAAGTCGCCAAGCAGCTCGCCATGACCATGGGGATCGAACTGACCCGTTTCGACATGTCGGAATACATGGAACGGCACACGGTCTCGCGGTTACTGGGCGCACCGCCGGGCTATGTTGGTTTTGACCAGGGCGGTCTGCTGACCGATGCAATTGACCAACACCCGCATTGTGTCCTGTTGCTGGACGAAATCGAAAAAGCCCATCCGGACCTGTTCAATGTTCTGCTGCAGGTCATGGACCATGGAAAGCTGACGGACCATAACGGCAAGTCGGTCGATTTCCGCAACGTGATCCTCATCATGACGACGAATGCGGGGGCCGCTGATATGGCGAAACCGGCCATCGGCTTCGCGCGCGAAGAACGTGTTGGCGAGGATGAAGAGGCGATCAACCGCATGTTCTCGCCGGAGTTCCGCAACCGGCTCGATGCGGTCATCGGATTCTCGTCCCTGCCGCCGGAAGTCGTGCACCGCGTTGTCGACAAGTTCATCATGGAGTTAGAAGGCCAGCTGGCGGACCGCAACGTGACGATCGAGTTGGATGCGGAAGCGCTCGATTGGGTCGCCGACAAGGGTTACGACCCGAAATTCGGGGCACGGCCATTGGCGCGGGTCATCCAGGAGAACATCAAGAAGCCGCTGGCGGAGGAGTTGCTGTTCGGTAAGCTGTCCAAAGGCGGAATCGTGCGCGTTGTCTTGGAGGACGGCAAGCTGGGCTTCGAGCTCACCCCATCCAAACCGGGTGGTGGTGCGAAACCCAAAAAACCGGGCGGTAAGAAAAAAGAACCCGCTCTGATCGAGAGCTGATCGGGCGACCCGGGAAACGGGGACCCTACCATCGGAGCCCTTACATTGGGCGACATCTCCTTTTCGTGTCACCGGCTGACGGACCTGGATGGTCTGGCAGCCGATTGGCGCGACCTGGAGAGCCGCGCCGACGGCGGTTTCTTCCTGTCTTGGGATTGGATTGGCTGTTGGCTGGCGTGTCTCGACGCCGAAGTAACGGTATTCCAAGGCCGCAAGGGCGAGATGATCGTCTGTTTGGGTCTCTTCTGTGCAAAGAATGAAGGTGGCTTTGGCGGTGAGGCCGCGTATTTGCACCAGACGGGAGGGTCGGAGGCAGACAGGATCGCGATCGAATATAACGGGCTTGTGCTGGGTCCCGCGGTAACCGCGGCACGGGCTTTGCCGGCGCTTTATGCGGAAGCGGCGGATCGCTGGGATGCCATATTTCTCCGGGGATTGGCGCAGGACTTTGCCGATTCGGTC
>CAJWOT010000355.1 GCA_913044215.1 uncultured Rhodospirillaceae bacterium | reverse complement strand
TCGTTCCAAGGGCGGACCAGACCGCACCGGGTCCACAGATCGGCCAGGGGCGCCTCGTCACCGTTCTGGATCGGCCGGATATTCATGTGAACTAGGCTTCGACCGGCGTGTCGTCACGGGCGCCCCATTCCGACCAGGAGCCGTCATAGACCGGCACGACCTCATTGCCGAGCAGATACAGGCCGAGGGAGACGACACAGGCGGCCACACCGGAACCGCATGTTGTGATTATCGGTTGGCTGGAGTCGCTGACGCCGACGTCGCTTAGGGCTGAGCGGAGACCGTCCGCTAGCAGGACCGTTTTGTTCGTGGGGTCGATCAGTAGGTTGGTCGGCAGGTTGACCGATCCCGGCATGCGGCCGGCGCGCAGGCCTGGTCGGGGTTCCGGGGCGTCCGCGTTGAATCGGCCTGCGGGTCGCGCATCGACGACCAGCGCCTCGCGCGCCTCCTGGTTGGCCAGCATCTGATCCACGGACCGAACCAGTTCGGGGACTGAGCGGGCTTGAAAATCACCGCGCGCGCGATCGACGATATCGTCCGAGACCGGGCGGTTTTCCGACACCCATTTCGGCAGGCCACCATTCAGGACCGCGACCTTGTCATGGCCGAAGGCCCGGAAGGTCCACCAGGCGCGCGGTGCCGTGGAAACGCCGTGCACGTCGTAGATGACGATCATGTCGTCGCTGTTAAGCCCGAGCGCGCTCATTTGCGCCGCGAACTGTTCGGCGCGCGGCAGCATGTGCGGCAAGGGATTGTCGAGATCGCGGACCTCTTCGATATCGAACAGCATCGCGCCAGGGATGTGCCGATCCTCGAACTCGGACTCCGCATCGCGGCCGGTACCGGGCAGATGGTAGCTGGCGTCCAGCACTTTGACCTTGGGATCAGATAGGTTGGCAGCGAGCCAGTCGGTTTCGACCAGCGCGTCGGGGTTTGCGTAACTCACTATAGTCCTCCTGCTGATTTCAGCCGGCCTACTCGTCGAATACGATATTCACGCGGCGGTTTCGCTTGCCTTTGTTCTCGATCTTCGAGACGCGGATGCGGCCGACCTCACCGGTCTGGGCCAGGTGCGTGCCGCCGCAGGGCTGCAGATCGACTTCTGGAATGTCCAGCAACCGCACCTTGCCGCTGCCGCGGGGCGGGCTGACCGACATGGTGCGCACGAGATCGGGATTGGAATCGAGTTCCTCGTCCGTAATCCAGCGCGCGCCGACCGTATGGTCGCCCGCAACCAGCTTGTTGATGCCTTCGGTGATCGCCTCTTTGTCGAGCGTCGCATCGCCGATATCGAAGTCGAGACTGCTCTTGGCCGCGCCGATCTTACCGCCGGTGACGCCGTGCGGTACGACGGCACACATGAGGTGAAGGCCGGTATGCATGCGCATATGCTTGTAGCGCCGGTCCCAATCGATCCGTGCGGTTACGTTGTCGCCCGGTGCGGGGAGGGCAGACCCTTCGGCCGGGACGTGCACGACGTTCTCGTCGCCGTCTCCCTTCACCGTCGTGATGATGGCGATCTCCGTACCGTCGCCCCTGACCAGGACCCCGCTGTCGCCGGGCTGGCCGCCGCCGGTTGGGTAGAAGACCGAACGGTCGAGGACGATACCGCCTTTGTCGTTGATGCTTTCAACGGTTGCTTCGCATTCCTTCAGATAGGAGTCGGCGCGGAACAGTTCCTCGGTGATCATTTGCTTTCCATCCAGTCGGGTACCGGCAGTTCCTTCTCGCGCAGGAACGCCGGGTTGAAGAGTTTGGACATGTAGCGGGTGCCGGAATCGCACAGGATGGTGACGATGGTCTTTCCCGGTCCCAGCTCCTTGGCCATGCGGATTGCGCCGGCTACGTTGATGCCGCTGGAGCCGCCAAGGCACAGGCCTTCATGCTTTAGAAGGTCGAAGCAGATTTGTACCGCCTCGGAATCGGGGATCTGGTACGCGTCGTCTACCGGTGCGCCCTCGATATTCTTGGTGATGCGGCCTTGGCCGATGCCTTCGGTGATCGAATTGCCCTCGGATTTCAATTCGCCATGTTTGAAGTAATTGTACATGGCGGCGCCCATCGGATCTGAGACCGCGGTCACAATTTCCTTATTTTCTTCCTTTAAAAATGTGCTGGTGCCGGCGAGCGTGCCGCCGGTACCGATGGCGCAGGTGAAACCATCGATCGTGCCCTCGGTCTGTTCCCAGATTTCCGGGCCCGTTGATTTGTAATGGCCGTTGCGGTTCGCCGTGTTGTCCCATTGGTTGGCCCAAAGCGCGCCATTGGGTTCGGTCTTCGCTTTCTCTGCCGCGACTCGTTCGGAGACGTGAACATAGTTGTCCGGGTTCTTGTAGGGCAGGGCGGGAACTTCCATCAGTTCCGCCCCGCAAAGCCGCAGCATGTCCTTCTTTTCCTGCGACTGGGTTTCCGGAATGACGATCAGCGTCCGGTAGCCGCGGGCGTTGCCGACCAGCGCCAGGCCGATGCCCGTATTGCCGGCCGTGCCTTCGACAATGAGGCCGCCGGGCTTGAGAACGCCGCGTTCCTCAGCGTCCAGGATGATGTAAAGGCCGGCGCGGTCCTTGACCGAACCGCCCGGGTTCAGGAACTCGGCCTTGCCCAGGATTGTGCAGCCTGTTTCTTCGGAAGCCTTGCGCAGTTTGATCAGCGGCGTGTTGCCTACCGAACCGGTAAATCCATCACGAACATTCATATCCCAGTCTTTCAGTTCTTGAAGAATTCCCCCTAGGCGCTAGGCCTTACCGCTTTTCAAGCACTCCCTCGCGCGACGGTCAAGTCCAGTCCCGGCGCAGCCGTTCGCGGTTTCGGTCGAGCCACTGCAAGCCGACGATACTGATTGCGTTGTCGAACAAATCGCCATCGACCATGTGCAGAACTTCCGTAAAGGAGACTTCGAAAGCGCGGATGTCCTCGCCTTCTTCGGCGACCCCATAGAGGCCGCCAACGGCTTCGGCCGACACTTGCCCGCAATACAGGGTGACGTGCTGGGACGAGCCGCCGGGACTCGAATAGAAGGTAAGCACTTTCTCCAGCCGGCCGATGGTGCAGCCGGTTTCCTCGAGCGTTTCCCGGCGGGCCATGTCTGCTGCGCTTTCACCCGGCTCGATCATACCGGCGGCGATCGACACGCTCCAAGGCTGTGCATCGCCCGCTGCGAACTTACCGTTGCGGAACTGCTCAATGAGGACGACGGAGTCGCGGATCGGGTCATAGGGGATGATTGCCGCAACCGTGCCATGCAGCACGACCTCGCGGTCGAGGGGCTCCGTCCAGCCGCCGGCGAACAATTTGTGCCGTAAATGCAACCGGACCATGCGGAAGAAACCCTCATGCAGAGGCTCCTCGCGCAGCAATTCGACATCGTCGCGATCCACAGCTCAGGTCCAGCGCTGGCGTAACTCGTCGCGGTTCAGGGCGAGCCACTGAATACCGATGACGCCGATGGAGTTATTGATCGCCCCGGACTGGATCTGTGCCATCGCCTTGTCGACGCTGATCGAAAAAACGCGGATATCCTCGCCTTCTTCAGCGACACCATGGACACCGCTAGCACCTTCCGACGACACTTCGCCACAGAAGACGGTGACAAGCTCGGAACAACCGCCGGGGCTGGGATAGAATTCCATTACCTTCTCGAGCCGTCCGACCGTGCATCCGCACTCTTCCAACGTTTCACGGCGCGCCATTTCCTCGGCGCTTTCGCCTTTCTCGATGATCCCGGCGACGATTTCGATGCTCCACGGATGTTTGTCGCCAGCGGCGAACATCCCGCCTCGGAATTGTTCCAGCAGGACCACTTCGTCGCGGATCGGATCATAGGGAATGACACCGGCGACCGGGTCGCGCAGCATGATCTCGCGGCTCAGATTCGGGCTCCAGCCGCCTTCGAAGAGACGGTGACGCAGTTGGTAGTGCTTCATTTGAAAAAAGCCGTCATGCAAGGATGCACTGGATTCGAGAACGACATCGTCTCGCGTCATCGTCGGGTGGTTCACGGTCGGCTCCGCTGCATTGTCTGGAAAGCGAGCGCGGTTTTCGCCGGGAAGGCGCGGCACGCGGTCATCGGTTTGATAGGTGACAGTTTATATGTTTTGTTTTGCGACGGAAAAATAATCCGG
>CAJWOT010000354.1 GCA_913044215.1 uncultured Rhodospirillaceae bacterium | reverse complement strand
CTTACCGACGTGCGTGCCGCTTAACAAGGTGCCGGGCGAACCTGCCCTATCGGTTCGCCCGGCTTTAGCGCCTCACGCATGTTTCTGCCAAAATTGCGTTTGCACGCGTCGAACCGGTGCCTTCGGGATTGGCTCCGGTCGTGCTTGATTGAGCGGCTTCTGGGGCCTACCGTTTCGCTTCTACACTCAATTCAAAAGCAAAGCCGTTAGTCTCCAGGAGTATCCCCCGCTATGGCAAGCACACTTGATGGCATTACCGTACTCGACTTAGGCACGGGGGCGGCTGCCGCGTTTGCAACCATGCTGTTGAGCGATCTTGGCGCACGGGTGGTTCGCGTGACCGATCCGGGGGTACCTCTGCATCGCGATGGCGGTTTCGTCGTGTGGGATCGAGGCAAGGAATGTGTCGCGCTGGATCTGTCGTCACTCAACCTCGACGGCGATGGGGAAGACACGCAGCTTTTCCGCCGGCTGGTCGCCGGTGCCGACGTGCTGGTCGAGGATTTTGCACCGAGTTCCGAGCTGCAACGCCTCGTCGATCCGGCTTGGCTTTCGACGACGAACGGGCGGCTGGTGAGCTGCTCGATCACGGCCTACGGAAAGCGCGGACCGCTGAAGGACGAGCCGCCGATCGAAGAGCTGGTTTTGGCGCGGACGGGTGTCATGGGTGGCATGCCGGGCTTTCGGCCGGCGCCGGTGCATATCGTGCACCCGTTGCCGACCGTGGGAGCCGCCCTGTTCGCCAACCTCGGGATCGCCGCCGCGTTGTTGGCCCGGGAAACCACGGGGCGCGGCCGCACTGTCGAAACCTCGCTGATGGCTGGCGCCTTGCTTTATCATCCTAAGGTTATTGGCGAGAAACTGGCGCGAACCGTTTTCCAGACCCATCCGTCCGGTAGTGCGCCGTTCTACAGCGTTTATGAATGTTCCGATGGCGAGTGGATCCAGCTTGGCTGTGTGCATGTCGGTTTCATGGCCATTTGCGCGGGCCTGCTAGGCATTGGGGAGATGATTAAGGAGGAACGGTTTCAGGACGGCCGCGGCGGCGTGACGCCGGAGGATGACGAGGAACTGCGCGCGGCGATCGCCAAGGTCATCAAAACCAAACCACAGGCGGAATGGGCCGCGCTGTTCGAGGAGGCCGATGTGCCTTTTGGGCCGTGCCGGATGATCGATGAGGGCATGAAAGACCCCCAGATCAACCACAACAACATGGTTGTCTCTTTGGACGACCCGGTGCTGGGTCCGGTGATCCAGATGGGCGCGCCCATCATGCTGAGCGAAATGCCCGGCAGCGCGAAGGGGCCGCGGCCGTCGGCGGCGAACAACGGTTTGCCCGACGGCTACCCGGAACCCCAGCCTGCCGCACCGGCGGCGGACGGACCGGACGCCCCGCCGCTCGACGGGGTGCGGATACTGGAAATTACCAATCTTATCGCGGGACCGACCGGCGGCCGGCTGCTCGCCGATCTGGGTGCCGATGTGATCAAATTCGAACCGCCGACCGGCGATCTGTCGCGGCCGATCGGGCGCACCTATTTCTACAACATCAATTTCGGCAAGCGTTCGGTATCGGTGAACACGCGGACGAACGAAGGCAAGCAGATAGCGCAAAAGATCGCTGCTTCGGCGGATGGTCTCCTCGCCAATCTGCGGCCGCACGCGACCGAGCGCATGGGGATTGGGGAGGCGGTGAACCCCAATCTGATCGAAGCCCATTTGACAGGCTATGGCTGGACCGGACCCTATTCGAAACGGCCGGGTATCGATCCATTGGCACAGGCGTTGATGGGGATGGAACGGGCCCAGGGCGGCCCCGAGAATCCCCCGGTTTTTCCCGCTCAGCTGGCACCGACCGATTTCACCAACGGGGCGATGGGCGCGCTTGGCATGATCCTGTCGCTGTTCGCGCGGCATCGCACCGGCACGGTCCAACGCATCGACGCGAACCTGCTGAATGCTGCGGTGGTGTTAAGCTCCGCCTGGTTCACGAAATACGATGGGCAGCCGGTGCGGCCGCTGGCGGACAAGGCGCAGTACGGGTTGAACCCCTTTCATCGCCTCTACCGGCTGAGCGACGGTTGGATCTATGTCGTCGCGCGCGATGATGATGAGCGGCGCGCTTTGTGTGCGGTGGCTGGCCAGCCGGACGCCGATTTGGACGCCGCAGAACCGGCAGCCGGTCAGCATCCCGTCGACACCGATTTTGCCAAAGGGCTTGCAGCGGCGTTCGCCGACCGAACGCTGAACGAGACTTTGGAGGCGCTAAAAAGCGCGGGTGTACCCAGTATCGAAGCGCAGAAACCGGACAGCGAATACTTCCTCGACGATCCGCACAGCCAGGCGAACGACATGATCATGACCCGTCAGCATCCGATTGGCGGTGAATTGCGCATCGCTTGGAACTATATCCGCTTCGGTAACACGCGTGAGTCAGCGGGCCGCCCGACCCCGCTGCTTGGGGAGCACAATGCGGAGGTGCTGCGCGAATGCGGCTACGACGAAGCTTCGATCGAAAGCCTTGCCGCGCAGGAGGTCATCAGTTCGAAACCGATGTAGCGCGCCGGACGGGGTTCAGTTCCGTCTACTCTTCCCGACCCGGCATCAACCGGTCGTATCCGTAGAAGGTAAGGAGTTCGGCGAGCCGTTCCGGCCGCGGTGACGCGGTGTAGCAGGTGTTGCGGCTGACCTCGAGCCCCACGGTGCGGCGTAGATCGACCATCAGCTCGGCCATCTTCATGGTCGCGGCGAGCCCGTCGAGCAGCGGCACGTCGTCTACCCGCCGAACGCCGTGCGCGGCCATGGTTACGCCCATTGGCACTTCGCCCGGGATAATCACATCGGCGCCTTCCTTGATCAGTGTCCGTGCCGACTCTTCAAACTGGCGGATTACCGGCGCTGGGTCGTTGAAATTGGCGATCAGGTCGTCGAAGGTAAAGCCGACATGCCGGATGCCGGCGAAACGGTCGTTGAGGCCGTACCCTGCCACTTTCTCGGCCATGAAGGGTAGCTGCTCTTCGATGAAGGTGAGCATGCCGAACTTGCGCCCATAGAGGCAGGCCAGGTGCATTGAGGATTCGCCGTAGCCAACGACCGGAATGTCCAGCGCGCTGCGTATCTCGAGCAACATCGGATCGGGAATCGTGCTGATCGCGTAGGCATCGAAACCCTGTTCCTGCGCCGCCAGTCCGCCAAGCACGAATTGATTTGCATGCAACGCGAACAGCAAGTTATGGCGCAGATCGTGGCCGGGATATTCCGTCTCGTAGGTCTTTGGGTGCATGCCGTGCAGCACGACTTCGGTGTCCGGCCGCACGATTCCGTCGATATGTTTTCGCAGCCGTGCTTCGTAGGCCGGTAGGTTGCCGAGCACGGTGAAGCTCTGATGCCAGATTTTCATTGCCATAGCGGATGTTCCCAATGTCAGGAAGGTCGCGGGAGTTTAGGCGGCGGCGAAACGCGCTTGCAAACCTGTCTGTTCAACGCGGGTTTGCACCGCCGGCTGCGGCATGCCTAATCTCTCGCGCAACTCGGAACACAGAGGAGGTCTCGTATGTCAGAACGCGTCGCAATGCTGTCGGTCGAAGATGCGATCGAGACGGCCAAGGATGTCGGAATTCGGGAATCCATGGCGAAGGTGAACGCCTACCGCATGCTGCTGAACAACCCGCAGCTCGCCCGCGGGGTCAACGAGTTGCTGACCACCTTGCTGTTCACAAACAAGACGATCGATGTGCGGCTGCGCGAGCTGATCATTATGCGGATCGGCTGGGTGACAGGGTCGTGCTACGAGTGGACGCAGCACTGGCGTTTCGCCGAGGCGGTCGGGCTGCCGCCGGAAGATGTCGTCGGCGTCCGTGATTGGCAGAATTACGACGGCTACGACGCGGCGGACCGGGCGGTGCTTGCCGCTGTCGACGACACGCTGGAGTATGGAAAGATTTCCGACGCCGTCTGGCAGGAATGCGCCGCGCATGTCGGCGGACCGGCGGAACTGGTTGAAATGGTCGTCGCGATCGGCAATTGGACGATGTTCTCGCAATTGCTGCGCAGCCTCGAAATTCCACTCGAAGACGGCGTCGAAGCATGGCCGCCGGACGGCAAGAAGCCCGCCCACGCGGAGTAGCTATTCCTTATTTGGACGCGTCTTCAGCGCCAGCGATAGGGCCAA
>CAJWOT010000353.1 GCA_913044215.1 uncultured Rhodospirillaceae bacterium | reverse complement strand
AGCGGTTCGAGGCGGACCCCTTCGCGCAGCTTGCGATAGGGGTATTGCTTCGAATCCGCGATATGGCCGCCCGGGGCGATGGCGATCAGCACTTTTTCGGCGATCGGTTCGAAATCCGCACGGAAATGGCAGGTGCTCTTCAGGGCAAGGATCTTCTGCTCGGCGGGTTCGATGCCCAGATGGCGAAAGATGTCCTGATCGTAGGCCTGCATGCGCTTGCTGGCGACCACGACCTTGACCCCGCCGATCGCCAATAGCGCCATGGGTCCGATATCGACGGTGCGGCCGCGGATGCAAGGACCTGTGCAAGTGAACTGCCCGTCACCAAGACTTTCGACCTGGAACGTCCCTTCGAAGGGTTCGACCCCTTCGGGGCCGGACTTACCGCCCAGCGCAATTGTGATCTCCGCCCCGGTACCGGCGTCGTGCGCGATCGCGGCAGCCTCCGGATCGGCCATGATGGCCAACACCGCGCCTTGCGCGTTCCCCTCGACCAGCGCCCGCAGCAATCCCGTCGTATCGCCGGTGCCGCCGCAGCCGGGATTGTCCTGCGTATCGGCAAGGACGACTGGCCGCGACGGTGTGGCGGCATTGATCGATTTCGCCTCCGCCACCGCAACCTCCGGGCTGAGCAGCGGTTCTGAAAACAGCGCCTCCCGCGATACAATTTCCGTGACGAGCCGCGCCGTGGCAGCATCGACCGCTTCGCGGTCATAACCATGCGCGACAACGCCCGGCCCGCATTCGGCAAGATCGGCCGGCGGGAAGCCCGCGCCGTAGCTCAAGTTCAGCACCTCACCACCTTCGCCCGCGACCGACGCGGCGACGATATCGGCGGAGGGCGGCACCATGGTGCATTGAAAATTCAGCGGGATCAGGAAGGGCAGCTTGACGAACTTCCGGAAGGGCGGCTGACCGCGCGCCAACACGGTCGACAGGATTTTGGCCGCCCGCTGCCCCGTTTCTGCCCGGTCGATATGCGGATAGGTGAGGTAGATCGCCATGCCATCGCAATGCTGCGCCATCGCCTGGGTCAGATTGACGTGATAGTCGAGGCTGATAACCACCGGCACGTCCGGCCCGACCACCGCACGCACCCGACGCAGCAACTCACCCTCGCCATCTTCGAAATCCTCCGTCACCATCGCGCCGTGCAGATCGAGATAGACCGCGTCGACCGGCAGCGCTAGGGAGAGAGCGCCGATCATCTCTCCCGCGATCCGTTCGAAGGCGTCGCGCGTCACCATGCCGCCGGCCCCGCCGCTGGTCCAAAGCAGCGGAACCAGCTCGTGATCCGCCCGCATGTCCGTGAGGAAACCGGACATGCCGAAGCTCACATCGGTGAGCCACTCGATCATCGCGTCACCGCGGCATAGTGGCGGGCGGTCGCGGTGCGAGGCGAAATATTTGTAATCTGTCTTATGCGGGACGAAACAGTTGGTTTCGTGCTGGAAGCCGCCGATCGCGATCCGTGCCATGCGCGCCTACCCGCCGAAAACGTCGCGGGGACAATGCTGATTGCTGCCCGTGCCAATCAGGCCCCCAAATCGCGGCCGGATGGCACCGACAAGTCCCATCGCATGCTGTGTTCCTACAATGACGAGGCGGCGCGCATCCATACCAATTCCCTCTATTCCGCTGAATTTCCAGCGTAAAGGCTGCGGTTTCGCACGGCACCGGTCAAGATAAAGCTACCCCGCCACGCCAAGCACGGCGGCATCGAAAAAGGAGAGTAGGTCTCACGGCGCATTTTTCCCGTCTTGAACAGTCAGTTACTGAACTCGGACGCGAATTCGCGTATAGTAGCGGTCTACAAAATCGAGAGTGTTGGAGTTTGACATGGCGTCTTCGAAAATCGATTCCCTAGCATTAGAGATTGCGAACTGCCTTCGTGATCGCGGTGAAACGATTTCGGTCGCTGAATCCTCGGCGGGTGGCCTTGTTTCCGCCGCCTTGCTCGCCGTCCCGGGGGCATCCGCCTATTTTTTGGGTGGCTCGGTCGTATACACACGCCCCGCAAAGAGCGCGCTACTCGCGGTCCCGGATGCCATACTCGACGAATATCGCTCCGCATCGGAACCGCATGCCCTGGCATTGGCCAGAGCGGCACGCGACCGGCTTGGGGCCGATTGGGGTCTAGCCGAGACCGGTGCGGCAGGGCCGACCGGTAATCGCTACGGCGATGCCGCCGGCCACACCTGTATCGCGATCGCGGGAGCGACCGAAATCGTCCGCACGGTGGAAACTGCGGACGATGACAGGGCCGCGAATATGGGCAGGTTTACGGAAGCAACGCTCGCGTTGGCTGCAGAGATATTAAAGGCGCCGTAGGCTTAATTTTACTATTTGATTGGCGAAAGCGACCTAACCGGAATAAGACTAACAAAACACCGTTGTTACGCAGTTATTCTTTATGGTGCACAGAGATTACGTCGTTCGTGACGCCAACATGATTATGAGACAGGTGCGGACGCTGTGCATGCCGCTCGCGGCCCTTTTCGTTGTCGTCAGCATCATGGGCGCCCAGCCAACGGGAGCGGCTGCATTCGGGCCTTTAGACTCGCCGGACAGGCAGGGAACCGGAGAGATTATGGAGCCGTCCTACGGCCCGAGAGTCTCCCCGCGCGACTGAGAATCAAAGGAACCGGCGGCACTGCAATCCATTCCAGAGCCCAGCTTCGAAGTCTATGAAAGCTTGGACCGGGACATCAGCCGGTCGAAAAAAGGCAGTAACCAGCGCAATCGGTCGAGTAGCTTCTTCGGTGTGGAAGGCCTTTCCGGACTTCCGCTGAAGAATGGACCCGACAAATGGAAGAGGATGGTTACTGTCTGGAAGGCGACCAATGGGCCGACTTCCAAGCGATTGCCCTCGCAGGCTACCTCCCAGAAATCCGTTATTGGCTGGGCCGTGACAACTGGGCACGCTTCGGTCTGATCAGCTTCGGCAATGAGTTTGGTGACGGGTTTGGAAATGGCAGTGCCGAATCGTCAGGCGGCGTATCAAGCAACACGTCACCGGGAGGCGGCTATTACAGAAGCGCGGGCGGCGGCGGATATAGCAAGCCCAAGGAACCCGAAGCAAAGAAACAAACAGTGGCCGAATTGTTGCTTTCGATGGCGAAAAATTGGTGAAACAGCCACTGCTGTATGTCGCGATCCTGGGCGGCGGAATTCTTCTGTACTTTGTATTGAAGCGCCAATCCTTGGCTTGAAGAAACTTAGCGACGCTGCGGAGGGTTTCACCCTGTTCGTGGCGCGCCGCAGCATGCACGAAACAACACCGAAGGATCGCTGGCATGCGGTACCGCAAATCCGATGCCAAGGCGTATGCCCTAACCCACATGAAGGGGCTGTGGGTCGCCAATCTCACGCCATTCGCCGCGGACCTGACGCTTGACGAACCTGGCTTCCGCCGCAATTTGCGCCACTGGATCGACGACCCCGGAATCGGCGGTGTGTTCATTACCGGGAAGCAGGCTGAATTCTTCTCCCTTTCGCTCGCGGAACGAAAACTCATCCTCGAAATCGCCACCGACGAAGCGGGAGACAAGTGCGGGGTAATGATCTCCTGTTCGGACGAGAAACTCGACACCGTCCTGGACCTCGCCGACCACGCTCAGGCGGCCGGCGCCGACTACATCATCGTGCACAGCCCAGCCCGCCCCTCTATTTCCACAAAACGGTCGACGACGTCCTCTACGAATATTACCGCCATATCTGCGAACGGGTGGAGATCGGCGTGGCGATCTGGCACCAACCCGACTATGGCTACGTCATGGGACCCGAGGTCTGCGCCCGTATCGCCGAACTGCCCAACATCGTGGCGATCAAATACTCCGTGCCGCGCGACCTTTACACCCAACTGACCCGCATGGCCGGCGACAAGCTGCTCGTCAGCACCTCGTCGGAGGAACAATGGCTGGAGAACATCCACGAACTCGGCTGGCAGGTCTATCTCTGCTTGACCCCGCCCTACCTGATGCAGACGAAACACGACCGGCGCATGCAGGAATACACCGACCTGGCCCTGCGCGGCGAAATAGATGCAGCGCGACGGGTGCGCGACAGCCTCGACCCGGTCCGCGCCGCGCTGCGCGACACCCGCCCGGCGGACAAGCCGCAGGCGCACCAGAAGTATTGGCAGGAACTGCTGGGTCAGACGGGCGGGCCGGTGCGGCGGCC
>CAJWOT010000352.1 GCA_913044215.1 uncultured Rhodospirillaceae bacterium | reverse complement strand
AAAGGTCTGTCGACCCCTCTCCCGCAAGCGAGGAATGGTGCAAGAGAGCCTCCCCTCTCGATCTCACCCCACTCCTATCAGAATGAGCGCCCCGATGGTCGCCACGCCTGATCCGCCAACCGAATCATATTACGCCGTCGTCGCGCAGTTTCTCGACATCTTCAGGCGATACACCCGCGAGGGCCTGCAACAAATCCCCGCTATGTTCTCCAAGCTCCGGCGGCCGCGTGATCTCCGCCGGCGAATCTGACAGTTTGATCGGGCACCCTACAGTCTTGTAGGTCCCGTCACGCAGCGGATAATCGATATCCACGATCATTTCGCGTGCAACCAGGTGAGGATCTTCCAGAACTTCGCCGGTATCCTGACAGGCGCCGCTCGGCACACCGGCATCGCCTAACTGCTTCATCACCTCATGCTTGGTGCGCTGGCTGGTCCATTCTTCGATAATCGGGTTCAATTCGTCCTTGTTTTCCCACCGGGCCGCATGGGTCGAGAATTTGGCGTCATCGGTAAGATCTTCGCGGCCGATAGCCTTCGCAAAGGCCGGCCACATCTGCTGTTGCGCGAAGATATAGACATAATCGTTCGACCCGCCGGGACTGCACTTGTAAGTCGATCCCGGAACCGTATCCCCCAATTGGTTGCCGGCGCGCGGCTTTGGAGTGTTGAACCGCTGGTGATCGCGTAGCGCCACCCGCATGATATTGACCACCGAGTCTTGCATGGACACTTCGACATGCTGGCCTTTTCCGGTTGCGTGCCGCTGTTGCAGGGCAGCCAGAATTCCGATCGCCATATGCATGCCCGTGCCAGAATCACCGATCGCGGGCCAAACATAGGTCGGCGGGTTCTCCGGAAACCCGGTGACACTCATCGCACCTCCCATAGCCTGGGCAATCGGTTCGAAACTCTTGAAGTCGCTATAGGGGCCATAGGTGCCGAAGCCCTTGATTGTCGAGTAGATCAGCCGCGGGTTGATCTTCGAAAGCGTGTCATAACCGAGCCCCATCCGGTCGAGGGCGCCAGGCGCAAAATTCTCAACCAGGACATCCGATTCCGCGATCACTTTCTTGAACAGGTCTTTCCCTTCATCCGTTTTAAGGTCAAGGGTTAAGCTGCGCTTGTTCGCATTGAGGATGAGAAAAAACAGGCTGTCGCTATCCTGATCACGTTGCACGATACGCGCGACGTCGCCCCCCTTGGGATGCTCTAATTTGATCACATCCGCACCCAGAAAGGCGAGGATTTGTGTGCAGGCAGGACCAGCCTGATTGTGCGTCATATCAATAACGCGGACACCTTCCAGGGCCTTGCTCATCCCAGACCTCCTCATGTTTCGCTAGTTCTGCGGTGCGTCGCGGCGCGAGATTAGCACCCGACACCTTCCGGCTCAAAGGGGCCGACCGGGGTTACTGGATTGCCACATACCGATTGCTGGCCCAGCCGACGGCTTCACCGATTTGGAACAAACTCCACTGGCCGACAGTTTCCAATACGAAGCCATCATGCTGCCCAGCCTTGATGTGGCCGACTACGTCGCAGGACGTGTCGCCGCATTTCCGTAACCGCAAAGCGGATGCACTGACAGTGATTTTCTTCAGTTCCGCCTTGCCATTCTGAGCGGGGGTAAGCATAGCGGATCGACTCTGGAACCTTACCGAAACGGGTTCCGCAGTCTCCGATAACGCGATCGCTGTCTTGCCGATCAGCGGGAATATGTTAAAGCCGATCGGCGCCACGCCCCAGGCTTGCAGAACCTGCTCCTTGCAGCGCGGCAGGTGATTTGCAGCGAGTCTTACAGTCCAACCGGATCGTGCCAGATTGCGGTGAACGGCCGTTGCGACATCCGGGCGTGAGGCCGTTACGGCGGCGCGGCCGACCACTTTGCCACACAACGAGAACAAAACATCTCGGAAGCGCATGCCGTATGCAGGATGGCCCGCCCAACCTGAGATTATCAAATAGTCACCATTCGATATGGCCAACGATCCTTCGGCGGAAGCGATTCCGCCTCCGGTGCGAACGCTGTCAACGCTGCCAGAGGAAAAGGGTACCAGGTTCCATTGCAGGATATCGTACTGGTCGCCGGCGCTATAGCTATCGACCGGTATTGCCGGCCTATTTTCACGCGGCAGCGGGCGGGCGGCTTCTATATCTGGCCGTTTCGCTGATTGCTTGACCGGCTGCGATGATGGCGGAATGGGCTTCGTCTTGACTGTATCGCCAGCCCCTTCCGTACCAAAGACATTCTCCATCAAGCCGTCGAATGCTTCGGAAAATTGAGATTCCCCAGTACAGCCCTCTGTCAGATCGCAATGGCTTATAACGGCGGCGATGACGCACAGGAGTCCGAGACCGATCCCGACAATGATATATCTGACCAACATATCTACGCGGACAACCTGTTATCCGTTGCGATGACACCGCCACGCCACCGCAGCATCAACCGCGGTGGCGCCCCCCAATCGTACCCAATTGCGTTTCGATTGAGAAATTTCAGCGGCCGGATCGGACCGCATCGAGCAAGCTATCGAGTGTTTCCGCGTCTTCCAGCGCCTGCGCCAGGTGAAAAACACGTTCCGCATTTTCACGTGCTATCTGGCCATGGCAGCAATCATGGAACTTCGATTCGAGCCTTTGCTTGGAAAACCAGCGTTCCGGCTTTCCCATTGCGAGTGGGACAATTTCTTCCAACCGCTCCCCGTCGGAAAGCGTGACGGTGACGACGGCGCCAAACTCCGTATTGCCCGCGACCCTGTCGTCGAGTTCCATACGAACCTTTTTCGCGAGATCGGAGCCGTTGATTCGGGGCAGCGACGTTTCCTCGAAGGTCTTCAACGTAACGTCACCATCAAGAAACGCTGCGGCGAGGCAATACCCCATGCAGAACTTCGCTTCCAAGCCGTTCGTCGCAACGTCATAGACCATCGGCTCAAAGTGCATTGGCGTCACGCCGACGCGGATATCTTCGATACGGTCCAATCTGCCCTCTAGCTGCTCTCGGATGCGGATCGACGCCTCGATCGGCGGATGAGCCGCGCCGCAGGCCGGATAGGGCTTCAGGCCAAGACCGAACTCTGTCAGGATTTCCAACGGGTCCCCCCAGGTATCGAAATGCGGGGAGTCTATATCGCTGTGATGGTTGAACACTTCGGCGAAACCGTACGCATTCTCGAGCACATCGATGCTCGCCGTCACGCCCTCGCGGGCCATGAGTGCAGCCAGCACACCATTGCGCGCCGCGTATCCCGCGTGCAGCGGTTTTGTCATCGTCCCAAAATTAGCCCGCAAGCCGCTCGCCGCGGAGGCTGCCATACCTAACGCCATGGCAAACGGTTCCGCCTCCAGGCGCAACATCGAAGCTGCCGCTGCAGCAGCCCCGAGCGTGCCGAAGGTCGCTGAAGCGTGCCAGCCGTTCTTGTAGTGCGCCGTGTTCAGCGCACGTCCCAGCTTGCTGACCATCTCAATTCCCAGGATATAGGCGGTCAGGGCGTCGCGACCGGACGCCTGCGAGATTCGCGCCGTCGCCAAAATGGCCGGGACCAGGGATGCACCGGGATGGGCATAGGCCGGATGGGTGACGTCGTCATAATCGATCGCATGCGCCAGGGTGCCGTTGTAGAGCGCGCTGTCGTGGGGCGCCGCCATCCGGTCCGCGGCGGCGAGCGGTGCGGCGGGGAGTCCCGGTCGATCACCTCCGTCTGCGACGATACGGCCCAGCATCCCAGCAACCGGTTCGCTCGCCCCCGCAATCATGCAACCAAGCAGATCGGTGATCGCATCGATCGCCATCGACCGCGCACGCTCGGGAAACGCCGCTTCTCGATGCGCCAAAGCGAGAGCGACAAAATCGTGGGTCGCGCCATTCATGATTCTCGTGCCCAACTATGCCGTTTAACGAAAAATGAACGCTACCGCGCGCTCGAAACCGTCGCAAGCCAGCGGCACGTGCTGATAGAATGTACGCCATTCAGCCGAAACTAAGGCAATCCAGTCACCAGGGGAAAAGCCCATGTATGTCATTACCGTCGTCTTCAACGTCAAAGCCGAGCATGCCGACGCCTTTGCAACTGCGATGACGGAAAACGCACGCGCGTCTCTGGAAACCGAACCGGGGTGTCATCAGTTCGATGTAGCGTTTGCGCCGGACGACCCGACGACCTGCTTCCTCTACGAACTCTATAC
>CAJWOT010000351.1 GCA_913044215.1 uncultured Rhodospirillaceae bacterium | reverse complement strand
ATGCCTATGGGCTGAAAGAGGTGTTCTACGTGATTGCCGGGATCATGCTGGTCGCGAACCTCACCGTCATCCTGCTGCCGCGCCCTGAGGCAAAGTAGTCGCCGGAAATTATCGTTGCCACGCGATCCGGGCCCCCTCTACCCTGCGGGGTAACGGTAACGGAGTGCGTGTTTCCTATTCGCATGGGAGGAAGAAGATGAAAAAGCAGCTTATGGCATTCGCCGCTGCGGCGATGATCGCGATGCCCGTCGCGGCGCAGGACATCAAGGTTGGAGTAATTCTGGGCTATACGGGCCCGATCGAGTCGCTGACCAAGGATATGGCCGCCGGCGCCGAACTGGCGATGAAGGAAGTCAATGCAAGTGGCGGCATCCTGAACGGCCGCAAGATCGTGCCGGTTCGCGGCGATACGACCTGTACCGATGCGGCGGCGGCCACGGCCACGACGGAGCGCCTCATCACGTCCGACAAGATCAGCGCCATCGTCGGCGGCGACTGTTCCGGCGTAACGACCGCGATGCTGAAGAACGTGGCGATGGCCAAGGGTATCGTGATGGTGTCGCCGTCGGCGACCTCGCCTGCGCTGTCCACGATTCCGGATAACGGATTATTTTTCCGGACGGCTCCGTCCGATGCGCGGCAAGGCCAAGTGCTCGCCGACGTCTTGAAAGAGAAAGGTGTCAAGAAGGCGGCCCTGACCTACACCAACAACGATTACGGCAAGGGTCTGGCAGAGAGCATCAAGGCGAATTTCACCAAGATCGGCGGCAAGATCACGATTTCGGCGGCCCATGAAGACGGGAAGGGTGATTATTCAGCCGAAGTCGCGGCGCTTGCAGCGGCCGGGGGCGACATCCTTATCGTCGCCGGCTATCTGGACCAGGGCGGTAAGGGCATTATCCAGGCGTCGCTCGACTCCGGAGCGTTCTCGACCTTTGCGCTGCCGGACGGGATGATCGGCGACTCGCTGCCGCTGGCGATCGGCAAGGATCTCGACGGGTCCTATGGCACGGTGCCGGGGACGGATAGCCCCGGCGGCGAGAAGTTCAAAGGGCTCGCGACAAAGGGCGGGTTCAAACCGGGACCGTTCACCGCAGAATCGTACGATGCGGCGGCTCTGATCATGCTGGCCATGCAGGCGGCGGGGTCGTCGGAAAGCGGCAAGCTCAAGGCGAAGGTGATGATGGTCGCCAACGCGCCGGGAGAGAAGATCTATCCCGGTGAGCTGGCAAAGGGCCTTAAGATCCTGAAGGACGGTGGCGATATCGACTATGTCGGCGCCTCCGCGGTTGAGCTGGTCGGCGCGGGCGAAAGTGCCGGCAATTACCGCGAGATCCTTGTCAAAGGCGGTAAGATCACAACGGCACGGTATCGCTAACCGTTACGCGCCGGCGGATACCCGTTTCATTCGGTCCCGCCGGCGCGAACACTTACGCGCAACCGGAAAAACTGTCTGGGATCGTCGATGATCCGGGTGGAAGACCTGCACATGCATTTCGGCGGCATTCGTGCCGTTGATGGCGTGTCGCTGGAAATCGCGTCCGGCACGATCACCGGGCTAATCGGCCCGAATGGCGCCGGCAAAACGACCCTCTTCAATATCATCGCCGGCCTGTACAAACCGACTGCCGGTCATGTTTTTCTCGACGGCGACGACGTGACGGGGCTGCCGCCCCACGCGCTTTTTGCGAAGGGTCTGTTGCGTACGTTCCAGATCGCACATGAGTTTTCCACGCTGACGGTGCGCGAAAATCTGATGATGGTGCCGGACGGCCAGCCGGGCGAGCGCCTGCTCGACACGTGGTTACGTCCCGCCACGGTCCACGCGCAGGAAGCGGCGGTTCGGGCGAAGGCCGACGAGGTCATCGATTTTCTGCAGATCGCCCATGTCGCCGACGAATATGCGGGCAATCTGTCCGGCGGTCAGAAGAAGCTGTTGGAGCTTGGCCGCACCATGATGGTCGATGCGAAGATTGTCTTTCTGGATGAGGTCGGCGCCGGCGTGAACCGGACGCTGCTGAACACGATCGGCGATGCGATCCTGCGGCTCAACCAAGAGCGCGGCTATACGTTCTGCATGATCGAGCACGACATGGATTTCATCAGCCGGCTCTGCGACCCGGTCATCGTCATGGCCGAGGGTACGGTTCTGGCGCAGGGATCGGCGGATGCGGTGAAGGCGAATGAGGACGTGATCGAAGCCTATCTGGGTACCGGGCTGAAGAACGCCGCCGTCGCGGAGACGGTACCGTGAGTTTTCTGAGCGGTGAGCATATGACCGGCGGCTACGGCGGCGGCGCGAATATCCTGGAGGATTGCACGATCACCGTCGACAGGGGCGAGATCGCGGTGGTCGTCGGACCGAACGGTGCCGGCAAGTCGACGGCGATGAAGGCCATCTTCGGCATGCTCGATCTGCGCGAGGGATGCGTTCGGCTCGACGGCGAGGACATTACCGCGCTGTCGCCGCAGGCCCGCGTCCGCAAGGGGATGGGGTTCGTGCCGCAGACGGCGAACGTGTTCACCTCGATGACGGTCGAGGAGAATCTCGAGATGGGCGCCTTCATCCGCGACGACGATATCTCCGAGACCATGGCGCAGGTGTTCGCCCTGTTCCCGATCCTCGAGGAAAAACGCGGGCAGCCGGCAGGCGAGCTGTCCGGCGGCCAGCGCCAGCAGGTCGCCATCGGACGCGCTTTGATGACACGGCCGCAGCTGCTGATGCTCGACGAGCCGACTGCCGGCGTATCGCCGATTGTCATGGATGAATTGTTCGACCGCATCATTTAGATCGCACGAACGGGAATTACGATCCTGATCGTAGAGCAGAACGCACGGCAAGCGCTGGCGATCGCCGATAAGGGCTATGTGCTGGTGCAGGGCAGCAACCGCTTTACGGATACGGGGGAAGCGTTGCTGGCCAATCCGGAGGTGCGCCGGTCTTTTTTGGGAGGTTGAGGCAGCAGGGGGTGTTGCCGAGGGTTGGGGGAGCCTGGTGGAAGACGTCACGAACGCCGCGATATTGATACTGAACTTCCTGTTCGTGCCCGGGCTGACCTATGGCTGCCAGTTGGCGCTTGGGGCGCTCGGCGTGACGTTGGTATACGGCATTCTGCGCTTCTCCAATTTCGCGCATGGCGAGACGATGTCGTTCGGCGCAATGATTTGCATCCTTGTGATGTGGTGGCTGCAATCGCTCGGCGTTTCGATTGCGCCATTGCCGACGGTGCTACTGGCGTTGCCTGTCGGCATCGCCGCAACCGTATTGGCCTGCCTGTTGATGGATCGCTGGGTTTATCGCTTCTACCGGCGCCAGAAGTCGCCTCCCGTAACGCTGCTGGTCGCTTCGATCGGCTTGATGTTTCTGCTGCATGGCGGGATCCGGTTTGCAATCGGGCCGGATGACCGTGTCGTCGGCGATGGCGCACGGTTCATTTTCAACGCGCGGGAATTCCGCCACGCGACCGGCCTATCGGAAGGGCTGGCTTTCAAGACGTCGCAAGGCATCACGATCGTCGTGACCGTGTTGCTGGTCGCTGCCCTGTTTTGGTTTTTGAACCGAACGCGGGCGGGCAAATCGATGCGCGCCTTTTCCGACAATGAGGATTTGGCGCTGCTGAGCGGCATCAATCCCGACCGGGTCGTCATGATCACCTGGGTCCTGACCGGTATCCTGGCGACAATTGCCGGGACCCTTTATGGGTTGGACAAGAGCTACAAGCCGTTCGTCTTTCTGCAGTTGCTGTTACCGATCTTCGCGGCAGCGATTGTCGGTGGGCTGGGCAATCCGCTTGGGGCAATTGCCGGTGGTTTCGTGATCGCCTTCTCCGAAGTGTCGATCACCTTCGCCTATCGAAAGTTCGTCGCCTATCTGGTGCCGGAAAGCTGGGAGCCGGAAGGGCTGCTGCAACTACTGTCCACCGACTACAAGTTTGCGGTGTCGTTCGTCATCCTGGTTCTTGTGCTGCTGATCCGGCCGACCGGCATTTTCCGGGGTAAGGTCATATGATCCAAGCGAATCGCAAAGTGCTGCTGTTCGGCGTGATGGCACTGCTGCTTTTGCTTGTCGGCTTTGTGCAGAGCTGGTCGCTCGCGCTGGCGATCCTCAATCTCTGTTTGATCTCGGCGGTGATGTCGCTCGGCGTCAACATCCAATGGGGCTATGCGGGGTTGTTCAATGTCGGCGTGATGGGCTTCGCCGCGCTCGGCGGGCTGGCCGGCGTGCTGGTTTCGACGCCGCCGGTTCACAATGCGATTGCGGCGGGCGGCGGC
>CAJWOT010000350.1 GCA_913044215.1 uncultured Rhodospirillaceae bacterium | reverse complement strand
AGAATAAGGTCGCCTTCCGTCACAATACCCAGGATCGCCCCCTGCTCGTTTACGACCGGTAGGCCGCTAACGTTGTGTGTCATCATCAGATGAGAAATCGCTTCGATAGATGTGTCGGGCGCCGCCGTCACGACACTGGTCGTCATGATATCTTTCGCCAGCATGGTCTTCCTCCATCGTCGGACTCGGATTCACTCACGCTTATCCGCCTCGGAATCTATTGGCGGTGTATCTTCCTTATACGAGTCCTCGATATTTCGGATATGACCTAGATCATAACTCTTGTCCCGGATGCGATTGGTCCGCTTTTCGACCCATGAGTCATCGACGGAGATGCTCTTGCAATAGAGCAGATGAACGCACAACACCGCGCCCCAAATCATAACGGGCCAGTGAAACCAGCGCGTCTCGGAGAAGGTGAGATCGAGCGCTGCCAGGCTGGCGCCGATACCGATGAAATAGGCGATGTGGATGCGCCGATACTGCCCACATAACCGGCTCGGCCGCTTATTCTCCGACATAGACATGGCGCAATTCCTTCATTCCGGCAGGGACTTATGATATGCCGTTCCGTGTGGCAATGAGAAGCAAACTGATAGAAACGCTTGGCAATGGATCGCGGCCTCGAATGAAATATCCGATCATATTCGCGCTCGCCGCTCTATTGTTCGCCGCCGACGCGACGGCGAAACGGCCGCAAATTCTCCCCGAGCCCATGCTTGTGAATCTTTTTGCGCTGACAGAAGCTTCAGCGGCGCTTCAGATCTGCATGGACAGTAATGCCTATAGCGGCCTGCCCGCTAACCAGAAGTCGCTGCTGAACCGTTTACAGGGAAACATCAATTCGCTTGTGCAAAAAATTGCCCGGAAATACGACGAAGACCTGTTTCCCTTCTTCGAGCAGTCTCGAAACGAAGCGGCGAAGCGGCCGGAACGGATCAAGACGATGCAGGAGCAATTCGCCTATTGCGGAAACGGGATGCTCGAACGCATGAAACGTTACGTCTTCGATAGCCGTCAGAAACTCGACTACTTCTTGTCGCAACAACCGAATGCGCGGTAGCGGGAGTCCCTGCGGGAGTCAGGCCGCGCTTGCGGCACGTCCGAACCGGTTGAGCAAAAAGTCGACATCCTCCGGACTCTCGTCATCGACAAGGTCCTCGAACTGGGTCAGCACGCGTTCCAGCATACGCCGCGTGCTCGCGTTCGGATCGCCGTCGATACGCTCCCGTTCCGTTTCCCGCAACACATCCAGCGCGATTCGATAGGCATAGTACAGAGAGGCCGGCAACTGGCATCGTTTGTACAGCGATTTAAAGCCAAGCGCGCCCTTGTCATGGATCATCCTTCGGGCGTTGAGCACTGAGATTCCAGCCATTTTGGCCAGCGCGGCTTCGAAGAAGCCCAAATCGCCGACGCAGATTGCTCGTAGCAGGATCGACGGCGTCGACCGTCGGTTCCGTACCAGCGCCTCGACCAGCATTTCGACATCGCTATCGTTCGAATCCGCGCTCAACAGGCCCAGGGTGGCGCGCTCGCGAATCTGCAACACCAGATCATCCGCCAGGCCACCAGGTAATTCATGGTGCGTGACCAACCGATCAATCAGTTTGTCGGACACCTTGGCAACGAGACGTTCGGAAACGGCGATCGGCAGGCTGGACCGCATCACGAGCGGTGTTTGCACCTTTTCGCTATCACCGAAGCGGTCGACAACCTTGTGCATTGTGCTGTCGGCCACCTCTGCCCCCTCATTGCCGACCAAGGTCGCGACTGCAGTCTCATCACCGTGATCCACGATAACGTCCGAAACGGCGGGTGACACCGTCGGACGGCTGGCGACGGCCGTCTGGCGCTGACTGCCCTGCGTCCGAACGATATCGATCAAATCTTCGTCGGACAGCGCCTCGGAAAATTCGAGCATGGGCACGGCAACAGCGTCGCTCGCGTCTTTGGCCAGGACCACGGCAACGTCCGAGGAGAGTTCCGGCGCATGCTTCAAATGCGTGACGAGCGCCGTGCGTACGCGTTCTTCCGCGTCTTTTACATGACCCGAAAGATATCTTCCGCGATCTGGCGCTCTGTATCGCTTAGCGCACCGTCCTCATAACGGCTTGCGACTTTTCCCGCGGCATTCGCGCGGTTCGCTGCGGACGGATCATCGATCAGCCGCGCGACATCTGAAACGGATAATTCGTCGGTCATGGGACAGCGTCGTTGCAAATCCGGATGTATTGCATGCTATGGGACGAAAATTGATTAATTAACCATTAAACGGCAGCAGCGCCGCGGGCCAGCGGGGCTGGGCACCACTCTGGCACGGCAGCGTGATTAGATCGGACAGGCGATCGCTTCTACAAGATCGACCATGACCCGTATCGTCTTCCTGCTGATATCGCTCGCCGCTTGGTGCGCCAGCGCTGTCGCCGAACCGCTGCTATTGCGTGCGGACAAGGCTTTTAAGCTCGCGAAATCGGGCGAAATCCTCTTGCTCGATATCCGGTCGCCGCAGGAGTGGCAGCAAACAGGTGTGCCGCGTGGCGCCGTTGCGTTGACCATGCACACGTCGAAGGACGTCTTTTACAGACGAGTCCTGGCGGCCGTCGGCCGGGACAAGACGAAACCAATCGCCGTAATCTGCGCAGCGGGGAACCGGTCTCGATTGGCCAGCAACTTTCTGACGCAAAGGGGGTTCTCCCGCGTCGCGAATGTCGGAGAAGGCCTTTTCGGCAACCGTAAACAGCCGGGCTGGCTTGCCCGCGGCCTGCCGGTTCAAAAACCGTGACCGTTCTCCGCACGTCTTAGTCCTTGGCCTGTTTTAGCGCGGCTTCTATGGCGGTGCGTTGCGCGTCGATATCGATATCCATCTCCGAGGTGACTTCCAGTTCCTGATTCTCGAAGACACTGGTGCCTGGATGCTGATCCGCCCAGTCCGAGACAGTCCGGTCGCGCGCCAAAACTAGAGCGCGAATCTGCGGGTCGAAGAGTTGCACCATCGAGGTGATCCAAAGATTCACCGGCCAAGAAGGCTGCGCGTGGTCGATCTGAAAAAGACCAATCAGACGATGCACATCCGCCGCGGTAAACCATACCTCCCCGGTGACCCAGCGATTTGTGGTGAACAACTTGATTGGCAAACCCGCGCTATCCATCGAAATGGCGATGATATGGCTCAAATTATCATCGGGGTCTTCCGGGGCTTCGTAGTCCGGAACCGCTGCTGGCTTCACGTCGTCCGGCATCCCCTTCGGCCGGATGAAAGTGTGAAAATGACCATGTTCCCCCGGACGCCCTTCCGGCGGGTGCGCATGATAGTAGAATTGCGAATGGGAGATGCTGTCGTAGATGTCGCCGTCGGGATAGTGGTTCCACTCGTAGAACGTCTCCACATTCTTGATCAATTCGCCAACGATATTGTCGTCAGTGTTGTCGAGGATTCGATGGCATTCCAACACCCGCTCACCGGCATCGCGCATGTCAAACAGTGTCCGGCGCGGCAATGCCGCCAGCAAATCGGTATCGAATTCTTCCATCGGTCTTTTCTACTCTACAGCGGCACGAGCCGCGTAACCGTTTAACATACCGGCTCTTCCGTCCAAACCCGCATCTCCGTCATGATCGCTCCCGGACCAGCCGAAACCCAACCAAGATATGTTTCAATGCTTCGGGCCTTGAGTGGCGTGCGGCGGGACGGCAGATTCCCCAACCACTATCGTCCCAAGATCCGCCTTTCACGATGTAACGCCCCGTGCCGCGCGCCTTAGTCACAGTCCATTCGAAGACTTGCCCTGCGGCGTCAAACATGCCGAACGGGCTGGCACCGGTTGGAAATGCGTCAACCGGTCGCGTATCGAAGGTCCCCTTGTCATGGCTATTCAAACGGGTCGGATCATACTCTTCGCCCCACGGGAAACGCCGCCCGTCGACCCCGCGCGCTGCCTTTTCCCATTCCGCTTCAGTAGGCAGCCGTCAGCGATCACCCGTCATCTTGCTAAGCCATGCCGCATAGGCTTTGGCATCCGCATGGCTGACCAGCACGACGGGATGCGTATCCCGACCTTTCGGTGGCTCTCCCGCGGACCAGGCATGCCGGCGGGTACGCTTGTAGGGATGGATAAGGCCATAGCCTTTCCAGGTCGCAGCGTCGACCTCCGGTACCCGATGCCCCGTCGCGGCGACGAAAGCGGCGTACTGCGCGTTGGTTACCAATGTCTTGGAAATTTCGCAGGAAGGCAGGGTCACCGGGCCGCGTTTGAACTCGCTTTCGTACCAGCGGTTCTTGCGCGTG
>CAJWOT010000349.1 GCA_913044215.1 uncultured Rhodospirillaceae bacterium | reverse complement strand
AAAATTTGGGGGCGCCGGTCCTCTTCCAATATGCAGGCCCTGATGTGGTGCGTCGGCGAGTTGGGCCTTGAGTTCGATCGCACCGATGCCGGGTTCACCTACGGTGTTGTCGACACGCCGGAATACCGGGCGATGAATCCGAACGGCACGGTCCCGACCGTGATCGACGGCGACAACCCGCCGCTGTGGGAAACCGGAGCGATCCTCCGCTATCTGGCAGGCAAATATGGATCAGACGCGTTCTGGCCAAAAGATCCGTATGCCCGCGCCGACGTCGACCGCTGGGCGGAATGGTCGAAGATAAATATCGCCTCGAACTTTACCGCCCCGGTGTTTTGGCGCACCGTCCGCACCGCGCCGTCGCGCCGCGACCCGGCTGCGATCGACGACGCGCTGCGCAAGCTTGGCGTATTTCTCGATGTTGCCGAAACCCACCTCGCCCACCAACGCTATCTCGCCGACGATCATTTCACCCTTGCCGACATCCAGTTCGGCCATTGTCTGTATCGCTATTTCGATATCGACATCGATCGCGCCGATCGCCCGAACCTCCGGCGTTACTACGAAACCCTCGCCGACCGCCCCGCCTATCGCGAACACGTTATGATTTCGTATGAAGAGTTGCGGGTGACGGATTAGGCCCTCCGCGCCAACACGAAAGAGGTAAGCCATGAAAATCACCCGCATCTACACGGACGCCGACGGCGAAACCCATTTCGACGAGATTGAGGAACCCATGGTGGAGTTCCGCAGCCAAGCCGATTACACAAGGGCGATCGACGCCTACGGGCTGATGTTCCGCACCACGGAGCCGCTCGGCGACGACGAACCGCTCGGCGACTGGCACACCGCGCCGCAGCGACAGTATGTGATGTTCCTGAAAGGCGACACGGAAGTCGAGGTCAGCGACGGCGAGAAGCGCCGTTTCACATCCGGCGACGTCTTCCTGGTCGAAGACACCACTGGCAAGGGCCACCGCAATCTGCGCCTGCACAAAGACCCGGAACTCTGGGCTTTCGCGCGGTCGCTTGGGGAGGAATAGAGGCTTCGGCCGAGGCATTCCCCCTACCCCTGCCCTGAAACGCCCATAAAGGCGTTTCAGCCCAACGGATAAGGAGCCTGTAACGTGCTCTGTCGGGAATTCTCTCCCTGGAGGCCCCTGTGAAACAGGAATTTAAAGAACCAACCCGTGTCGTCCCGGCCAAGACGCTTTGCGTCGCAGAACCGGGACCCAGGGATACGGCGCGCTCTGCATTGAGGCTAGGCCCCGGATCGTGGTCCGGGGCGTCACAATTGCATGTGTCTTAATCCGCAGAGGCCCCCCTCGGGATTGAATGGCTTTGATGGCCATTCAGGGATGGGGTGAGGGAAAAACTGACTAGATCCACCAAACGTAAGCTTAACCCACCAGCGGCATCACTTCTTTCGAGAACGCTTCCATCCGGTCGAGCATGGCGCTTTCCTCGTTGGCCGTCAGGTTCAGGACCATCATGCTGATACCCGCATCACCGAACGCCTTGATGTCGGCGGCGCGTTGTTCCGGCGTGCCGGTGAAGCTGAGCCGGGTGCCGTCCTGACGTTGCTGCTCCGCCTCGTTATGGAAGGCGCAATTGTAGGACAGCGTGATCGAGGCCGGGTCGCGGCCCGCTTCTTCCGCCAGGGCGAACATCCGGTCGCGCCGCGTCGTGTAGGCCGCCACCGTGTCCATGCGGAATTTCGGATTGCTGCCGAATGGGTACCAGCCGTCGCCATGGCTGACCACGCGGCGCATGGCCGGCAGACTCTCACCGCCGATCCAGATCGGCGGATGCGGGGTTTGCACCGGCCGCGGGTCGGTTTCAATCTCCGAGAATTCGACGAATTCGCCGGAATAGGCCGGTGCTTCTTGCGTCCAGGCCGCCTTCATCGCGTCGATGTATTCGTTCGTCACCCGGCCGCGCGCGTCGAAATCGGGCACGCCCAGCGCTTCGAACTCCTCGCGCATCCAGCCGGCGCCGACCCCCACCGCGATGCGGCCGCCGGACAGTACGTCCATCGTCGCCAGGGACTTCGCCATGAAGAGCGGGCTGCGGTGCGGGATGACGATGACCGAACTGAGGATGCGAATTTTGCTGGTCGCGGCGGCGAGCCAGGCCATCAGGGTGAACTGCTCCATGCAGTCGGTACCGCCAATGTCGAGCCAGGTGAAGCGGCCCGTATCGCTGTACGGGTAGTTCGGTTCGACCGTCTTCGGGATGACGATATGGTCCGATACGGTGAGGTAGCCGAAACCGCACGCCTCCGCCTTTTCCGCGATGCGGCGGATGGATTCGGGCTGGGCCAAGGGGCCGCGAAATGGGGCACTGACGCCGAATTGCATGGGAGACTCCCTTCGTGAAAAAGCGGTCTGATCCTAGCGGTCGGTCTCCGGCATTGCGAGTTGTCCGGCCCATGCCTAAGCTTCGCGCAGGAGGGTCCCATGACCGATACCGAACAACTGACCCGCGAGCTTGACGAGCTCGAAACCGCGGCGAAGGCCTATGACGCGCAGCATGAGTTCATCGAAGATTTTGCTTGGCCAGAAGGAACGCAGATCGCGGTCAATTTCACCTGCGACTTCGATACGATGCTGTTCCGCCGCTATCTCGAGGAAACGCCGATGCAGCTCGCACAAGGCGAATTCGGCGGGCGTGTCGGCATCTGGCGCTTGATTGAGCTGTTCAGCGGCAACGATGTCACCGCGACGATCTTCACGCCCGGCCGGATCTGCGAGCTCTACCCGCAATCGTTGGTCGCCGCCCACAAAGCCGGCTTCGAAATTGCCGACCATATGTGGGAACACCACGTGCCGAAGGACATGCAACTCGAGCATGATCACATCCAAAAATCGACGTCGGCACTGGAAAATACCGTCGGCAAGCGGCCCATCGGCACGCGCAGCCGGCACACCAATTCACTGCTGCTCGAGGAAGGCTATATCTACAACTCGCACGGTTCGGCGGCGCACCTGCCCTATTACGAGCGCGACGCGGACGGTGAGAACTGCATGATCAACCTGCCGTTCCACTATGCCATCGACGACGCGATGTTCTTCAGCTTCGCCTGGTTGAGCAGCGAGAATGCGGCGCAGCGCATCACCGATCCGAACCGGGTGCTGGATCTCTGGTGGGACGCGTTCGATCAGCAATATCGCCAAGGCGGCTATCTGAATATTTGCCTGCATCCCTTCGTGTCGGGCCGGGCCATGCGGATCGAGATGCTGGATCGGCTGATCGCGCGCATGAAGACAAGGCCCGGCGTCTGGTTTCCGAGCTGCGAGACGGTGGCGCGCTACTGCCTCGGCACGTTTCCAGCGAAGGAGGGCTGATCGATGCCTTGGAAAGACGGCTACACGATCTCCGACGAAATCACCCTGTTCGACGATGCGGTGCGCTGGCCGGAGGGCAAGCGCGTCTGCATGACGGTGATGCTAGACCTCAGCCTCGCGAGCGGCCCGCAAGGGCTGACGGCGGCCGACCTGCGACATTCGCCCGCCACCTTCGGGATGAATGAGGGGTTGGCGCAGGTTCGTGCGCTGCTCAAGCGCTTCGGCATCACGGCAACGGTCACCGTGCCGGCGGCGATGGCCCGGATCATGCCCGACGCGGTCAAGGTGCTGCGCGACGACGGGCACGAAATCGCGGCACAAGGCTTGAAGCATGAAGACGTCAGCACCTTGAGCCGTGACGAAGAGGCCGCACGGTTGGCGATGACGACGGAAATCCTGGAAGGGCTCACCGGGCAGCGGCCGGAGGGCTGGTTCTCCCTGCCCCGGCCGAACGACCCCTTCGCGGTGGGCACGGTCAGCGAAAACACGCACGATCTGCTGATCGAGGCCGGCTACCGCTATATGGGCAACGGCCTGTCGGACGACATCCCGCATTACTGGGTGACGGATTTCGACAGCGAACGGGCGATCCTGACCCTGCCCTATTTCTATCATTTCGACGACCAGTTCTTCCTGATGTTCCCGAAGAAGGGGACCGGGCTGGAGCACGCCGACACGCTGTTCGCCAACTGGAACGCCGAGTTCGACGCGCAATATAAGCGCGGCCGCTACTTCAACATGACCCTGCACCCCTACGCGGTGGGTTGGTGCAATAGATTGAAATTACTGGAAATTTTCTTGGATCGGGTTGACGGTCTGCCGGGCGTCTGGAACGCGACCGCGGGCGACGTCGCGCGCTATTGGCAGGAGACCTACCCCCAGGACACGACGCTCAAACTGGCGCCCAGCGTCTGGAAGGACTATCCGGGCAGCCTGAGCTGACGGCCCCGCTT
>CAJWOT010000348.1 GCA_913044215.1 uncultured Rhodospirillaceae bacterium | reverse complement strand
TGACTGCCACGCGCCATCGTCCCACCGCAGACCTGTGACGCTCGTACGGCACCGTATTTGCGCCCCGCGAGACGCGGCATCGAGGGCGTTGAGAAAAACGAGGCGGGAATCGTCGACCCGACAGTCGGCGTAGGCAAAGCCGATTTTAACGGACGCCTTCAGCGGCCGCCCCTGCGGGCTTCCCGGCAATACCAGCTTTTCCGATGCCGGCAGTACCTTGCGGTCGCCCAAATGGCCGTACAGAACCAGGCCCCGCCTGATCAGCCAGCCAGGCCGCTGACCGTCACCGTTCGGCAGCACAAAGCGCAAAGGTTCAACGATGTGCGGCGCCGCCCGCAGCAGGACCTCCCGCTCGCGCAGCGCCTCGCGGACCAGGCGGAACTGATACTGTTCCAGATACCGCAGACCGCCATGAATCAGTTTGCTGCTCGCCGAAGAGGTGGCCTGGCCAAATCGTCTTGCTCGCACAAAACGACATCGTAACCGCACCCCGCGGCATCACGCGCGATACCGGTGCCATTTATGCCGCCGCCGATGACCAGAATGTCGAAATTTGCCACGCAGAGAAGCTCCGCCGCATCGTTCGGCGATCGATGTTGCGGTTATTGGCTAAAGTCCAGTGTGGCCGCGACGATGGGGCGCAGCCAGCCGTCTTGATCGACGGCCCGATTGAAACTATTTCAACAACGAATTCGTACCAGCTGGCGTGTTTCCGCCACAGCAACTACGGAGATTGGACGATGAAGAAAGCGTTTCTATTGGCAGCCGGTCTGGCTCTCGCGCTCGGCAGCACCACCGCTTCCGCCGCGGATGTCGAGGCAGGCAAGAAGGTCTTCAAGAAGTGCAAGGCCTGCCATTCGCTGAAACCGGGCATAAAGAAGGTTGGTCCGTCGCTGCACGGCGTCCTTGGCAACAAAGCCGGCCAGGTCAAAGGCTTTAAATACTCCAAGGCGATGAAAAAGGCCGACATCACCTGGGATGACGCATCGCTGGATGCTTATCTGACGAAGCCGCGAAAGTTCCTCAAAGGGACGAAAATGTCATTCGCGGGTCTGAAGAAGAAAAAAGACCGGGATAACGTCATCGCCTACATCAAGGCGAACACCAAATAGGCTGATACGGACGGGCCGGCACGCCGCGATCTGGAGCGGCGTGCCCAACCTGTTATAGACTGCGGCCGATGTTGAAGCCGCATCTCACTGGCCTGAACTGGCCCGTCGTTCCGAACAAGCTGAACGCGGACACGCTGTCTCTGCTCTATCAGTTCGATCAGACGCAGTGGTGGTCGGAGGAACGGCTGCTGGCGCACCAACTTGGCCAGATCTCGCCAATGCTGCGCCATTTTCGCGACACCTCGCCCCTCTATGGCAACAAGCTGAAAGCGACGGGGATTGATTTCGACGGCCCCCTTGACCTTGAGACCTTCCGGTCGATTCCACCGCTGACACGTAGCGAAATCCAAGACGCCGACAAAGCACTGCTCAGCACTGCCATTCCAAAAGATCACGGCCGCCTGCTGACCGCGTCGTCGTCCGGCTCTACCGGCCGCCCGGTAACCGCACGCAAAACCGACGTCAACCAAGCGTTCCACCGGGCACTGAATCTGCGGAACCATCTTTGGCACAAGCGGGACCTGACGGCGAAGTTCGCGACGATCCGTGGCTACGACCCCGGCGTCGCCATGGCGCCGGAGGGGCAGCACAGCCAGACCTGGACATCGGTCTACAAGACCGGCCCCTCGATTCAGCTCAACTCCGCGCATTGCACGCTGGGTGAGCAGATCCACTGGATCACTAAGGAGCGGCCCGTCTACATCCTGTCCTATCCGACGAACCTGCACGCACTGGCGCTGCGCTGCCAGGAAATCGGCCTGCAGATGCCGTGGCTGAAATCGCTGATCACGTTTAGTGAGGCGCTGTCACCTGGGCAACGCGAGGTCATCGAAGCGACCTTCGGCGTGCTGGTCGAAGACATGTATAGCGCGGCGGAGGTCTCGATGATCGCCGTGCAATGCCCCGACGCACCGGAGAACTATCATGTCCAATCAGAGAATGTGCTGATGGAAGTGGTCGACGATGACGGCAATCCCTGTGCGACTGGCGAGACCGGCCGCATCCTGGTGACCGATCTGCACAATTTCGCCATGCCGTTCATCCGCTATGAGATCGGCGACCTCGCCATGTTCGGCGAGCCGTGCCGCTGCGGCCGCGGCCTGCCCGTCGTCAAACGTGTCTTCGGACGGACGCGGAACATGCTGCGGCTCGAATCCGGAGAGCAGATCTTCCCCGATATCGCCGCCCTGCATCTCAACGAGATCGCCCCACTGCGTCAGTATCAGATGATCCAGACGAGTTACGACGACATTGAAATGAAACTGAACCTTGCGCGCCCCTTCGAAGGGGACGAAGAAGCGCATATGCGCAAGATGATCCTCGACGCACTGGGCCGCCCCTTCAACCTGCACCTCATCCATGTCGACGACATCCCGCGTCACCCGAGCGGAAAGTTCGAGGACTTCATTTCCCAAGTTCCTGCCTGAACCGGATCAGCGCAACACCGTGCCGCCGTCGACGCCGATAATCTGTCCGTTGATGTAGCTGGCACCGCCACTGCACAGAAATGCGATCAGATGCGCTACTTCCTCCGGCTCACCAAGGCGGCCGATGATCGTCCCATCCGTGACCGAATTGCCGCGGCGGGCGATCAACTGCGTCGTCATCCGCGTGACAATGATCCCCGGCGCGACCGCGTTGACCAAGATGTCTGGCGAATACTTCTTTGCCAGCGAGCGGACCAGCCCGTGCAATCCCGCCTTGGCACAGCTATACGCCGTCGCATCCGGCGAGCCACGGCCCGCTGCGATCGACGCGGTGAACACCATGCGGCCGGGACCTTGCCGCCGACGCTCGAAAGCGACCGCCATATCGTAGGCGGACTTCAGATTGACCTGTATTGCCCGGTCCCACACATCCTGCACATCGGGCTCAAGCGGATCGTCTTCGAAAACCCCTGCCAGATGTACAAGTCCGTACGGCGTCGGGCCCGCCGTCTCGATTGCCTCGGCGCAAGCCTCTGGCCCGTCGAGTTCGGAGACATGTATCGTCACACTTCCGCCAACCGCTTTCGCCGCTTCGTCTAGCGCATCAGCTCGGACATCGACCAGATGCACATGTGCACCGCCGGCCGCCAGCAGCTTGCCGCACTCGACGCCGATGCCGCCGGCACCGCCGGTAACCACGATCGTTTTTCCCTCGAATCCATATCGGTTCATCGGTTGCATCTCCCCTTGTTCGATGGGCACACTGGGCACCCGCCGGTAGCCTGTCAAACCGGCATCCTTTATCCCGCTAGTTAAGAGGTTTTCGCATGATTCTGGTCGGCGGTTTCGGCTCCCCCTTCACCCGGCGCGTCGCCATCACGATGCGCCTGCTTGGACTCGAGTACGAGCATCGCCCGTTACGCTCGAACATTCCTGAGCAGCGTGCCGAGTTACAGAAAATCAACCCGCTTGTCCGGGTACCCGCCCTGGTCACCGACGACGCGGGAACCTTGGTCGACAGCGCCACGATCCTCGATTATCTCGATCACAAGGTGGGTCCGGAGAAGGCGATGACGCCGTTGAGCGGACCGGAACGTATCCGCATCATGGCGCTAATGGGGCTTGCGGTTGGTGCGGTCGAAAAATCCATCGCCGAGTATTACGAACGGGGCAAAAGGCCGGAGGAAAAATACCACCAACCTTGGATGGATCAGTTGCTGGAACAGTCGAAGGACGGTTTCGCCGCGCTGGAGGCGGAAGCGCAAGAGCCCTGGATGACCGGCGATAACATCTGCCAGGCGGATATCAGCACCGTCGCCTTTTGGGACTTTGCCAAACACAACCGGCCGGACGACGCGCCGGCGCTCGATTGCCCCAAGCTGGCCGCCCTGTCGGCGCGGGCGAACGCGATGCCGGAGTTCTCCGAAACGTGCCCGCCCGACTATTAGAGATTAGTCGTCCTTGACCAGATGGACCGTGCGCTGCGGGTACGGAATATTGACGCTGGCGCCGTCCAAGGCCTCCTTGATCGCCTTGGTCATATCGAATTTCACTCCCCAATAGTCCGCGCCGTTGCACCAGACCCGGACCGTGAAAATCACCGAATTGTCGCCCAGATCCGTGACCGCGACCATCGGTTCCGGATCGCCATGAGTGCGGCTGTCGCCTGAAATCACGCCAACAATCGTATCCATCGCTTTGTCGATATCGTCCTCATAGCCGATGCCGACGACGATATCGACCCGGCGCGTCGAGTTATGGCTGA
>CAJWOT010000347.1 GCA_913044215.1 uncultured Rhodospirillaceae bacterium | reverse complement strand
GTAGGGGTGGAAGTCGGCGGCACGTTCACCGATTTGGTCGCGATCGAAGATGACCGGGTCCGAATTGCCAAGGTCCCAAGCGTCCCATCAGCGCCGGACGAAGGGGCGCTCGCGGCACTCGATTCCGCGAAGCTTCCTATGGACCAGATCGAGGACCTTGTCCACGGCTCGACAGTCGCCATCAACGCCATTCTGGAGCGCAAAGGCGCACCGATCGCTTTTCTGGTGACCAAAGGGTTCCGCGACTTGCTGCTGCTGCAACGGCACAATCGGCGGCAAATCTACGATTTGTTCTACGGCAAGCCGGAGCCGGTGGTCAGCCGCCGCGACACCTACGAAATCGACGAGCGGATCGGGCCCGACGGCACGGTAATCGAGGCCCTCTCCGAAACCGCAATCTCCGAGACCCTGGCCGGACCACTGGCCCGGGGCAGTTATCAAGCGGTGGCCATCTGTTTGCTGAACGGCTATGCGAATCCGGCGCATGAGCGCGCTGTCGCCAAATGGGTGGCAGCGAACTTCCCTCACCTGACGATCACCTGCTCCAGCGACGTGACGCGGGAGTTCCGCGAATACGAGCGCGCCTCGACGACCACCATCGCCGCCTATGTGCAGCCGGTCACCAACGCCTACATCGCCCGTTTCGCCGACAGCCTGTCGAAGGCCGGATTCGATGGTCGGTTCTCCATCATGCAATCGAATGGCGGGCACCTGCCGGCCGAGGCAATTGCGAGCAACGCGGTAAGCTGCCTGTTCTCCGGGCCGGCCGCCGGTGTCAATGGCGCGATCCGGCAGGCCGCTCTCGCCGGATTCGAGGACCTCATCACGCTTGATATGGGTGGCACCTCGACGGACGTCTGCGTCGTCACCGGCGGCAAGGCCGACCTGTCGACGGAAACAGAGGTCGACGGTCTACCGATCCGAACGCCGGCGCTGGACATCGTTACGGTCGGGGCCGGCGGCGGTTCAATCATCTGGATCGACGATGGCGGCATGTTGCGGGTCGGCCCGCGGTCTGCGGGCGCCGATCCCGGCCCAGCCTGCTACGCCCGCGGTGGCACGGAAGCGGCGATCACGGACGCCCATATCGTGCGCGGCTCGATCCGCCCTGAAGCGTTTCTGGGCGGCGCCATGGATATCGACGCCAATGCGGCGCACGCTGCATTGAAACCGCTCTCGGAATCCTTGGGCATGGAGTTGGAGGCGTTCGCTGACAGTGCCATCCGTGTCGCCGACGCCAATATCGTCCGTGCCATTCAGCTTGTTTCAACCGAACGGGGACGCGATCCACGCGACTACGTATTGACGCCCTATGGCGGCGCAGGCCCTCTACACGCGGTGAAGGTTGCAGAGGAACTGGGCATCCCGACTGTGGTGGTGCCACCCAATGCAGGTGTCCTGTCGGCATTCGGACTGCTGGCAGCCGATTTCGCGCAATACGACACGCTGACACGCAAGGTTCTGGTCGATGACGCCGCACCCGGGATCGTGCACGAGGTGTTCGCCGAGATGGCGGCGCGGGCGCGCAAGGCGTTTGCTGCCTATGATATCGAGGCCGAACCGGCCTTCGCCCCGACCTTGGAAATGCGTTATGTCGGCCAGGCCTTCGAAATTCAGGTCCCGCTCGAGGCGGACATTCTGGACCGCTTGACGGTGCAGGACATCGTCTCCCGCTTCGCGGAAGCGCATCTGCGGCTGTTCGGCTTCGGCGGCACTGATTTCGGCCCCTGCGAGATTGTCTCGTTTCGAATCGGCGCGCTGGCGCCACCCTCGGAACTGCCGGCGCTGCATGAGGAAGACACGGTCGCACGCGACGCGGATACGCGGGTCTATGACAACGGGGCATGGCGGGACTGCGCCTTGCGCGGCCGCAAAGATATCCAGACCGCCGGCAGTTTCGCCGGCCCGTTACTGATCGAAGATGCGACCTCCACGGCTTATGTCCCGCAAGGCTGGCGCGCGAGCGTCGATTCGCACGATAATCTGATACTCCGACAAGACGAGGGTTAGTACTTGCCATGACGAGAACGAACCGCAGACCGGTGGCACCCGCCGACCAGGCGGTCATCGCGCAAGGGCTGATCGCCGGCGCCAAGGAGATGGGCGCCAAGCTGATTCGCTCCGCCTACTCGCCCATCGTCCGGGAAGCCAGCGACTGCGCGGCAGCCCTGCTCGACCGGCATGGCAATGTGGTGGCCCAGGCGGAGCTGATCCCCATGCAGCTCGGTTCGATCGGAGCGACCTTCAAGCCTTGCGCCGAACTGTTCCCACCGGAGACGCTGGCGGAAGGCGACTTCTATATCAACAACGACCCCTTCCATGGCGGCCAGCACCTCCCCGACATCTTCCTCTTCTCGCCGATCTTCTTCGACGGGACGTTGGTCGGGTTCAGCGCCACGGTCGCACACCATCTTGATCTTGGCGGCGGCGCGCCGGGGCTCAACCCACACGCGACGGACGTGCATCAGGAGGGGCTGATCATCCCGCCTAGCAAATATAATCACGCGCATGATTGGTCCGGCGGGCCGCTGGAGCGGCTGATCCGCGCCAATATTCGCGTGCCGGACCAGACGATTGGCGATTTCAACGCGCAGTTCGCAGCCAACTTCATGGGCATCGAGCGGGTCAAGGCGCTGTGCGAAAAGTTCGGCGTCGAGACGGTTGAAGCGGCAATGGCGGAACTGCTGGACTATTCCGAGCGGCGCATGCGCCACGCCATCGCCGAAGCGCCGGACGGCGTCTATACCGGCGAGGATTGGATGGACGATGACGGCGTCGGCGACGAGCCGCTGCCCGTGCGTGCCACGGTGAAGATCGACGGGGATTCGGTCGCGGTCGATTTTACCGGCACCTGCGATCAGGTGACGATGAACTTGAACTGCCCGTTCGCCTCAACTATCGCGACGGCCCTGTCGGTGGTGAAATCCGTCCTGACCAGCCCCGACATCCCCTTCAACGAAGGTAGCTTGCGGCCGGTGTCGATCAACGCGCCCTATGGCAGCATCCTCAATCCGAAACCGCCAGCGCCGGTGCGCGCGCGGCTGACCGCCAGCTACCGCGCCTACAACGCGGTCATGAAAGCGCTCGCCAAGGCGGTGCCCGATCAGGTGATCGCTACCGGGTTCGATACGACGGAGTCGGTCTGTCTCAGCCATTTCGGGCCGGACGGCTACCGAATCTCGCTGGAAATCTTTGGTGGGGGCTACGGCGCCAGCCCGGTGCGCGACGGCTGCGACGCGGTCGACAGCCCGATGTCGAACTGCGGCAACGTGCCGGTCGAATCGATGGATCTCGACTACGACTTCTTCCGCATCGTCGCCTATACCTTACGTCCGGATTCCGGCGGCGACGGCAAGTACCGCGGCGGCATGGGCTTATGCCGGCACTACGAAATCCTCAAGGACGGCGTCACCTTTGCAACCTACTCCGACCGTTTCCGCCTCGCGGCAGACGGGCTGTTCGGCGGCAAACCCGGCGGCAGCGCGGTGACTCATCTGAAGCGGGGTTACGAGCTGCTAGAATTGCCGTCGAAGGGCAGTTTTGCCTTGCAGAAGGGCGATATTCTGATGATCCAAACCGGCGGCGGCGGCGGTTACGGCGACCCGGCCGAGCGGGCGCCCGAGCGTATCGATCATGATATTGCTCAGGCTTTCGTGAGCGCAGAAGCCGCAGAGTAGAAGCCTGTCAAACCTACCCCAAATGGGTCTCCACTTCGCGTCAGCGTTGCGCGATAACGCCCTTAGCCTGCGATCCACGCAGGAATGGTGAGACATCGTCGTCCAATTGGGCGCAAACTCGGAGACACTCCATGCGAACGTTTTTCGGTGCCGCGATCATTGCCCTTGCATGCCTGTTACCGGTCACTTCGTTCGCGCAAGCGCAAACTGGAAAACTGGTCCTTCTCAGGATCCCTGATTCACTTAAAGACACGGAAATCCACCTCGCGAAAGTCCTGCTCGATCGACTGAAGATCAATGCGTCCCTTCAATCACCGAAAGGGAATCCGGAAGACGTTGTTCTTCGCGCCGGCTTCAAGGCGGTCGAAGACAAAAATCTTCCTTCGATCATTGTCTTAATCGACACGAAGATCGTGCGCCGTGACAGCGCGGGAAAACCGACTGCTCAAGTCATTTCCATCTCGAGCTTTTCCGACATTAAGTTGAAGGAAGATAAACAGACCGAGATTCTTGAATGGGCGAACAAGCTGAACGGTCAGCCCGTTCCCATGCGGGTCTATGTGGCAGGCACGAAATTGGGGGTCGGCCGCAATTTGCTGAATTCTACGCTGGCGCCTCTGGCGGAAAACGCCGTGACCG
>CAJWOT010000346.1 GCA_913044215.1 uncultured Rhodospirillaceae bacterium | reverse complement strand
ACCGGCGCCAAATACGGCGCGTCGGTTTCGATCAGGATCCGGTCCATCGGTACCGATTTCGCGACATTCCGCAAATCTTCCGCATTCTTGAAGGTCACGATCCCGGAAAAAGAAATTGAAAATCCGATTTCCAACGCTTTTTCAGCGAGTTCTGGACCAGATGTGAAGCAGTGAATGAGACCGGGATAGGGGCCGTTACGATACCCCTCCTCCAGGATTTCGATCATGTCGTCGTCCGCGTCCCGCGCATGAACGATCAGCGGCAACCCGGTCTCGCGCGCCGCATCGATATGCACGCGCAGACACGCTTGTTGCGCCTCGCGCGGGCTGCGCTCGTAGAAGTAATCGAGCCCGGTCTCCCCGATCCCGACGACTTTCGAGTGTTCGGTGAGCGAGACCAGTTCTTCGACCGTCGGCACCGCTTCATTGCCCGCCTCATGCGGATGAATGCCGAGCGAACACCAGACATTGTCGTAGCGCTCGGCGATGTTCCGCACCGTCTCGAAATTACTCATCTTGGTGCAAATCGTGACCAAGGTCCCGACCCCGGCACGGCCCGCCCGTGCAACGACCTCGTCGAGATCGCCGTCGCGCTCGTGATAGTCGAGATGGCAGTGGCTGTCGACGAACATCGCTTTAATCTTCATCCGCCACGAAACGCGGGAAGACCGGTGCGGGTTTCGGCAGCCCCTGCCCCGGCGTCAAGACGCTGTCCAGATTGTCGAAGCCGCGCGCGTCCTCCGGCACGGATAGCTGATCGAGGATCTTGGCGCAGGCATCCGGCATGAAAGGCTGCACGAACAGCGCCACCCGGCGGATCGTTTCCGCCAAGGTGTAGAGCACGGTTGCCATACGTGCCGGATCGGTTTTGCGCAAGGCCCAAGGCGCCTGTGCGTCGACATAGCGGTTGGCGTCGCCGATTACCGCCCAGATCGTGCCGAGCGCGGTATGGAACGCCTGTTCGTCCATCGAAGCGCGCAGCGACTCCAACAAGCTATTTGCCTTGTCCATCAAAGCAGTGTCGGCCGCATCGAATGTGCCGTGCTCGGGCACCTTCGCGTCGCAGTTCTTGTTGACCATCGACAGGACGCGTTGGCACAGATTGCCGAGATCGTTCGCCAAATCGCCATTCATGCGGTGCGTCATAGCGGCATGCGAAAAATCGCCGTCATTGCCGAAGGGCACTTCGCGCAGCAGGAAATAGCGCACCGGATCGAGCCCGTAGGTCTCTACCAGCTGCAGCGGGTCGATCACATTACCGAGCGATTTGGAGATCTTCTCGCCTTCATTGGTCCACCAACCATGGGCGTAAACCCGCTTCGGCGGCTGGACACCAGCGGCCATCAGAAAGGCCGGCCAATAGACGGCGTGAAAGCGCACGATATCCTTGCCGACCATGTGCAGGTCGGCCGGCCAGAATTTCCGGAACATGTCGCTGTCGCAGTCCGGATAGCCGACCGCGGTGGCGTAATTGGTCAGCGCGTCGAGCCAGACATACATGATGTGGTCGTCATCGTCCGGCACCGGCACGCCCCACTTGAAGGTCGTGCGCGACACGGACAGATCCTTCAGCCCGCCTTTCACGAAACTGATGACCTCGTTCCGCCGCGTCGCCGGGCCGATAAAGTCGGGATTGGCCTCGTAGAACTCGAGCAGCCGGTCCTGCCATTCCGACAGTTTGAAGAAATAGCTCGGCTCTTCGACCCATTCGACTTCGGCGCCCGACGGCGCCACCCGCGTCCCATCTTCGCGCTTTTCGAGCTCGCCTTCCGTGTAGAACGCCTCGTCCCGCACCGCGTACCAACCGGCATAGGAACCGAGATAGATGTCGCCGGCCTCCAGCAACGCTTTCCAGATCGCTTGTGAGGCGCGGATATGGCGGTCTTCCGTGGTGCGGATGAAGTCGTCGTTCGAGAAATTCAGCGCCGCGGGAAGCGAACGGAAGGTTTCGGACACCCGGTCGGTGAAATCCTTCGGCGAGACGCCGGCGTCAGCCGCCGCCTTTTCGACCTTCTGGCCGTGTTCGTCGGTGCCGGTCAGGAAATGAACGTCGTACCCGTCGAGCCGCTTGAACCGGGCCAGCACATCGCAGGCCAGGGTCGTATAGGCATGACCGATATGCGGCGAGTCGTTGACGTAATAGATCGGGGTCGTGATGTAGTAGGCCTTCGCCATGTCGTCCTCGGCCCATGCAGGCATGTTTTCAGGGTTTTACAGCCGCTTGCAAGGAGAGGAAAGCGCTGACGACGACCTGCTTGCGGTCGAGATTGGCGCTATCCGCTTGTGCCAGCAAGCGGCTGACCTTTTCCCACACCGCCAGATTTTGCGCAAGACGCGCGGCACCGCCGAATTGTGCGGCGGCTTCCGCCTCACCCGGTACGATCTCTTCGAGTTGAAGGCCGCTTGCCGTACTGCGCACCAGTTTGGACAGCCAGTCCGACAGCATTCGTGTGAAGGTTTCGAAGGCGGGCCCGTTACCCGCCCGCGCGAGACGGTCGCCCAACGCGTGCACCGCCTCGATATTCAGCGCCGTGATGTTGCCAAGCAGTTTGACCATCTCGCGATACAGGGCCAAGCCGCCGGCCTCCGACAAGGCGACAGCCTCGCCGACCGAGCCGCCGGCCAGTCCGGCGAGCATTGCCCGTTCGTGCTCCTCGAGCTCGGGTTGATGGGCCGCGAGCAGTTCCATCACCACGTCTCGTGCAAGCGGTTGCAGCGGCAACATGCGGCAACGAGAACGGATCGTCGGCAGCAGCCGGCCCGGCGCGTGGCTCACCAACAGGAAAACGGTCGCCGGCGGCGGCTCTTCCAGCATTTTGAGGATCGCGTTTGCCGCGGCCCGGTTCATTTCGTCCGCGGCGTCGACGATGACGACGCGCCAGGCCCCCTCGCCCGGCGTGAGCCGCAGGAATTCGGTGGCGTGGCGGACATCCTCGACGACGATCTCGGTGCGCAAGTTCTTGGTCGACGGGTTCGGCGTGCGTTCCACGGTGAACAGATCGCTGTGCCCGCCCGAGGCCACCCGGCGGAACACGGGATCGTCTTCATCCATCGCCATCGATACGGGCGCGTCGCCAAACAATCCCCCACCCTGCGCGTCACCGCCGGCGAGAAGATAGCGGGCAAACCGGTAGGCCAGGGTCGCCTTACCGATGCCGCGTGGCCCGGCGAGTATCCAGGCATGCGCCAGCCGCCCCGATTGCGCCGCGTCGAGCAGAACGGTTTCGGCGGCTTCATGGCCTTTCAGTGACGAATTTTCACGCGGTGTCAGAGGAATGGCGTCACTCATGGCAGCCCTACACCAAGTCTGTCCGTCACAGCGCGCCGAACCTCTTGCTGTACCGCGTCGATCTCCTGCGTGGCGTCGATCACCACGCAGCGGCCCGGTTCCCGCGCGGCGATGTCGAGAAAGCCGTCCCGTAAACGCTGATGAAAACCGTCCGCCATCCGCTCATACCGGGTCTCGTCGCCGCCACGCGAGCCGGCCCGCGTCAATCCCGTTTCAACCGGCAAATCGAGGATCAAGGTCAGGTCGGGTTTCAGGCCGCCGATCGCCAATCCGTGCAATGTTTCAATAGGCTCTCGGCCCAGACCGTGTCCGTATCCTTGGTAGGCCATCGTCGAATCCGCGAAACGATCGCAGACGACCCAGTCGCCGCGGTCCAATGCGGGACTGATAAGGCGTTCAACGTGATCACGGCGGGCGGCGTAGTGCAAAAGCGCCTCTGAAACCGCGTCCCAACGATCCGTCGCCCCTTCGACCAACAATCGGCGAACCTGCTCCGCGCCCTCGGAACCGCCCGGCTCCCGCGTCACAATGACGGTCTCTCCGGCTGCCTCCAATGCCGTCGCGAGCATTCGAAGGTTGGTGGACTTTCCGCCCCCCTCCCCGCCTTCGAATGTCACGAACCGTCCCGGCATCTTAAAGTTTGCCGCCCCAAACGAGATAACGCAGCGCTTCGCCCAACCGCCCGACCGGTCCCAATTGCGGCACGTCGGCACCGGCGTAGAGCGGGATTTCCATCTTGTCCGTGTCTGGCGCCGTGACCACAAGCGTTGCGATCTGTGTGCCGACCTTAATCGGCGCCGGAACAGGTTCTTCGTAGCTGACGGCGACTTTCATCTTCGACCGGGATTTGCGCGGGATGGTGATGACGAGCTTGTCCTTGATCAGAAGCGGTACGCTGTCTGCTTCGCCCAACCACACAGGGACATCGGCGATCTTTTCGCCTGCTTCGAACAGGGCGTAATTGTTCCAGGTCCGGAAGCCCCAGTCGATCAACCGTTCGCTGCCCGCCGCGCGCGCCTTGACCGATGAAAA
>CAJWOT010000345.1 GCA_913044215.1 uncultured Rhodospirillaceae bacterium | reverse complement strand
GGTGACCACGTCGTCCAGGTTGGCGCCGGCCTCTTCCAACTGTCTGGCCATTTTACGGAACACGCAGCGGACCTGGCCCGCGAAATCGTTGGCCAGCGAGTTTCCGTCTTCGTCCGTGGGCGCCAGGATGCCGGCCAGCCACACGTTCCGTCCGCCTTCGGTCACCACGGCGGGCGCGTAGGAGCGCGATTTCTGATAGTCGGACGCGAATTGCTGGCGTTTGATAGCGCGTCCCTTCCGCGGTTATCCGGCGTCTTTCAGCGTGCCCGGCGTCTGTTCGAAGACATAGGCTTCCATCGATCCCTGTGCCTGGGCGCGCAATTCGTGCCATTTCGCCGGGCCGCCGTAATAGGCCAGGCTTCCCGGCTCCGCAGTGCCATCGCCATTGTAGTAAGAAAAACAATCGCGTAGCGGACTGGTTAGGATGTCGGCCTGCTTGCAATGTTCGGCGTATTCGATTTCCGGCTGTTTCTTGGTGTCGACGATGCCGACGCCGCGCTCGCGCATGGTCTTGAGCATCCAGACCACGTAATCCGTGTGCGATTCCAGGCCGCGGATGAAATTGAACTGTCCGCCGCCGCCTTGCGGGCCCGACATGATGAACAGGTTCGGGAAGCCGTGATTGTGGATGCCGAGAAAGGTTTTCACGCCTTCGCGCTGCCACTTGTCGCGCAGGGTCTGGCCGCCGCGGCCGGTGACCATGTTGAAAGAGCCGGTACCCATCCATTGGAAGCCGGTCGCATAGATCAGCACGTCGAGTTCGTATTGCGTGCCGTCATGCACCACGCCTTTTTCGTTGATCTTCTGCACGCCGTGCGGCGCCGTATCGACCAGATGGACATGCGGCTTGTTGAAGGCCGGCAGGAATTCGTCATGGAAGGTAGGTCGCTTGCAGCCATAGGGGTAATAGGGCTTGAGCGCGGCGGCCGTCTTGGGGTCCTCGACGATCTCGTCCACCCGGGCACGAATCTGTTCCATGATCCGGAAGTTGGAGTTGAGCTGTTTTTGGATCAGTTCTTCCGGCGAAATCGGTTTGGTGTGTTTTTTGCGCTTCTTTAAGTCTTTCACCTTGCCGGAGAGGAAATCGTCATTGCCCTGTAGCGCGGTGCGGCCCGACGAAATAGTCGCCAGCCGTTCGCGGCGCGCCAGCGCCCAGCCCGGTTCCTGTTTCCATTCCTCGATCTCTTCGGGTGTCGTGGAGCGTTGATCGCGCACATCGATGGAGGACGGGGTGCGTTGGAAAACGTAGAGCTCCTTCACTACCTTGGCAATTTCCGGGACGACCTGCACCGATGTGGCGCCGGTGCCGATGATGCCGACCCGCTTGCCCTCCAGATCGACATTGTAGTCCCAGCGCGAGGTGTGGAACGACTCGCCCTGATAGCTCTCCATGCCATCGATCCGCGCCAGTCGCGGCGTCGTCAGAATGCCGTTGGCCAGCACGACGCAGCGCGCCTTCATCGCGTCGCCGCGGTCCGTATGGACCGTCCAGCGCGCGGTCTCCTCGTCCCAGACCGTCCGCTCGACCGTCGTGTGGAAGAGGCAGTGATCGTAGAAGCCGAACTTCGTCGCCATCGCCTGGCTGTATTCGAGGATTTCGAAGCCCGACGCGAACTTCATCGTCGGGAAGTAGCCCATCTCCTCCAGCAGCGGCAGGTAACTATAGGATTCGACGTCGCAGGCGATGCCGGGATAGCGGTTCCAGTACCAGGTGCCGCCGACATCGCCGCCCTTTTCGCAGAAACGGACATCGGTGAAGCCGGCCTCGCGCAGCTTGTACCACAGCAGCATCGCGCCGAACCCGCCGCCGACGACGAGGATGTCGCACTCATCGTCGAGCGACTCCCGTTCCACCGGCGCTTCCGAATAGACGTCCTCCAGATACCGGCTGAACTCCCCTTCCATCGCCATATAGTCGGCGGCGCCGCGGCGGGCTTCCTTGAACTCGCGGTAGGTCGCCTGTTCGGCGGCGTTGAACGAGGCGCCCGGCGGCGGCGGCGGCAGGGTCGTCAGGGCGTCGTCCTCGATCTCGGAATAGCCCTTGCCGGCGATCTTCTCGGTCGCCTTGGCGGCACGGGTGTTGAAAATTTTGCGGCCGGTTTGGGGGTCTATGCGGATCGCTGCGGTCATGCTGTACTGCTCTATCGCCGTTTTACCTTGATCTGCCGTCCGAGATTTGCCGGTAACGGCAAGTGCTTATGCGCTTCGTATACGGATTGCACGCGCGCTTGGACCTCGGGCGGGAACGGCGTCACCTTACGGGCCGACAGGTCCACATGCAATGTGATGGCCTCCGCCTCGGCCGCCAGATAGCCCATTTCGTCGTGATACATCTCCAGCCAGTAATGCACCCGCTTCTCGTCGCACTCGATGACCCGCTGGTGGAACCGCAGCGGATCGCCCTCCACGACCTCCTGCACATAGTGAATGTGGAAGTCGCCGGTGAAGGTGCCGTGCCCCGTCCGGTCGCGATAGGGCTGGTCGATCCCGATATAGCGCATCAGCGCGCCCGACGCCTCGTCGAAGGCGAGCACGTAATAGGCCATGTTCATATGCCCGTTATGGTCGATCCATTCCGGCCGAACGGTCTCGGTGTACTGGTCGAAAGGCACAGGGATATCAACGGTGTCGGGCATGCGGAACTCTCGTGTGGGGGAAGGGGTGGCGGCAGGGGGCAGCCCTGCGCGGCGACAAAATCGGAAATTCGACCGGCGGGTGCAATCAATTTCTCAGCAGCGCCTGGTTGACCTACCAGACCTCACCAAACGGGCGTAGTTCGACGCGGAAGGACCAGGTTGAACGGTCCTGGTGGGCTGTTTTGTACATCTCCTCGGCGATCGCAGACGGTTTCGCGAAGAAATCGTCCGGCTTGTCCGCTCCCATCAGCGGGCGGGTCCGCGGCGTGTCGATCGAGGCGTCGATAATGAAATAAGCGACGTGAATACCCTGCGGCCCGAACTCGCGGGCGATCGATTCCGCGAGGATGCGCTGCGCCGCCTTGGTCGAGGCGAAGAAGCCCCAATTGGCCTTGCCACGGGTGGCGGACGTGTTGCCGGTCACCAGGATCGTGCCCTTGCCCGCCTCCAGCATCGACGGGATGGTCTCGCGCGCGAGGTGCAGCAGCGCCGTCGCGTTGACCCGGAAGTTGCGTTCCAGATCGTCCGGGTCCATCTCCAGAATGCTGCCCCGGGTCGACCGCAACGCGTTGTGGATTACGATCTGCGGCGCCCCCATCTCCGCCTTGACGCGGGCGACGGTCGCGATCAACGCTTCGATGTCGCCGACATCGCAGGGATAGGCGCGGGCATCGGCATATTTGCCGGCCAACATATCCAGGTTCTCCTCATTGCGGGCCAGCATGGCGACCCGGTAGCCGCCGTCGCTGAATCGCTTGGCGATCTCGGCACCCGTGCCGTGTTCCGGCCCGACGCCGGTGACCAGGCAAACCGGTTTGCGCATCTTCAACGCTCCTCGAAACGACATAGCGGCGTGCCGCCGCATGATCGGTTTGAGTTTATTGTCTCGTCCCGGACGATTAAAGCTGGGCTCTGCTGATAAAGCTGGGTGATTTCCTATCGCTTGCCCGCGACGTTGGTTTTGGCAACGCTGAGGGGCAAGGTCACGGTGAATGTCGTACCGACGTCAATTTCCGTTTCGTAATCTATTTCGCCATTGTGATCGCGGATGATAGCGCGGCAGATACTGAGTCCCAGTCCGCTGCCTTGGCGTTCACGCGAATCCGATTGGTCGGCTTGTGTAAACGGCGTGTACAATTGTGGTCTGAACTCGAGCGGTATACCCGGACCGTTATCGCGGACAGATATCGTCACCGTGTCGGCGTTCGGCGAGATATCGACGCAGACCGGGCCACCATCGCGGCAAAACTTGGCGGCATTCGAGAAGAGATTGGTCAAGACCTGCGAAATGCGTAGGGAATCGACGTAGACGGTGACGAGGTCCTCGGGTACGGAGTCGAACCGGAATTCCACATCATAGAGGGCGGCATAACCGGAAGCCGCTTCCAGAGAATCATGCACCAGCGCAACCAGGTCGGTTAGCTCGAACGTATAGCCCAAATTCCCGGATTCGATTTTCTCAAAATCGAGAATGTTGACGATTAACCTGTCAAGACGCTGGCAATTGCGATTGCCAATTTCAACAAGATTGCCAACGGAATCATCGAATTCACACAGCGAGCCGTTCGAGAGGAGACCCAGTACCCCTTGGACTGATGTGAGCGGCGTCCGCAATTCGTGGTTTATGGTCGCGATGAACTCGGACTTTGTCCGGCTTGCCGTCTCGGCAACCTCCCGCGCTTGTTC
>CAJWOT010000344.1 GCA_913044215.1 uncultured Rhodospirillaceae bacterium | reverse complement strand
AGGTCGCCGAAAGCCCCGCAGCGATCGGTACGGCGATGCTGGAAGCAATGGGCGGTTAACCGGCCCGGTCGAACGCACAAAAAGGCTCTGGAGGCTGCAATGGCATCATCTATGGAAAACACCTCTTTTCTGTTTGGCGCCAATGAAGCGTATATCGCCGAACTCTACGCACAGTTCTTGAAGGATCCCGGCTCGGTCGATGGCGATTGGGCCGAGTTTTTCAGCGAGCTGGATGACGATTCGCAGGAGTTCCTGAAGGATCGCGACGGTGCCAGCTGGTCGCCGCGCGAGACCTCGGTCGTCGGCGGGGGCAACGGCAATGGCAGCGTGTCGATGTCGGACGCGACGGCGGGAGTGACGCAGATGACGCCGCCGCCGGGTCAGTACGCGCCGGCGCCGATGGCGGCACCGGACCAGATCCGTCAGGCGACGACGGACTCCCTGCGCGCGCTGATGCTGATCCGGAACTATCGCGTGCGCGGCCACCTGCACGCCAATCTCGATCCGCTCGGCCTGGTCGAGAAAATCTCGCACGCGGATCTCGATCCGGCGAGCTACGGGTTTACGGAACGCGACCTCGACCGGCCGATCTTCATCAATTACGTGCTCGGCTTGGAGACCGCATCGGTCAAGCAAATCGTCAAGGTTTGCGAGGAGACCTACTGCGGCAATATCGGTGTCGAATTCATGCATATCCAGGTGCCTGAAGAGAAAGCCTGGATCCAGGAGCGCATGGAGAGCAAGCGGAACCACACCGATTTTACCGATCTCGGAAAACGCACGATCCTGCAGCGGCTGACGGAATCGGAATCCTTCGAAAAATACCTCGACCGCAAGCACAAGGGCACGAAGCGGTTTGGCCTGGATGGCGGCGAATCCGTTGTCCCGGCGATCGAGCAGATCCTCAAGCGCGGCGCGCAGCTCGGCATCGAAGAGGTCATCATCGGCATGCCGCACCGCGGGCGTCTGAACGTTCTCGCCAACGTGATGGACAAGCCCTACCGGGCGATATTCTCGGAATTCGCCGGCAATGCGTCGGAGCCCGACGTCGGATACGGGTCCGGCGATGTGAAATATCATCTGGGCACATCGTCCAACCGCGAATTCGACGGGCGCACCGTGCATCTGTCGCTCGTTCCCAACCCGAGTCATCTGGAAGCGGTGAATACCGTCGTGCTCGGCAAAGTCCGGGCGAAACAGCTGCAACGCGGCGATGTCGACCGGGAAAAGGTCATCGGCCTGTTGCTGCACGGCGATGCGGCTTTTCCGGGCCAGGGCATCGTTCCGGAGACTTTCGACCTGTCGCAGCTCAACGGTTATGAGACGGGCGGTACCATCCATTTCATCGTCAACAACCAGATTGGCTTCACGACGAGCCCGTCGCATTCCCGCTCTTCGCCTTATTGTTCGGACGTGGCGAAAATGGTTTCGGCACCGATCTTCCATGTGAATGGCGACGATCCGGAAGCGTGCGTCCATGTCGCGCGCATGGCGACCGAGTATCGGCAAAAATTCCAGAAGGATGTGGTGATCGATCTGTGGTGCTATCGCCGCCACGGCCATAATGAGGGCGATGAGCCGCTCTTCACCCAACCGCGGATGTATAAGAAGATCGCCAAACATGCGACGACGCGGCAGATCTACGCGGCGCAGTTGGAAGCCGAAGCGGTGATCGAGGCCGACGACGCCGATTCGATGGTGTCGCAGTTCGAGGCGGAACTCGATTCGGAATTCGAAGCCTCGCAATCCTACAAGCCGAACAAGGCCAACTGGCTGGAAGGCAAATGGGAAGGGCTGACCGTTGCTTCGGGTGAGGCGCGAAGGGGCGATACGGCCGTCGATATGGATGTGTTGCGTGAGGTCGGTAAAGCGCTGACCGAGTTGCCGCAGAACTTCATCGCTAACAGCAAAATCATCCGCCAGCTCCAGACCAAGAAGAAGATGTTCGAGAGCGGCGAAGGGATTGACTGGGCGACAGGCGAAGCGCTGGCCATCGGGACCTTGCTGGTCGAATCGACGCAGGTGCGCCTTTCCGGAGAGGATTGCCGCCGCGGGACCTTCAGCCAGCGGCATGCGGCGCTGATCGATCAGGAGACCGAAGAGGATTATATCCCGCTCAACAATATCCGCTTCGGCCAGGCACCGTTCGAGATCATCGACAGTCCCCTGTCGGAATTCGGCGTGCTCGGCTTCGAATATGGCTACAGCTCCGCCGAACCACATGCCTTGGTCATGTGGGAAGCGCAATTCGGCGATTTCGCGAATGGTGCGCAGGTGATCATCGACCAGTTCATCTCCTCGGGCGAGCACAAATGGCTGCGTATGAACGGCCTTGTCATGCTGCTGCCGCACGGTTACGAGGGGCAGGGGCCCGAGCATTCGTCGGCCCGGCTGGAGCGTTATCTGCAGCTCTGCGGCGATGACAATATGCAGGTCTGCAACCTGACCGCCCCGTCGAACTATTTCCACGCGCTGCGCCGCCAGCAGCACCGCAATTTCCGCAAGCCGTTGATCCTCATGACGCCGAAGTCCCTGCTGCGACACAAACGCTGCGTGTCAAAGCTGGAGGATTTCGGGCCCGGCACCACATTCCATCGTGTCTTGTGGGACGATGCGCAGCTCACTGGCGAGTTGAAGGCGGACAAGGATATCCGCCGCGTCGTCCTGTGCACCGGTAAGGTCTATTTTGATCTACTACAAGAACGCGAAAAGCGGGGCATCGACGACATCTATCTGATGCGTGTCGAGCAGCTCTACCCCTTCCCAAGGAAGGCATTGACCGAGGAGCTGGGGCGCTTCAAGCGGGCGGAAGTGGTGTGGTGCCAGGAAGAACCGGAAAATATGGGCGCCTGGACGTTCATCGACCGCCGTCTCGAGGCGATCATGATCGAGCATGGCATGTCGCCGGACCGGCCGCGCTATGTCGGCCGGCCCGATGCCGCGGCGCCTGCCACGGGAATCATGCAGCGGCATCTGGAAGAACAGGCGAAGCTCGTCGATGAGGCGCTCACCCTGCCGTTGAAACCGAAGGCGCGCCGCACCAGTCGCAAGCGCAAAGCCAAATAACCCAATAGCCAACACGCGGATCGAAAGGTCTATAGATGACAATCGAGATTACGGTTCCGACGCTCGGTGAATCGATCACCGAGGCCACGGTATCGCAATGGTTCAAGAAAATCGGCGATTCCGTCGATGCGGACGAGCCGATCCTGGAGCTTGAGACCGACAAGGTAACGGTCGAGGTGCCGGCTCCATTGGCGGGCGTGCTTACGAAAATCCTTGCCGCAGACGGCGTCAATGTTGAAGTTGGCGCGATTCTTGGCAGCATCGCCGAAGGTGAAGCCGCGCCAAAGGCGGAAGCGAAACCGGCCGCGGAAGAGAAAGCTGCCCCGGAACCGGCACCAGCGCCGAAACCGGCCGCTGCCCCGGCTCCGGTGCCTGCTCCGGCGCCCGCACCTGCCGCGTCTGGCGCTGTGCCTGCCCTGTCCCCGGCCGTACGGAAGCTTGTCGAGGAGCATAATCTCGACCCCAGGCAGATCACGGGAACCGGGCCGAAAGGCCGGCTGGTCAAGGCGGATGTCCTCGCGTATCTGGAGAGCAAGCCCGCTGCGCCGGCGAAACCAGGGGCGCCTGTGGCGGCACCGCCGGCGGCGATTACCCCGGCTTCCGAACTGCCTGAGCGGGCCGCCGATCCGCGCGGCGAAGAAGTCGTCCGTATGTCCCGGCTGCGTCAGCGCATCGCTCAGCGCCTGAAGGAAGCGCAGAACAATGCTGCAATGCTGTCGACCTTCAATGAGGTCGATATGGGCGCGCTGATCAAGCTGCGGGCGGAGTATCGCGACAAGTTCGAGAAGAAGCACAATGTCCGCCTCGGTTTCCTGTCCTTCTTCGTCAAGGCGGCGATCATCGCGTTGAAGGAAATTCCGGCGGTCAATGCGGAGATTTACGGCGACCAGCTGATCTATAAGAATTACTACGATATCGGCGTCGCGGTCGGCACGCCGCAAGGCCTCGTCGTGCCGGTGCTGCGCGATGCGGATGCGATGAGCTTCGCGGAGATCGAAGGCACGATCGCTGATTTCGGTCGCCGCGCCCGCGACGGCAAGCTGACCATCGCCGAGATGACCGGCGGCACCTTCACGATATCCAATGGCGGCGTGTTCGGGTCGCTGATGTCGATGCCGATCCTCAACCCGCCGCAGTCCGGCATCCTCGGCATGCATAAGATCCAGAAGCGGCCGATGGTGGTCGGCGACGAGATCAAGGTCTGCGACATGATGTATCTCGCGCTTTCCTATGATCACCGCATCATCGACGGGCGCGAAGCGGTCAC
>CAJWOT010000343.1 GCA_913044215.1 uncultured Rhodospirillaceae bacterium | reverse complement strand
CCAACGTTACCTAAACTCCCGGCATTGCTGAACTGCGAGAAATTGATCTCATGAAACGGTCCCGGTCCCTGAAATTGGCTTTGATGAGCGCCAGCGTGCTGACATTGAGCGCCTGCGACAACACCGAAGATGTCGCGATCTTCGAAACGCTCGAACAATGCGTCAATCAGGATGGTTTCAGCCAAGAAGCGTGCGAAGCCAACATGCAAGCGGCGCAGAAGGAACATATCCGGGCAGCGCCGAAATATACCTCCGTTGCGGACTGCGAAGCGGATTTCGGCGCCGAGCAATGCGAAATCGCCCCGCAGCAAACAACGAGCGGTGGCTCGGTCTTCATGCCGCTTATGATGGGCTACATGATGGGCAGTATGCTCGCGGGGCCGTCCCGGGTCGCGTCACAACCTGTCTATCGATCCAAAGACAATCCAGGCAGTTTCCGGACGGCCGACAATCAGAAAGTCGGCAACAAGACCGGGCTGACGAAAGCGCCGGCCAGTGTCACCAAGCCACCGAGCACCAAAACCAGCACCGTACGTCGCGGCGGCTTCGGCGCCACCGCAGCCCGAAGCGCGGGAAGGGTCCGCAGCTTCGGCGGCTAAGCGCCCGTGCAACGGATCGCGGTAGAAGAACGGGACGATTGGAAGTCCCAGGCCGAGACGCTCGGCTTCAATTTCCACACCATGTATGGCGAGCCCTACTGGGATGAATCGGCTTGCTATCGCTTTACCTTGCGGCAAATCGAGGACGATATCGAAGACCCGACCGGCGAGCTTGAACAGCTCTGCTTTCAGGTCGTCGCTCGAGCCGTCGAAAGCGAAGAAATTTTGACGAAGCTGGCGATCCCGGAACGATTCTGGGAATACGTCCGCGCAAGCTGGCTAAACCAAGAACGAAACCTGTATGGCCGGATGGACCTGTCCTATGGCGGGACCGAGCCGGCGAAGCTGCTCGAATACAACGCCGACACACCGACCGCCCTATACGAAAGTTCGGCCTTCCAATGGTTGTGGCTGGAACAGGCGCTGGAGCGGGAGATCATCCCTGCCGGCTGTGATCAATTCAACTCGATCCATGAACGCATGATCGACGCGTTCGCGAACTTCGGCATCGCCGGCTGCCTTCACCTCGCCTCCTGCAAGGACAGCGACGAAGACGAAGGCACGGTGCGCTATGTCGAGGAATGTGCGGTCCAGGGCGGTCTGGAAACCGCCTTCCTCTACATCGAAGATATCGGCATCGACCCGAACGGCCATTTCACCGACCTGGACGATATGGGCATCGCCACGCTGTTCAAGCTGTATCCGTGGGAATGGATGATGACCGACGATTTCGGCCAATCGATCCCAGACAGTGGCGTCACTTTCATCGAACCGGCCTGGAAATCGGTGCTCTCAAATAAAGGGCTGCTGCCGTTGCTGTGGGAAATGTTCGAAGGCCATCCCAATCTGTTGCCGGCCTATTTCGCGGACGATCCGCGCGCCGCCGAATTGGAAGACGGCTATGTCCGCAAACCGATCTTCTCGCGCGAAGGTGCCAATGTGGAAATGGTCCGTCCCGGCGAACCGCCGCTTGCGGTCGACGGCCCCTATGGCGCGGAGGGCAGCATCGTGCAGGCGTTGCACCCCCTGCCCGTCTTTGAAGGCAATCACACGGTGATTGGCTCTTGGCTCGTCGCAAGCCAACCCTGCGGCCTATGCATCCGCGAAGACGACAGCCCGATCACGAAGGATAGCTCACGCTTCTTGCCGCATGTGATCTACGAGTGATCCGGAAATCCGTCGTTCCCTTCAGCCGAGTTGCTGGGCCAGCAAGGCCACGACGGCGTCGATCTCGTCTCCTGTCGTATCCCGCCCAAGGCTGAACCGTATCGCGCCCATGCCGACTTCGTCCGATACGCGCATCGCTTCCAAGACGGGCGACAGCTCGACGCTGTCTTCATGGCACGCGGACCCCGTCGAGGCGGCGACGCCATTCAGGCCGGCAAGCAGCGACGACCCGTCCTGACCGACGAAAGAGACATTCAGCGTGTTCGGGAGACGCAATTTCGGATGGCCGTTCAGGGCGACCCGGTTTCCAAAACGTCCCTGTAAGGTCTCCCAAAACCGGTCCCGCAAGCTCCGGACGCCATCCATCGCCGCCAGATCGGAGACCAGTTCGCAGGCGGTGCCCAGCGCCGCATCCAGCATCGCGCTTTCGGTCCCCGCGCGGCGGCCGCTTTCGTGCCCCGCGCCGTGCATGAAGGGTTCGAGTCGGGTTCCGCGCCGGATATAAAGCGCACCAACACCTTTCGGGGCATATATTTTGTGACCGGCGATCGACAGCATATCGACACCCAGCGTATCGACCTTCGTGTCGATCTTCCCGACCGACTGTGCAGCATCCGTATGGAACGGAATACCGTGCGTCCGGGCAATCGCGGCGCACTCCTGGATCGGCTGAGTCGTGCCGACTTCATTGTTGGCCTGCATGATGCTGATCAGGACCGTGTCATCCGTGATCGCCCGCCGCAGATCCTCCGGGTCGACTCGCCCGAACCGGTCGACGGGCAGCCAGATGATCTCCGCGCCGAGGCGTTCCAGAAACCGGCAGGGTTCCACGATAGCCGGATGTTCGACGGTCGTTGTGATGATCTGCCGTTGCGTTCTATCACTGGCGAAGTATGTCCCCTTGAGTGCCATGTTGTTGGCTTCGCTTCCACCGCTCGTGAAAACGATTTCATCGGGGTCGCATCCCAGTAGTGCCGCCACTTGCCCACGCGATTTCTCGACCAGCGTGCGCGCCGGCGTCCCGGCCCAGTGCAAACTCGACGGGTTACCGTAGCCCTCGGTCAAAGCGGAGCGCATCACCTCAGCGACCGCAGGAGCGATCGGTGTACTGGCATTGTAGTCGAGATAGATTTGGTCCATCGGTCACGCTCTCATCGCTTGCAGGATTTAGAGAAACGAAACAATCAGCGTTTCCGCCTCACCCGTAAATAGCGGTCCGTTACAATCAGTCAAGAGTATCCCGGTACCACCGCTGCCATACTTCAGTATAATTTTCGACCAAACCTCGGTGCCTAATTTCGGCAGCGTCGGCACAATGTTCTCATTGATTGCAGAACGTGGACGGCGCGTTTTCCCCGCACATAACCTCACCCGTCGAAACTTTTCTCAACGGATTTAAAATAGAGACACTTAAAATGTTTGCTAAGCGGAATCCGTTGCAGCGATCCCGTTACGTATCGCTTGGAAATGTACATCCGCTTGCATGGCGCTATACCAGTTCAAAACCCGCAGCTCGCGAACAATATTGTTATAAATGGCCAGAAAATGTTCCCCGTCAAAGGTCAGTTTTCTGGCCTGAGCGTGATATTCTCCATCAAGGAGAAAATCCTCTCAAATCACCCTCATAAAGAGATACGCCGTGATTTTCGGGTCGACACCGTCTTTTATCAATTGAACGATCGCCCTTCTACTCTCGGCTTCAGCCGCCCGGGCTTTTACATGATTTCTGACGAATTCTCTTACGGAAGAGAAGCGTGCCAGAAGGTCCAAATCGATTTCATCGACGGCAACCAGTAATCGTTTCATCCCTACCAGGCTGGTAAGTATGCGTACAAATCCGATGTGCCACTCAAATGTCGACCCGTATAGAAAAGGCCCCTATCCGGACCTGTCGTTCTTCGTGACGATGAAACCGGAAGCGCCCTTACCGCGCGCCCGGCGTACCGTATAACCCTGATTTCCAAGGCGAAACGCTGGATCGTTCTCCAACTTTGCCAGCGCCGCAGCAAGCTTTTCGGCCACCGGATCGCTCTTCTCAACGCTCGCTGCTTTCGACTGACGTTTCAGCCATTTCTCGAAAACACCTTGCGCCAAATCGTCGCCAACGGATTTACGAAGCGCGTTCAGCTTTCGGACTTGGCCCTTTGTCAGGCCACTCTCATCTATCGCCATTCTACCCATATCCTTTTCGAAATTATAAACAAGAAGAGATCTCGGCAGTATAAAGCAGAATATTTGTATTTTGTTAATTAGAACTGAAGCGTTTGGATAATATGTCGCACTGTCCTGATGATGTCGGTTTAAAGGAATTCCCGTGCCACAATGAAACTTAACGCTAAACGAGAAAAATTATAAACCTACCATGAGAGATTGAACCGGCAATTCCCGCATCATATCGTCTGCCAATGTTCAAGAATTATAGCGCCAACTAAAACCGCCAAATACTCACCATGAAGATTACTCAAATCAAAGTTCATCCGATAAAGGTCTCGCTTCAACAACCAAGTTGGACCGCACATGAAATCGGGAAAGACGCGACACTGACGTTATTCGAAGTTCAAACGGACGAAGGAGTAACCGGCTTCGGCGAAGTCCAGGGTGGCCCACAAACA
>CAJWOT010000342.1 GCA_913044215.1 uncultured Rhodospirillaceae bacterium | reverse complement strand
AGCGGGGCGAGTTGCCGGTCGATGCGTTCGTAAATCTTCGCCCAGGCTTCGGCGTGAAGAGATGCGGCATTTTCGCGGGGCATCGCGCTGCGTAACATGAACAGCGAGCTTCGTCAGCGATCAAATTCACAAAGCCGCGCCCTTGCGGATGCACGGCCTCGGTTGCTGCGTTGGATTAGCCCTGAGGATTGTGTTTCCATAGGCTCTGGTTGGGAGCAATGCGAAAAGGGAAAACGCAATGGCGAAAACGCCGGATTATTTCGTGGGCAAGACGATTCTGATCACCGGCGCCGGCAGCGGGATCGGCCGCGCCACGGCCCTGGTCTTCGCCCGCGAAGGCGCCAACGTGGTTTCCACGGACATCGATGCGGCTGCCGCGGAGAGGACCGCCAACGAGGTCATCCAGATCGGCGCCAAAGCGACATTTGCGAAGAGCGACGTCACCATGCGCGCCGAAGTGGATGCCGCGGTCGAACAGGCGATCGCAGATTTCGGGCAGGTGCATTTCGTGTTGAATTCCGCCGGGGCAGCGTTGGCGCGCCGGCCGTTCCTGGAGATCGACGAGGAACTCTGGGAGCGGACCTACGCGCTGAATGTTCGGGGCACCTTCAATGGCTGCCAGGCGATCATCCCGCACATGCTGGAGACGGGAAGCGGCGTCATCGTGAATATCGCGAGTGTCGCGGCGTGGGTCGGTGGGGCCGGCAATTCCGTGCACTACGCCTCTTCCAAGGGGGCGGTGAACACCATGACCATGGGGATCGGGCGTGAATTCGCCAGCCGCAATATTCGCTGTCTTTCAATCTCGCCGGGCGTTGTCGACTCGCCGTTCCACGACACCACGCCGCAGGAGGTTCTGGACAATTACGCGGCATTGATTCCCATCGAACGCATGGCGGAACCCGACGAGATCGCCGAGACGGTGCTGTTCGCGTGCTCCGATGCGGCGTCCTATCTGACGGCAGATACGATCAAAGTGTCCGGCGGCATTCGCTAGGCGTGAGTAAACTCAGGCAGGAGAGTTTCATGAAATTCGGCCAATTCGAGATCATCCGCTGGCATCAGACGATGACGCCCGAACAAAGCATCGAGGCCGTCATGGCGAAGATCGAGCTGGGCGATACGCTCGGCATCGACGAGATCTGGATCGGCGAGCATCATTTCTCCCGGCATGGGCTGGTCTCGGGCATCTTCTCCATGTTGGGCAATGTCGCGGCGCGGACCAAGAACGCGCGCATCGGGACCGCCATCGTCGTCCTGCCCTGGCGTAATCCGATCCAGACGGCGGAAGAGGCGGCGATGGTCGACGTCCTGTCGGGCGGCAGGCTGACCCTGGGCGTCGGCGCCGGCTATCAGGCGCTGGAGTTCGATGGCATGAACACGGACATCACCGAGGCCCGCGCCCGTTTCCGTGAATATGTCGACGTCATCTATGGCTGCTGGAAGGACGAACCGCTCACCTTCAAGGGCGACTTCATCGATGTTGCGGATTTGAACGTGCTGCCGAAACCGGTGCAGAAGCCAATCCCGATGCATATCGCCGTCAGCACCAGCCCGGAAAGCGTAGACTACGCGGCGTCGAAGGCGATGCCGATCATGGTCGGCGGGCCGACCGCCGTCATGGGCCAGGTGCCGCAGGTACTGGAGATGTGGCACGAACGCATGGAGCATTACGGCCACCCGCATGAGCATATCGATCTCGGCGTGGCGCAGGACGTCTATGTGGCGCCGACGATGGAGGAAGCGGAGCGCGACATCGCCGGGCTGGAGGACGTGATCAACGCAGAGTTCCACCGTATCGGCAATCCGAAGAGCGCCTCCGGGGCCATCCCGGACGGCTACAAACGTTGGACCCATCGCGACAAGGACCGCGTCGTCGGTGGCGAGAAAGCCAAGGAGATCGGCATCCTGCCCCTGGTCGGCACGCCCGAAGTGGTGGGAGAGCGCATCGAGGTGCTGCGCGGGCTGGGTATCAACTCGATCCGCTGCAATTTCGGCAAGGCCGGCCTCGACTCCGGCAAGATGCAACGCTGCATGCATATGTTCGCTGAAGAGGTGATGCCGCACTTCACGTGATGGGCCTCCCGGCCCGTTCAATCGGATCGTTGGCAGGGCGGCCGCTTACCAAATTTCAGTTTAAATGGTATGGTTTGGCACTCACAAGCAAGAGTCCGCACCATGTTCACCATTGCGTCGCTGTCTAAGAGTTTCGGGGCCTGCAGACGAAAGGTCTGGGGGCTCGCCTGCCTGGCCGCGCTGTCGGCCGGCGGCCTGGACATGCAGACGGCGCGCGCTGACAGCTACCGGACGCTGACAGGGCCGGAAATACAGCGCCTCTTCGGCGGGCTGGAGGAGGCCGCCTTCCCCTCCGAAGGTACGGGCGCGGAAACCGAAGATTGGGTGATCACCTTTAGCGGGGACGGCAGCTGGGAAGCGTTCACGGACGGGGCCGAAGCCCAGGGGTCCTGGGATGTGAAGGGCGACCAGCAATGTGTGGCGATCGAGTCCAGTGCTGCCGCGTCACTGTTTGACGAAAACTTTATGTTCGAGGGCTGCTTTACTGTGCTCGTTGATGCGGTGCAGGCCAAGATCGCCGGAGATTTTTACAGCCTCGGCAAGACGCAGTTCGTTCTCATGGCCGGGGCCTTTGACGCGATTGCGCGCCTGAACGCCGGACCTGCCCAAGAGAGACCCTTCGTCCGGAAGGCGCCGCCGAAACTGGCCGAAGATACCAGCCAAGCGGCCGCAGCCGAGAAGCGGTGGCTGGCTCTTGAACGCCAGCAGCGGGAGGCGGAAGCGCGCCAAAGGCAAGAAGCCGAAGCGCGGGCTGCGCCTTCCTCAATAGGAACGAGTTACTGGCGGCGGCTGGCTCTTGAACGCCAGCAGCGGGAGGCGGAAGCGCGCCAAAGGCAAGAAGCCGAAGCGCGGGCACGGCAGGAGGCGGCGGACCGTCAAAGACAGGAAGAGGAAGCGCAACGGGCCGCGGATGAACGGGCACGCAAGGCACATGAAACGCAGAAAGCGACAACGCGGCAACAGCAGCTCGAACAAGAACGGCTGGCCGCGGAAGCGAAGATCAAGCAGCTGCAGCTCCAGCTGGAATTGGAGCGCTTGCGACAGCAGCGGGTACAGACGGCGCGGCAACCGGCGCAGGGCGGCAATGATATGATCCCGCCGACCATTCAGGCAGCGTCGCAGCTTGAGACGCGTGCGGCGCGCATCACCATTCAAGGCGTTGCTAAAGACAATGTCAGTCTGGTCCGGGTCGAATTGAACGGAAGGCGGATCGAAACACGCGACGGCCGGTTTTCGACCGACGCGGCGGTCGCGCCAGGCCGCAACACGATGCGTATCACCGCCTTCGATGCGCAGGGCAACAAGACCGAACATGCCATCACTGTAACGCGCACGCGCGACGTTCCCGATATCGCCTATGGCAACTATCACGCGCTAGTCATCGGCATCAATGATTACGCTTCGCTGCCGAAATTGAAGACGGCGATCACCGATGCTGAGACCGTCGCGAAGACGCTTGAAGAGTTGTACGACTACAAGGTGACCCTGCTGAAGAATCCGTCGCGCGCCGATATCATCGACGCGCTGGACGATCTCCGCGGCGAGCTCGACGAAGAGGACAACCTGCTGATCTACTATGCGGGTCATGGCTGGCTCGATCAGCAGACTGGTGCGGGGTTCTGGATGCCGGTCAACGCCAAGGCGGACCGTCGGTCGCGCTGGATATCCAACACCACGCTCACCAATGCCTTGCAGGCGCTGCTCGCGAAACATGTGATGGTCGTCGCCGACAGCTGTTATTCCGGGACCTTGACCCGGTCGATCAAGGTTCCGCAGCGCAACCGCGCCTATCTGGAAAGGATGGCGGAAAAACGGGCGCGGGTCGTGCTGGCGTCCGGCGGACTGGAGCCGGTGGCTGATTCAGGCGCCGGCAATCATTCTGTCTTCGCGGCGCAGTTCCTGAAGGCGCTACGGGGGAACGAGGGCGTCCTGGACGGCAGCAAACTGTTCGAATCTGTGCGCCATAACGTTGTTCTCAACGCCGATCAAACGCCCGAATATTCCGATATCCGCAAGGCTGGGCATGAAGGTGGCGACTTCCTGTTCGTAAGAAAACGCTAGGCGGCTGCCCGCTCCCCGCCGAACCCTCGCTGGTCCACTACGAAGCGCTGCATGAGGCGCCGGGGCCGATGTATGTGCATAAGATCAGCAGAGCGGATTCACGCGGTTTTTGGGTCGCCGAAAGCGATTCCAACAAACCCCGATCCGCTCTAGGGTCTCCCACCCATAGCCCTTTTACAGATCAAGCACCGGCATCCTCCAGCACCATCGCGGCGCATTTCTCGCCGATCATGATGCTCGGGATGT
>CAJWOT010000341.1 GCA_913044215.1 uncultured Rhodospirillaceae bacterium | reverse complement strand
AGGTCGCCCGCCTCGTAGCGGTGCCGGTACTGGAAGCGCGGCTGGAAGGCGAAGTCGTAGAGTTCGTCGAGCAGCGCGTCGCTCTCCGCCTCGTTCCAGCCGACGATATGGTCGATGCGGTTGGGGTTGATGTAGAGAGATTGCCGGCCGCTTTTCGGGTGGGTGCGGATCAGCGGATGGTCAACCGGCGGCGTTTCCGCCAGTTCTTCGGCGGAGCGTTTGGCGACCCAGGATTGGTTGCGGCGGCTGCGATATTTGTGTACGGCGCGCAGCCCTTCGATCGGTTCACGCATCGCCTCAGGTAAGGCCTCCAATACATCGTAACAATTAATGAATTCCGTATCACCACCGCTATCGGGCAGGGTCTTGGCGAGCAGCAGGGTGAGGGTTGCCGGCTTGGCGAGATAGCTGTCATCCGTGTGCCAATGTTTCGCCTGTACCAGCGGCTTGCCCTCCAGCGAGGGTGGCCGGTTGGACACGATGGAGACCTCCGGCGCGTCGTTGAGCCGGTCGCGGCGCGTCGTGTATTTCTTCGGCGGTCCGAACAGGCGGGCCGCTTCGGCAAAAACGGGCGGTTCGAGGTTCTGACCGCGGATGCAGAGGACGAGGTGGTCGGCCAGCGCGTCGTGCAACGCCTTTGCGTCTTCGGGGGCAACGGGACGGCCCAGATCGATGCTGCTGACCGCGGCGCCCAACACATCGCTTAACGGTTCGATCTTCATCGCGAGGGGTCTCCTATCAGCCGGCCGCCTGGTCCTCCAGGATCATCGCGGCGCATTTCTCGCCGATCATGATGGTCGGCGCGTTGGTGTTGCCGGTGGTCAGAGTCGGCATGATCGAGGCGTCGGCCACGCGCAGACCCTCGAACCCGTGCACCTTCAGCCGCGGATCGACAACGGCGGCAGGATCGTCGCCCATCTTGCAGGTGCCGACCGGGTGATGGATCGTGCCACCGGTCTCTCGTGTGAACTGCATGATCTCGTCGCGGCTGGTCACTTCCGGCCCTGGCATGTATTCGCCCAGGCTGACCGCCGCCATCGCCGGTTGCGCCAGGATGCGCCGCGTGATCTCGACGCCGGAGACCAGCACATTTACATCGTTTTCGTCGCCCAGATAGTTCGGAGAGATCGCCGGAGCATCGTCCGGGCTGGCGCTGCGCGCCATAACCGTGCCGCGGCTTTCCGCCCGCACCGGGATGGCGGTCACCTGGATGCCGGGCTCCTTTTCCAGGTCGCCCTGGCCCATATCGACCGGGGTTGCCGGGGTGAAGGAGAGCTGCAGGTCGGGGCTCGCCAGCCCCTCGCGGCTACGGCAGAAGACGATGGCGCTGGTGACGCCAAAGGTCAGCGCGCCATTGCCGAACAGGAAGAATTTGGCGATCTCCGGCACCACATGCGGGAAACGCGAGAGCTGGTTCATGGTGATGCCGCGCACCCGGTGCTTCAGCCGCGCGCCGAAATGATCGGCGAGGTTGGATCCGACCCCCGGCAGGTCGTGGCGCACCTCGACCCCGATCGATTGCAGATGCGCCGCCGGGCCGATGCCGGAGATTTGCAGCAGTTGCGGCGAGTTGTAGGCACCGCCGCACAGCACGATTTCGCGGCCGGGCCGGAGTTCTTTGTCCTGCCCGTCTTGGCGATAGGTGATGCCGACACATTTTCGGCCCTCGAAGAGCAGCGGACCGGCCTTGGCGCCGGTGATGATCTGGAGTTTGGGATTGTCGCGCACCGCGCGGAGATAGGTCTGCGCCGTGGAGCCGCGGAGGCGGCCGCGCCGCGTCATCTGCGAATAGCCGACCCCTTCCTGCTGGCCGCCATTATAGTCCGGGGTCAACGGGAAGCCGGCCTGCTGCGCGGCCTCCACGAATTTATGGGTGAGGGGCAGGATGGTGCGGTAATCCTCGACCTGCAGCGGCCCGCTGTTGCCGCGATAGCCCTCGTCGCCCCCCTGCTTGTAGGTCTCGGATTTCCGGAACAGGGGCAGCACGTCATCATAGCTCCACCCGGTGCAGCCGCGCTGCGCCCAGCCGTTAAAGTCGGCGGCGTTGCCGCGCACATAGAGCATACCGTTGATCGAGCTCGACCCGCCCAGCACCATGCCGCGCGGTAGGGCGATCGGTCGGCCCGCCGTGCTCGCCACGGGTTCCGCCTGGTAGTTCCAGTTGACCTTGGGATCCTTTAACAGGGGGCGCAGCGCGGCCGGCACGTGGATGCGCCAACTCGTGTCCTTCGGTCCCGCCTCCAGCAGGGCGACCGTGGCGCCGCCCTCGACCAGGCGGCAGGCGACGGCGCAGCCCGCCGATCCGGCGCCGACGACGATATAATCCGGTTGCATGCGACCCCCCATCTCAATGTACCGCCAATGATTTCCCCGAGGGCCGGTTTATGCAAGGGTGGGGCATGAGTGATGAACAGAATGCGACGCAGCGCCTCGACGATCTGGAAGCGCATATCGCGCACCAGGACAGCACAATAGACGATCTGAATCAGGTGATCCTGGAACAGTGGAACGAGATCAAGGCGCTGACCGAAAAGATGGCGCGGCTGGAGGCGAAGGTCCAGACGATCGAACAGGCAGCGGAATCCGACGAGTCGCCGGAACCGCCGCCGCCGCATTATTGAATGCGCGTTTCAATCGATGGATTGATATGAACGCGCTTGGCGTTGTTGAATTCTCTGCGTGCTGCCGAGCCGCTGCGAAATGCTCTCCGCAATGTCTTTAAGGCCGCAGCAGTTTCGCTGTTGAAACTCGCGTCGAATACTCGCCTTCTGCCGATAGCACTCACAACAATCCTGACACGTTTTTCAAAATCAATGATCGGGACGGCGAGAGCAGAAATGCCTGGCAAGGATTCGCCGTCAGCTTTTGCCACCTGGTGTTTTAACACGTGCGATTTTAAGGCCTGGACACCGTAAGTTTTGCCGCGTTCTTCGGCTTCCGCCAGTTCCGCTTTCACCAAGGATTCCGTGAGGGAAGGCGGCATATAGGCAAGAAACACCCGACCAGTTGCCGTTGACAGGATCGGTAATACCGAGCCCGTTCGTAGTTCAACAGTTACGGGCCTTCTACCCTCAAACCATCGGATTATTGTCGGACCCTTGTTGCCCCATATCGTGATGAAAAGCGTTTCTTGCGTCTGATGTTGAAGACGTGCCATGTCGTCGAGACAATATCCGATTGCATCAATACGGCCGAGAGCCGTAATGCCATGCCTCAGCGTACTGGGCCCCATCTCGTAATAGCCAGATACGGGTTCCTGTCGGACTTGGTCGGTCGCAATGAGGCTTACCAGATAGTTTCGGGCCTTAGAGTTGCTGATGTTCGCGCAGGCCGCAAGATCTGAGAGCGGCATCGGACCATTAGCCCGCTCCAGGCAATCCAGGTTCGGAAACGCAGTCTCGACGGACTGGACACCTTTTCTTGCCATCTCTCGGAATCCAGTCCGGTTCAATCCCTGAACCGAAGATATGTAGTCGGGTTTGGGGGACCAACCAATTTGCAATTCATAAATGGTGAAGAAATATAGTAATGGTGAATTACAAGTTACCAAGATTGAGGGCATGGATTTACAACCTTCAAAGCGCCAGCGAGTGCTGATGGAACAGGCGCGTGAACTCACCGAGACGCGGTTGTCGAAACGCGCTGCCAAATCGGATCGTGACGCCACGTTTCCGTTCGACGATTTTAATTATTTGAGAAACGCCGGATTTTTAGGTCTTTGCGTACCTGAACGCTTCGGCGGTTTCGGTGCCGACTTGGAGACTTACTGTCTTGTCTCATCGGAAAATGCGAAGGGTAACGGCTCCACAGCGCTTTGCTTCAACATGCATTGCCTGACCATGTTGATGATGGGAGAGCTTTCCGAACCTCTTGAGATGACGTCCGAACAACGGAAGAGACATGAAAGGCTGAGGTCGGAGAATTTTGCAGAAGTTATCGAGAAAGGCGTCTTCTACGGGCAACCGCATAGTGAGCCGGTGGAAGAGGGTGAAACAGACTCATCGTTACCGCAGGGAGGACGCCGGTTTGGAACGACAGCGGAAAAAGTCGACGGTGGCTACACGATCAATGGCAGAAAATTCTTCGTGTCATTGTCGGACGCCGCCGACTATTTTTCCACACCTTGCATATTAGGCAACTTTGACGCCCCGTGGATTGATCGAACGCTGTATTTGAAGGTACAGCGAAATGCCCCTGGCGTCACATTTGATGGAGATTGGAATCCTATCGGAATGCGCGGCACGGTTAGTCGTAACATGGTGCTTAGTGACGTTTTTGTTCGCGACGATGCTGAGATATTACCTCCTGGAGGGTTCGGCCGGCTCTTCCAGGTCCAAGTGCACGGGCCGCTAACGTTCACGGCAACATTTCTTGGCTTAATGCAGCAAGCTTACGAACTCGCC
>CAJWOT010000340.1 GCA_913044215.1 uncultured Rhodospirillaceae bacterium | reverse complement strand
GCGCGGAGATCTATCAGGACGCGGACAAAATCGAGGCCGGTAAAGTCGACGCCGCGGATTAGAGTAATGCGTGGTCGCAGGATCGCTACGAGCGGTCCAGCGACCACGTCATTCCACTCCTGGCCGCCGTTTCAGGAGTCGCGCCAAACAGATTTTCTGTTTTGGGGATTGTGAAACGGGTATCGCCGAATTTGTTGTCTCGATTACGATCCGCGAACACCGGCAAGTGACCTCAACGCAGGACCGGTGATACCATTGGGGAACTTTTATCGAGTCGGTCTGGCTTCAGCCTCGAACCCGAAGGAGCGGTCCCCTCATGTCCTGGCAGGAAACAAACGGCTCGGCCGTTGCGCAGCTTTTCAGATCGAAGCTAGTCGGTCCTGAAATTACGGTGAACCGGCCGGCGTCCTTTGGGCATCATGCGGACGGCAGCATTTCCTTCCTGGCACGCCTACCGGAAAAGCCGCTGAACGCATTCCCCGCTTGTCTGATTATCGCCCCTTCCGGTCTCACGAGAAGCTTGCGGGAAGCGGGTTACAGCGTCGTCGAGCATCAGGAGCCAAAGTTCGCTTTCTGTAAGGCCGTATCTAAATTGATGGCGCCAAGCCGAAATCCAAGCGTGCATGAAAGCGCCGTAATCGGGCCCGATGTACGGATCGGCGCAAACGTCTCCATTGGCCCCTATTGCGTGCTGGATGGCGAAATTGAACTTTGCGAAGGCGTAACACTGGAACCACATGTGCAACTTTCCAACAAGGTAACCATCGGCCGCAACAGCATCGTTCGAGGCGGAACTCGAATCGGATATGATCCGTTTTCGTTCGGCGCGTCCGACAGCGGCGAAGCGTTTCTCTTTCCCTCGACCGGAGGGGTCGAAATCGGAACCGATGTCGATATTTTTCACAACTGTTCGATTGCGCGGGGAACCGCTGGCAACACCGTGATTGAGGACAATGTCCGCATCTGCAATCAGGCCCATATCGGCAACACCGTCGAAATCGGCAAGGGCACGACGATTTGTGCCGCGACGGACATTTCGGCGCGCGTCAAAATTGGACCGCGCTGCTGGATCGCACAAAGCGCCGCGATCCGCCAAGGCCTCTGCGTCGGCGCGGATAGCACGGTCGGGATGGGAGCCGTCGTCGTGAAGGACGTTCCTTCCAATGCCACCGTTATGGGTGTTCCAGCACGCCTGTCGTCCGCGGACGAGGTTTCGAATTAAATGTGCGGCATTGTTGGTGCCGTTTCGCTGGACGGTGGAGATGACCAGACATTTCGTGACCGGCAAAGTGCCTGGCTCGAACGCTGTGACTCCTTGCTTTTTCACCGCGGTCCAGATTCCGGTGGAACGCTGATCGAAGGCAGGACGGCGCTCGGCGCCCGGCGGCTGAAAATTCACGACCTTTCGAGTGCGGCGGATCAACCCTTCCAAACATCAGACGGAAAGATCGCCCTCGTTTTCAATGGCGCGATATTCAACTACCGGCAACTGCGCGACGAACTGACAGCCAAAGGACACCGCTTCACGACAACAGGTGACACAGAAGTCGTCGCCGCGGGTTACTTGGAATGGGGTGAGGACGTTTTCACACGTTTGGACGGCATGTTCGGTATAGCCGTACTGGATCGACAAAATGCGAAACTCGTAGTCGCGCGCGACAAGCTTGGTATCAAACCGCTCTATTTCCACCATGGGCCGCGATTGCTGGCTTTCTCGTCTGAAATCAAGCCGTTGCTAGCACACCCGGATATCCAAAAAGCGGTCAACCGGGACGTAATCTCCGAGTTTCTGGCGTTTCAATTCGTAATGCCGCCGGATACATTTTTCCGCGACATTGCGGTTCTTCGTCCAGGTCACATTTTGAGCGCCGATCTTACCGGCGGCAAAAGCGTCGCGCAGCGCGCCTATTGGCAGATTGACAGCACGGTCGTCGACCACCCCGACGCGCTCGATTTCGAAGACGCGCTGACACTGTCGCTAAAGCGTTGCTGGGATGCGGACCGGACTGCCGGCGTCCAGCTTTCAGGCGGTGTCGACTCGAGCCTCGCTTGCATTTTAAGCGGCCGTAATTTGGATATTCACGACTATCCGACCTACTCCGTTCTCTTCGACGACAGCACCGCCAAATACTATCTGCCCCGCAGCGAAGAAAAATACATCAAAAGAATTGCAGAACTTTGTTCCCTGAAAAACCACAATTGGACGTTTTCAGCAGACAAGGTCAGGCCCGCGCTGGCCGAAGCGATTTGGTATCACGAGCAGCCCCTGTATGGCCCTTCAAGCGCGCTCTACATGCTGCTGTCGCGCGAGGTGAAAGAGACGGCAACCGTGCTAATCACGGGCGAAGGCGCCGACGATATTTTTCTTGGCTATTTCCCCTACTGGAACTTCAACCTCACACCGGAGGGATTGTTTAAGTTCTTTATCCAGCGCGAATCACTGGAACCCTTAGTCGGCGCCGCAGGCATAGAAGAGGCGCTGGCGAAGCGCTGGGATTTGCTGAGCCAGCCACGCCTTCAAGGCATGAGTGTGCGGCAGAAGGCGTCCGTTGCAACGATCGAAACCGTGTTGCATGGCCTGCTTGCCCGACATGACAGAATGTTCATGTCCAACTCTATCGAAGGGCGCCCGCCCTTCTGTACCGATCATCTCATTCGGTCACGCTTCGCCATGCCGGATGACGAAGTTCATGACGGCAAGCAAGGCAAGGCAGCTATGAAGCGGATGCTCGCCAGCTTCACGGACCGGGAGTTTGCCTATCGCAAAAAGATCGGCTTCTCCGCACCGTTCGGCGACTGGTGTTCCGATCCGCAATGGTGGCGCGGCTATGTCGACAAGTTGGATTTCGACCTACTGTCCGAGTTCATGGATGTCGACCTGCTGCGGTCAAAGCTCGCAATGCCGGAAGGCCAGGAAAAATGGTCCGGTCAGAACCTCAACTTGATCTTCTCGATCACGCAAATTCAGACGTGGCACGACATCTTTTTTGGCAGCGTTTCTGAAGGCAGCCCGGACGCCTGGCAAGCGAATGCGCCCGCTGCCCCGGTGTAGTGCCCAACCATGCGTGCCCTTTGTCTCGACATTGAAGGCGGCTTCGGAGGCTCCTCCCGAAGCCTCTACTACATCCTGAAGCATCTCCCCCGGGAGCATGTGCAGACAACGGTGTGGTCAAAAAAGGCCGGTCCCATTCAGGATCTTTACGCCAAAGAATCGATTCCGGCACAGGCGGCACCGAACATGCCGAAGGTTTCTTCGCTGCCCCGGTTTTCCCGCAACGTGATCGTGTACAGCCTTTTCATAAGGGAATGGCTGGCCTCGAAATCCTTCCGCGAAACGTTTTACGACGCACTCGACACGTTCGATCTCGTCCACTTCAATCACGAAGCGCTGTTCTGGCTGGCACGCGACATGAAATCTCGAAAACCGAAGCCCGCAACAATGCATATCCGAACCAACTTGTGGGACAGCGGTTTCGCGCGCTGGCAGTGCCGAATTGTCAACGACTCGGTAGACGGGCTCTTGTTCATCACGGAAAACGAACAAGAGACCTTTGAACGGCACTGCGGAGAAAAAACGTCGGGACATGTCCTCTACAATGTCGCCGAGGCGAATCTCGATACCATCGATCCCTGGCCGCTGAACGAAGAATTTTTAACCGGTAAGAAGCTTCTGATCGGTTGCCTTTCGAATTACTCATGGTATCGAGGGCTCGATCGGATCATCGAACTTGCGGAAGCGCTGAAAAGCAGAGGGCGCACGGACATCGGCTTCGTGGTGGCGGGCGATACCAGCCTGACAAAATCTTTACCCGGCGCGCTGGGAGAGTTCGGCCGCGCCGGATTGAGTTTGGCGGACTATGCCGACCACCGCGGCGTGAGCGGTTCGATCGAATTCCTGGGCCATATTTCCGAACCCGAACGGCTTCTGAAATCGATCGACGGCTTGATCAAGCCGACGCGCGAAAACAATCCCTGGGGCCGCGATATCCTGGAAGCACTCGCTGCCGGAAAACCGGCATTCAGTGTCGGTCGCTACGATCGCTTTGTGGAAACGGGCGTAACCGGCATACTTCAATCCACCTGGGATGCGGACACGCTTGCGTCCGAACTCGCGCGGCTCGCAGACGATAGACCTGCTTTCGAAAAGATGAGCAAAACTGCGACCGAAAGGATTGCCGAACTATGCGACGGCCGAACGCAAGCGCAGCGTCTCCTGGATATCTGGCAAGGGATCAACGCCGCATAGTGCAATCTCACCAGTCGCGTGCCGACAGCGCACTCTATCGGGAACGAAGTGTGGCAATATGGAACTGACACTCTACAGCCGTTATCGCAATTCCGCGGGCCAACGAGTCCGCACGGCCCTGAATATCAAGGGCGTCGACTACGAATACATCGCTGTCGGCG
>CAJWOT010000339.1 GCA_913044215.1 uncultured Rhodospirillaceae bacterium | reverse complement strand
CGGTCCAGGCGTGAATGTGGTGTTGTTCTCCTGGCCGTCTGACGGGTCGATGAAACCCTTCCTGGCCTACGCCAATGATCGGCAGGACGCTACTGCATCCGGCCCCGCCTTCGCGCGCGGCCTGTTGAAGCTTGCCGACTTTTTGCGCGGTTCGACGCCGGAGGAAGCCTGCGACCACAATGTCCATCTCGTTGCGCATTCCATGGGCAACTACGTGCTTCGTCACACCGTCCAGGAATTCGTCGCGCAGTCGCGGGGACGCCCAGCGCGCTTGTTCGACCAAGTATTCCTGACAGCTGCAGACGAAGACGCCTTTGAACACGACCACAAGCTGAAACCCCTGCCGCGCCTAGCGAAGCGAGTGAATGTCTATTTCAACAACAATGACCGGGCGATGGCGGTATCCGACGTGACCAAGGGCAATCCGGACAGGTTGGGCGACGACGGCCCCCGGGTGCCGCGCGGCATTCCCGGGAAGGTAACACTTATCGACGCGACCCGTGTTGTGCGGGGGCTGGTCGAGCATTCCTACTTCTTGGACACGCAGGCGGTTGTCGCAGACATGCGTCAGGTATTGATCGGAACACCTTCCGACCAGATCCTACGCCGAGACTATATTCAGGAAACCAATCGGTATCGCCTAAGCTAGCCCGAAGTCCACAGCGCTACGCTGGCTTCCGCGCGGTGATAAGCCCAAGCTGGTGCGGGGTGAACCAGCCCGCTTGCGCGTCGACATAACCGGCTTCGGCCATGAATTCGCACCATTCGGCGCCGGTATTGACGCGGCCAAGATATCGCCCCTCGCGGATGCCAAACAGATTGACGAAGGCCGGGTCCAAGGGTCCGGTTTTGTCGTCCCTCAGCATGTAGTCGACAACCAGGATTGTGCCGCCCGGCTCCAGGGAATCCTTCGCCTTGGCAAGCGCTGCGATCACCTTGTCCGGCATGTAGCCCTGCAGCGGCGTGATGTAAGTCGCAAGATCGTAGCCGGTGGGATAGGGCGCCCCAAAGAAGTCGCCCGGTGTCGTGTCGATACGGTCCCCCAACCCATGCTTGGCGATGAACTCCTCCGCCACCGCAATCACGTTCGGCTGATCCAATACCGTGACCGTGAAGCCCTGCTGCCGCTCGCAAGCGGCGATCGCGTAGCATCCGGAGCCGCCGCCGAGGTCGAGCCAACGGTCGAACCGTGAGAAATCGAACTCCTTTGCGAGCTTATGTCCCAACCCGATGGAGGCCTCGTAACCTGCTTCGGTGAAGTCTCGCGCCTTCTTCGGGTCCTGCATCAGGCTGACATAGGTGCGGTCGTCATCTTCATTCGTGCCCGCAACAGCGGTCAAATTATGGGCGATATTCTCCCAGGCGCCGTAATCGCGGTGGGCCATATAGTCCAGATAATCACCGAAGTAGGTGCGGCTGTCCTTGACCAAGTAGCGCTGCACGTCGCTGTAATTTTCGTGCCGGCCATCAACCTCGCGCACCAGATCCATCGATTTGCAAGCCGTCAGCAAACGATCCGCCTTTTCCGCATCGACGCCCATGGCCGCCGCAATCTCGTCGATGGTTCCAGCACCCCTGGCGATATGGGTAAACAGTTCCATCTCGATCGCGGCCAGGATTGCACCGGTTTGCTTGAACGCGAGGGCAATATCAGTCATTCGCTCGGTTTTCATACCGAGCGTGAAGTCTTCCTTCGTCATGGATCTTCCTATGCTTTCTGGTCGCGGTAACGCTGCTTGCGCGCTTCCCAGTTTTTGATCTGCTCACCGGACAGGAAGGGCTGTTCGACGGTAAAAACCGTGTCCTTCCAAGCCTCGCCCTTTGTCCAGACCAGCGGCATCTGAACGGTGGTCCGAGGGGCGTCCGCCGTCTCCAGCAGATCGAGCGCGACGCCAACGATGCGTTGTTGCATAGCCACGTCGAACGGTTCGCCGCACGGGCTGCCCAGCGGGAAGTCGGTAAAGACAAAGCGCGGCACGCCGCAATGTTCGACGATGTCGCGGGCAGCACCGATGATAACCGTCGGAATGCCGTTTTCTTCCAGATGACGTGCAACCAGACTCACGGTCTGGTGGCAGACAGGTCAGACCGGCGTCAGGATTGCAACGTCGACCTCATCCTGTTGGCAGACCTCCAACGCCGCCGGCGCCGCTGTCTGCAGCATCAGCTTCTGGCTGTAGCCGCGATTGACGTTGTGGAACTGATCGGTGATCGCGCCGATGCGTCCGGACTCGACATATTCCTGCAGCCGGGTCAGCGGCAGATAGGAGTTCAGGTCGTCCAGGTTGGTCGCATAACGATCGAAGCTCTCCTGTCGGCTGTAGAGCCGGTCAAGCGGCGTGTCCCAATCGACGGAGTAGACATCGCCTACCGTGGTCTCTTCCGGCGGCAATTCCTCGCCCTCGGGACGCTTCACCGAAACATCGGATGTCGAGAACAGGGTGATTTTGCTCTCCGACAGCGGTTTCTTCAGCGGCGTGAAGGGCACATCTTCGAAATTGGCCCAGCGGTATGGTTTTTCATACCCTTGCGCAATGTAGTAGTCGCGGATGCGGTCCATGTACCGGACATGGGTCATGCGTATTTCCTCTTGTTACGCCGTCAGCGGCATATTCTGATTAAAGTACACCGTGCCCGATATTACCACGGCCTTAAGGTCGCACGCGCGAACTACAGGACACCCTTGCTCTGCAATGCGCTCAGATCCGTCATCAGCGGGCCGTTTTCATATCGTTGTAGCGAGAGGTCCGCGGCGTAATCCGGCAGGTCGCTCCCCGTAACCCAAGCAGCGCACAGTTTTCCCGCGGCACAGGCGGCCATTGTCCCGAACCCGGATAAAGCACCGACGACAAAGGCACCTTCGGCACCCATCGGACCAATCAACGGCCAGTTTTCCTCCGTCATCGTATAGAAGCCGCCGTAATGGCTGATATTGCGCGGTAGACGCCCGTAGTAGGCCTTCAATGCCGGGTTCAAGCGCGCCGCACCCCGCAGAACAATTTCGCGGAAAGCGGGATCGAGGTACGGTTCCCATGCCGGTGCTGTCTGCGCTTGGTTATACGCCCAGCCCAATTTAATCCAGCGCCCGCCGCCGTCCGGCCGGCAATGGATCGCCCCAGGCATCGGCCGTGTCAGCCAATCGGTCTGCGGGTCGTCCTGTAGCATTTCACGTTCCTCATCAGACCAGTCGATGGACTGCCCATCGAGATCGATGGCGAACGGCATGTCGCGCGGCACGCAACCGTCCCGGTCTTCAAAGGCGATTTTCTGCTGCAGGACATTCACGACCGGCAGTTTGATATCAACGAGGCTGGCAATCACACCCACAAAGGGCCCGGCTGCGTTGACGATCATGTCGGCACGAACCTGTTGCACCCCTTCTGACGTTTTCAGATCGAGTGTGAATGCGGTGTCCTGTTCGACCCCAACAACCGCACCAGTCACGATACGGCCACCGGAATCGCGGAATTGCTCTAGCATGAACTGGCCAAGTTGCTGCCCGCTGATATCGCCGGCACGGCGAATATGGATCACCATCGCGATATCGTCAGCGAAGCTGGGAAACGTTTGGCGGATCAATGCTTGGTCGCGCACCACATCGACACCCAAGGGCGCGGTCTCCCAGGCCTCGGTGAGCGGAGGCTGGTAGGTGCCGGTTGCGCCTGCATCATGCACACGAATATGAGACGCAGCGCTCTCGCCATAGCCCCAATGCAATTCTTCTATAAGCGACTCGCCGCTCGCGCGCGTGCATAGCGCGTACCCTCGGCGGGTCATGTTAATCCGGTTCCCGCTCTGCCCGGCGATATCCTCCATCAGCGCAATGCTGTCATCGGTGAAGGCCGTCATCGTCGGATGCGGCCACCAGTTGCGGTAATTCTCGCCGGAGCAGGCTGAGGTGAGGCTCATTGGCGGATTGGGGTCGATGAGCAATACGTCACGGCGGCCGTGGCGCACGGACAATGCGTGCGCTGCCGCGATCCCAACGATCCCCGCGCCGATGACGGCAACAGAACAGTCCTGCGAGATCATCAATTCTTCCCTTTGCAGATCTTCGCCCATCAATAACGACCAAACAGTTCGCGTGAAACATCGAATGCGCCGCGTTCGGCAATAGTCGTTCGGCGGAACTCCGACTAGACTTGGCCCCGCGCTATCGACACAGGAGATGGGCCATGCCGAAGACAGATCATCAGCCGATGGAGGCAATTCACATCGACGACCGAGAATGGGAGACGGTCCGCTGGCCCGGGCAGATGGGCAAGATGCTGCTACACCCCAATCCGGATCGCCCGACAGAGCCCAATGCCGGACTGGTTCGCTATGACGCTGGCTCGCATCACCCGCTGCATCGCCACGATTTCGCCCAGGTCTGGTATATCCTGGAAGGCGAGTTCGTAATCGGTGGGAAGACCTACACGCC
>CAJWOT010000338.1 GCA_913044215.1 uncultured Rhodospirillaceae bacterium | reverse complement strand
CTGTCCATGCGCTTCATCGATGTCTTCATGGCCTTTCCGGTCATCATCATGGCGCTGGCCATTGTATCGATCTTCGGCAGCGACCTGCATTTCGTCATTTTGGCGATCACCTTGCCAATTATTCCGGATTGCGCCCGCAACGTCCGTTCGAATGCGCTGCAAATCCGCGCGATCCCTTATGTCGACGCGGCGCGGGCGTTGGGATTCACGCAAGTTCGGATCATCTTGCGGCACATGCTGCCGAATGTGATGGCACCCGTCTTAATCATCATGACGAGCGCAATCGGCGGCGCAATACTGTTGGAGGCGTCGCTATCCTTCCTCGGTATGGGCGGTCAGGAACCGACGCCGGCCTGGGCCTGAGTATTTCGAAGGCAATCATTGACGAACATGGCGGGCTCATCGATTTCGTGTCCGCCGAAGGGCAGGGCGCCAAGTTTTATTTTGATCTCTCTGCCATACCTGAGCAGTCGGATGAACAGGGCGACCAGCCGACCGGTTGAACGCGGCGCTGGCGCATGGCGACGGTGTGTCGGTTCTGTTGAGCCGATTCCGCCGCGTCGCTAGACTTGGTCCAAATCCAGCCAACAGCCTGACAGGGAGAACAGCGATGGCGAGTCATGCGACCGGTGATGGCGGTATTCCGCCGCGCGACGCGAAAGAACGGGGATTGACGCGGATCATGACCCTGGGCGGGGCGTATGGCACCCGCAACTACACGGTCAAAGATCTGCGCGACCAGAAGGGCAAGCGGGTGCTGGTTGAGACCTTGCCCTTCTCGCCGGAGGAGGCAGCTGCGGCAGAGGAAGCCGGCATCGATACGATGAAAGTACGCTTCGATCCCAAGCAGCCGGAACCGGCGGCAGCTGTTCGTGCGGCGGCGCCTAATACCTTTATGGCCTTTTCAGTGCCCTTGCTCGCGGCGGCGAGCCCCGAGGAGGCGGTTCGTCTCGGCTATGACGCGATGGCATTGGGCGCGGACGCGATCATGTGCCAATGGTCGCCACGCTTCATCGAAGCAGCGGCGGAGGCGGGCATCCCGGTGCAAGGCCATGCGGGGCTGGTGCCGCGCCGCAGTACCTGGACCGGCGGACTGCGTGCCGTCGGCAAGACGCTGGACGAGGCCCTATGGGTCTACCGCTCGATCAAGACCTTCGAGTCCGCCGGTGCGTATGCCGTGGAGGTAGAGGTCATCCCTGAGGAATTGTTGGCGGAGATCAGCAAGCGCACGACGCTGATGACCTCGTCGATCGGCGCCGGCAGCGGCGGCGATATCCAGTTCCTTTTCGCCGAGGACGTGCTCGGCAACAACCCGCCGCCGTATCCGCGCCATTCCAAGCAGTATCGCGAAATCTACAAGATGAAAGAGGCGATGCAGCAGGAACGCGTTGGCGGTTTTAGGGATTTCGTCGAGGACGTCCGCAATGGCGGCTTCCCGGATACGGGACGGATCATCAAAGCTCCGGACGGTCTGGTGGGCGACTTTCTGTCCGAAGTCGAAAAGGACGGTTAGGCGGTCAGACCGAATGCCCAATCTGACCGCCAGTTGCGCTCAGAAGGTTTGAGGCACGCTATAGGTTCTGGATGGCCTGCTCAAAATTCGCCGCGGTGGCATTCGACACCGTGCCGGAGTCGATCAAGGTTGGCGAAAAGACCGGCAAGCCCGTGGAAGTGGAAAACGCGAGGCTTGCCGAGCTCTGGCCGCTGGTCAGGGCGGCGTTGCCTTTGGAAGCCTGCCCGCTGCGCAGCGGATCGGTGACGGCGTGCGGCGACGCGGTCCAGCTTGTCGCATTCTGTGCGAAAAGGAACGGCGCTCCGAATACGCTCAATCCCAAAACCGGGTCCGCCGCGGTCAAGCCCCATCACATTTCAACCGTCACACGCGCCATAATCGTTCCACAGGATCGGATGCAAGGCAATTTTACCCTTCGGTATTTGTGTGGAATTTTATTGTTAACCATTGAGATCAATAGGGCGTACGGCATTGTTTGGTGAACGGGGCCGGTTGCCGATTCCCTGGTAGCGCGAGGCCCAACGGAGCGCGGGACGATCATATTCAAAACGCAGAAGTTCCGGCAATTGGGTCATGGCGCCGCTGACCGGCCGGCTGTCCGTTTTGCCCAAGACGCGCCGGTCCCGCGCTTTGCTGCGCCGGGCATGATGCGTTAGGAATGCGCCCGGGAATTCAGGCCGCTCGAGATGGTGCCGCGGCCTTGCTGGAAATGGAGGCTCATGATGGCGGGACCGCTGGACGGAATTCGGATCCTCGATGTAACGACGGTGGGCTATGGTCCCTATGCCGGGCAGATACTTGGTGATTACGGGGCGGAAATCATCAAGGTCGAATCCCATGACGGCGATATCACGCGCGGTATCGCGCCCCTGCACAACAAGGGGATGGGCCACTTCTTCTTGATGGCGAACCGCAACAAGCGCTGCATCGTCCTGGACCTGAAAAGCGAAAAGGGGCGCGAGGCTTTCCTGCGGCTCGTCGCGCAGGTGGATGCGGTGTTGTGCTCGGTGCGGCCAGCGGCAATGGACCGGTTGGGCCTCGGCTACGAGGACTGCCGCAAGGTCAATCCGAGCCTGGTCTATGTCGCACTGGTCGGATTCGGCCAGGATGGACCCTACGGAAAGCGCCCGGCCTATGACGATATCATTCAGGGCGTCTCCGGCATGGCGGACATGCAGGGCGGCCGCTCCGGGGAGCCGCGCTTCGTCAATGCCTCGATCTGCGACAAGATCTGCTCGCAATTCGCCGTCCACGCCACCCTGGCCGCCCTGCTGAACCGGGAACGCGGCGGGGAGGGGCAGCTGGTTGAAGTCCCGATGCTGGAATCGATGGTCGGTTTCAATCTGGTCGAACACCATTCCGGCCGCGCCTTCGAGCCGCCTCTGGGAACCGCAGGCTATGAGCGGTCCTTTGTCGAATACCGTCGGCCCTACGCTACGGCCGACGGCTATGTCTGCGCGTTGCCCTACAACACCAAGCAGTGGCGGTCCTTCTTCAAGCTGATGGGCCGTGAGGAGATGATGGACGACCCCAGAGTCACTGACGGCAAGCTGCGCAGCGAGAAGATCGGTGAACTTTATGCGATGGTGGCAGAGTTGGTCGCGGGGTGGAAGACGGCGGACCTGTTGGCGGCGCTTGAAGAAGCGGACGTGCCGAACGGGCCCGCGACCGGGCTCAACGATCTGGCCGACGACCCCCATTTGAAAGCGGTCGGGGTGTTCCAAATCTACGACCACCCGACCGAAGGCCATATCCGGCTTACGGCCCCGTCAGTCAAATTCGCGGAGACACCGCAGGAGGTTCGGACCCTGCCGCGCCAACTTGGCGAGGACAGCGTGGATTTGTTGCGCGAGGCCGGTTACAGCGACGCGGAGATCGCTGCAATGATGGAGGATGGCGTCAGTGTTGACGGACGTCCCGAGGCAGCGCGCACCGCGGCGGAATAGGGCGCCATGCCGGACACGCTGCCGGCCTCTGAAATGTTGCCGCCGGACAGGCCGCTCTGGGATCACCCGGATGCGACGGTGATGCCGCATGTTGCGCGGCCGACGGTCAGCCAGTTTGTCACGGAGATCGCCGCCAATTTCCGCAGCCTCGAATGCAGTGGCCCGCCGCTGCAGGAAATCGACAAAGCGGCGGGGTATTAAAGTGACACCCTACGGGTTCATGAAAGCGCCGCCGTTGGAGTGGATTGTCTGACCTGTGATGAAACGCCCGCCGGGACCCACCAGGAAGCGGATCAAATCCGCCATATCCTGAGGCAAACCTTCGCGTTGCACCGGAATGCCAGCCACACGGGCCGCAATTTGTCCTTTGGTCATCGGGGAATCCGGATCGCGGGTATCGTAGGGGCCGACGACCACCTGGTTCGCGGTAATGCCGTCTTCTGCCAGGTCGAGCGCCAGGCCGCGGATGTATTGGTTTAGACCCGCCTTCGCGACCATCAGGTGCGAGCGGCCTTTCTGACCCAAATATGAGTTCAAACCGCCTACGCCGATGATCGCGCCGCCGCCACGCTCCCGCATCGACGGCACGCAGGCTTTGGCGAGATGGAAACAGCCAAGGATCGAGAGATCGATGACTTTCATGAAGTCTTCGCGGGTCAGTTCGTCGAAACTCTTGCGCTGCCGCTGCGCGGCGTTGTGCACCAGAATGTCGATGCCGCCGAACTCAGCGATCGCTGCCTGCGCCAGCCGCTCGATATCGTCCGGATCGCTGCAATCCGCCATGACCGGAATTGCCTTGCCGCCGGCAGTGCGAATGCCGGTCGCGACTTCGGTGCAGAGTTCTTCGGCCTGCACCGCGTTGATAACCAGGGACGCGCCGGCTCGCGCCAATTCCTCCGCCGTGGTGCGGCCAATATTGCGTGCACTGCCTGTGACGATCGCGACCTTACCCGCCAATTCATTGACCAACTCCGCCATGATCAGC
>CAJWOT010000337.1 GCA_913044215.1 uncultured Rhodospirillaceae bacterium | reverse complement strand
TTGTCAACAACGCCGCCCTGCTGACCGAGCACACCATGTTCCTGGAGACCGATCCGGACGCCTGCATGCGCGAAATCGCGGTCATCCTGCATGGCACTATGCATTGCTCGCGCGCCGTCTTGCCCGGCATGATCGAGCGCGGCGGCGGCAAGATCGTCAACATCGCGACAGACGCAGCCAGGGTCGGCCAGGAACGCGAAGCCAACTACTCCGCGGCCAAGGGCGGCGTGATAGCCTTCACAAAGTCACTCGCAAAGGAAGTCGGCCGCCACAACGTCAATGTCAATGTGGTGTCGCCGGGCGCCACGAACTCGCCCATGCGCATCGGTCTGCAGCAGCAGCTCCGCCAGAAGCTGGGCGACGAGGCCTGGAAGGCACGCGAGGCGAAGGTCCTGCGTCTCTACCCGCTGCGCCGCATCGGCGAGATGGAAGACATCACCAACACCGTACTGTTCATGACCTCCGCCGCCGCGCGACACATCACCGGCCAGGTGTTGAGCGTCAATGGCGGCTTCGCGATGGCCTGAGGGAGGAAGCGAAAATGTCCGACATTCTACTGAGCGAGCGGCGCGGCGTGGCGATGGTCCTGACCATGAATCGCCACGACAAGTACAACGCGCTGAGCAACGAGTTGTTGACGGCGATCGGTGACACCGTGAAGGCACTGGACCAGGACGACGACGTCCGCGCCATCATCCTGACCGGCACCGACAAGTTCTTCTCCACCGGAGCTGATCTGAAGAGCGCGCTGGAGGCGACGAACCTGCCCAACACGCAAACCATGTTGAGCTATTTCGACCATTGCAACCGCGCCATCGAACGGTCCCGGAAGCCCGTCATCGCCGCGATCAACGGCTTCTGCCTGACCGGCGGGCTGGAGGTGGCGCTCGCCTGCGATATCCGCATCGCCGGCAGCGGTTCCAAGTTCGGCGTGACCAGTTCCAAGATCGGCTCGGTTGCGGGCGCCGGCGGCACGCAGCGTCTGCCCCGCACCGTCGGTATGGAGAACGCCAAGGATCTGCTGTTCAGCGCCGATTTTATCGACGCCGAAACCGCCCTGCGCATCGGGCTGGTCAGCCGCGTCGTCGACCCGGAGAAGGTGATGGATACGGCTTTGGAACGGGCCGAGGCATACGCCGCCCGGGCCCCGCTCAGCGTCTGGTACGCCAAGATGGCTGTCAACACCGGCATGCAGATGGATCTGGAGCCGGCGCTCGAGTTCGAGCGGCACCTAACCGGTAGCCTGTTCACCACCGAAGACCGCAGCGAAGGGATGTCCGCCTTCCTGGAGAAGCGCGACGCCGTCTTCAAAGGCAAGTAATTCCGAGACATATCAAACGAAAGCGAAACAGATGCCCGACAGCCAGGACTCCAAATACCGCGACATCATCTACGAAGAGAAGAACCATACCGCCACGATCACCTTCAACCGGCCGGACCGCCTGAACGCCTTCCGCGAGGGCATGTATGAAGAGGTGACCGACGCCATCATCGAAGCGTCGTGGAACAAGCAGATTTCCGCCATCGTGCTGACCGGCGCAGGAAACCGCGCCTTCGGCGTCGGCGGCGATCTTGGCGACAAGAAGAAAGGCCGCCGCGGTAAGGGCACCATCGGCGTGCCGGTCGAGGACCTGCACAGCGCGATCCGCGACGCGCCGCAGCCGGTCATCGCCAAAGTGCGCGGCTACGCCATCGGCGGCGGCAACGTGCTGTGCACCCTATGCGACCTCACGATCGCCTCGGACAACGCGATCTTCGGGCAGGTCGGCCCCAAAATGGGCTCGGTCGACCCCGGCTACGGCACCGCGTATCTGGCCCGCGTCGTCGGCGAAAAGAAGGCGCGCGAGATGTGGTATCTGTGCCGCCGCTACCCCGCGCAGGAGGCCCTGGCCATGGGCCTGGTTAATGCGGTGGTGCCGGATGACGAGCTGGACGCCGAAGTAGATCGCTGGTGCGCCGAACTCGCCCTGCGCAGCCCGACCGCCATCGCGATCGCGAAGCGCACCTTCAACGCCGACAGCGAGAGCATCCGCGGCATCAGTCGTTTGGGCTTCGAAGCCGTGCGCATGATGTACGATACGGACGAGTCCAAGGAAGGGGGCGCCTCCATGCGCGAGAAGCGCGATCCCGACTTCCGCGCGCATATGAATCTGGGAGACTGATATGGCGGACGCGGCCTGGACCCTGCGCGGCGAGTATATGGAGAGCTGCAATTGCGACTATCTGTGTCCCTGCATCTATACCAATCCGCAGGGACCGGCTACGCACGATCATTGCTACGCGATGATGGTCTATCGCATCGACGAAGGGAAAGCCGGTGCCGTCGCGCTGGACGGCCTGCATTTCGCCTTCGTCATCCGCTCCGGCAAGGTCATGGCCGACGGCGGCTGGATCTTCGCCTGCGTCGTCGATGAGGCCGCAGACGAGGCCCAGCGCGCGGCGCTGGCATCGATCGCCAGCGGCGAGTCGGGCGGGGTACCGGGCCGAATCCGTGAGAATTTGGTCAGCGACTTCCGCGGCGTCGAATACAAGCCGATTGACTTCATCATGGATGGCCTCAAACGCGCGACCGAGATTCCCGAGATCTTCGGTTTCGAGATAGAAGGTGTGGCCTCGCGTAACCAGTCGGGCGATCCCTACTACATCGACAATACGGGCCATCCGGCGAACACAAGACTCGCCCTGGCGACATCGAAGTTTCTCAAGGTCTTCGGGTTCGGCCTCATGCTCGATATGCAGGGAGAAGCCAATAACGGGCATTACGCGCCGTTCAACTGGTCAACCTAAAGACCACGCGCAAACTGACGGGGGAATGCTGCGATGACTAAGAGTCCGATCGGGTTCATCGGCTTGGGTGATATGGGCGGGCCGATGGCGTTGCGGTTGCTCGATGCCGGGCACGCCCTCGCTGTCTGCGACGCGCGCGAAGAAGCAACGGCAACGGCGGTCGCGAAAGGGGCGCAACGGGCCGACACTCCAGCCGAGGTTTCGAATCGGTGCGAGACGGTGTTGGTCAGCCTGCCGACTCCGGATGTGGTGCGGGCGGTGGCGTTGGGCCCGGATGGGCTGGTGCAGGGCACGGCGCTGCGCACCTATATCGACCTTTCGACGACCGGTGCGGTGATGGCGAAGACCATCGCGGCCGGCCTCGGCGAGAAGGATATCGCAACGCTCGACAGTCCGGTCAGCGGCGGCATACTCGGCGCGGAATCCGGCAAACTGTCTCTGATGGTCTCCGGTCCGGAAACGGTCTTCGAAACGGTCCGCCCGATCCTCGAGGTGATCGGCAACAACCTGTTCTATATTGGCGCCGAAGCGGGTCTTGGCCAGACCATGAAGCTCGCCAACAACTTCCTGTCCGCGACCAACAACATTGCGGCGGCCGAAGCGATGGTCATGGGGGTCAAGGGCGGTCTCGACCCCAATGTGATGCTCGACGTGATCAACGCCAGCAGCGGCCGCAACTCCGCGACGATGGACAAGTTCCCGCGCGCCGTGGTGACGCGGACCTTCGAGAAGACCATGAAGCAGAAGCTGCTCTACAAGGATGTGCGGCTCTGCCTGGAGGAGGCGGAAGCGCTCGGCTGCCCGATGTGGCTGGGCAGCGCGGTGCGCCAGTTCCTAGCCTATGCGATCAGCCAGGGGACCGGCGACGACACGTCGGTTGCGCTGATCAAGCATATGGAACGCTGGGCCGATATCGAGGTCGGCAGCGCACCCACGGGAGACAACGACTGACCTCGATCCTGCCCTTGGACGTCCGCGGCCTGCGTTACGAGGCCGACGGGGTCAGCCTGATCAAGGACATCTCCTTCACGCTCGGCGCGGGCACACGCACGATCATTCTAGGGCATAACGGCGCCGGCAAGAGCCTGCTGCTGCGGTTGTGCCACGGCCTTATCGCGCCGACCGGCGGCGAGATCGCCTGGAATGGCGGTTCTGGGGACGTCGCGCGCCGTCAGGCAATGGTTTTTCAGCGTCCGGTCATGCTCCGGCGTACGGCGGCGGAGAATGTCGACTACGCGCTGCGAACGCGGGGCATGCCACGCCGGCAGCGTCGCGAGATCGTCGCCGAGGCGCTGAAGCAGACGCGGCTCTACCGGCATGCGGACCGGCAGGCGCGCAGCCTGTCCTTCGGCGAGCAGCAGCGGCTGGCGATAGCCCGCGCCTGGGCGCTGAAACCGGACGTGCTGTTCCTGGACGAGCCAACGGCGAGCCTGGATCCCGCCGTCACGCAATCAATCGAGGAACTCATCAACCTGATCAACGACGCGGGCACGAAGATCGTCATGTCGACCCACGATTTGGGTCAGGCGCGGCGGCTGGCGGACGAGATCCTCTTCCTGCATCGCGGCCGTCTTATCGCGCATGCCCCGGCAGGCGATATCCTGAACGACCCGAAACCGGAAGAGGTTCGCGCCTTCATCGACGGTGATCTTTACTGGTAAGGCGGGCCGAG
>CAJWOT010000336.1 GCA_913044215.1 uncultured Rhodospirillaceae bacterium | reverse complement strand
GCCATGCTGTAGTCGTACTTCCCGGCCTCGATTTTCTCCATATCCAGGAGATTGTTGACCAGGCCGACCAGGCGTTGGCAGTTTTTGTGCGCGATATAGATCAAGCGCTGGGCTTCCGGTGGGATATCGCCAACCGCGCCGCTTTGGACGAGGGACAACGATCCGAAAATCGATGTCAACGGTGTGCGCAGTTCATGACTTACCGTTCCGACGAGATCGTTCTTGAGGCTCTCGAACTCCCGCCGCCTCGTGACATCTGTGCGAATTGAAACCATGCCGCCTCCCGCGACTGGGCGTTCCCGAATCGCGATTCAACGTCTGTCGGTTAGTTGCACTTCCTGATCGGGTCGCGGCGTCAGTTGCAAATTCAGCCGTTCCGCAAGAAACGCTTCGGCATCGAAGGCCGGATCGCTCTCCTTCAGGACGGATGCGTGATGCCGCAGAATCTCTTCTCTGCGAATTCCCGGGCGATAAATCTACGTGAGATGTGGATAGAATTCGAGATGTCTCTGATTGCACAGCACCAAACTGGCATCGGAATCGTACAGGACGAACGCGTCCGAGATGGACTCAATTGCGTCTTCAAGCTGCTCTTTGCTTTCCCTGAGATCCTCGGAAGGTGGATTCCAGGTTTCTATGTCGAACTCACCCGACATCACCCAGGCAATTCCCTAAATTCTCTCTTTGGCGGCATATATTTCTTTTTTCCGAGCAATTAGTTGCGCAAGGTTTCGTTAAATTTTTCTGAAGAGGTCCATGGTTGGGTCGCCGTGCCGGTCGCAGGTTCCGTTACTTCCGCAGATCCCGTACCCGCACCGCCTTGCCTTCCGACCGGGGCACTGCCCCTACTTCCATCACCGCCACGTCGCAGGTCACGCCGACCAGAGACTTGATCTGATGCCGTAGTTCGTCCGCCTTTGCGTTCCGCGACCCCGCGTCGCCCGCCGCGTCCGGTGCCGCCTCGACCTCGACCCGCAGCGCCGTCATCGGGCCATCCTGCGAGACCACGAACTGGTAATGCGGCGCGATACCCGGCAGGCCGACCAGGACCGCTTCGACCTGGCTCGGATACACATTGACGCCGCGGATGATCAGCATGTCGTCGTCGCGCCCGGTGATGCGCAGGATGCGGCGGTGGGTGCGGCCGCAGAGGCACGGTTCGCCCGAAAGCCGCGTGATGTCGCGCGTGCGGTAGCGCACCATCGGCAAGGCTTCCTTGGTCAGGGTCGTGATGACCAGCTCGCCGGGCTCGCCTTCCGGGACCGGCTCCAGGGTTTCTGGGTCGATGGTCTCGAACAGGAAATGATCTTCCCAGGCGTGCAGGCCGTCCTGCGCCACATGGCATTCCATCGCCACGCCGGGGCCGAGGATCTCCGACAGGCCGTATATGTCGACCGCCTTGAGGCAGAGTTTGTCCTCCAGCTCATCCCGCATGGCGTCGCTCCACGGCTCTGCGCCGAAGACGCCGATCGAAACGGGCAGTTCGCACAAATCGACGCCCTGGCGTGCGGCGACCTCCGCGATGTTGAGCGCGTAGGATGGGGTCGCGCAGATCACGCGGGCGCCGAAATCCTGCAGCAGCACGACCTGCCGCTCGGTGCCGCCGCCGGACACCGGCACGACGCTGCAGCCCAGTCGCTCCGCGCCGTAATGGGCGCCGAGTCCGCCGGTGAACAATCCGTAGCCATAGGCGTTGTGCACGATGTCGCCGGGCAGCGCTCCGGCGCAGGCCATCGACCGCGCCATCAAGTCGGTCCAGAGTTCGATGTCCCCCGGCGTGTAGCCGACCACGGTCGGCTTGCCCGTGGTGCCGGAGGAGGCGTGCAGTCGGACCAGCGACTCGCGCGGCTCAGCGAACATGCCGAACGGGTAGTTGTCGCGCAGGTCGGTCTTCACCGTGAAAGGGAAGCGCCGGATATCGTCCAGTGTCTTGAAGTCTTCCGGCGCGACACCGGCTTCGTCGAACCGCTTTTTGTAATGCGGGACCTTGTTGTAGGCGCGTTCCAGGGTCTGCTTCACGCGGGCGATCTGCAGCGACTCGATTTCGGCACGCGGCATGGTCTCCGCGTCGCAGTCGTACATGTAGGTGTCGGTCATTTCAGCGCCATCCCGGTTTGACGCCGGCCCCCGGCAGCCCGTCGCCCCGCGCCGGCGTGCGCTCGATGGCGACCCCGTCCTCGATCCGGACCCTCATCAGGTCCGGCCCGGCCACGCACTGATAACATTAGCTGGTGACGGCGGGATTGTCTTTCGGCATCGCTGCGTTCCCAGCGGGTTTCGGATCAGAGGCCGGCTTTTTCCGCCTTGGCCTTCAACCGCTCGGCTGATTTGGAGGCGTCCGTGATGAAACGGTCATGCGTGCCGCGCCCGACTTCCTCCAGGTCATCCTTGACCGAGACCTCGAATACGACGCGGCGGCGGTCCAGGGTCTTTACGGTGGCGGTCACTTCGACCGACATGCCCATCACCGTAGCACCGACATGGGCGATGTTGACCTGGGTGCCGACGGAATCCTCGTTCTCGCCGGCGAATTCGAGAATGTACTGCTTGCAGGTCTGTTCGATGTCCCGGATCATTTCCGGCGTGGCGTAGACGTTGAATTCGCCCCCAGCGACGGCGATGGTCCGCCCTTCGTCGACCGTGAATTTCCGCGTGACCGTGTTGCCTTCCTTGAAACCGTCCTGCATGCCGCGTGTCCTCCCTGTTGTGCGAGCGGCGACGATCCTATCCCAATTCGCATTTCTTGTCTCGCGGTCGCGGACGCCGGGTACTAGACTTTCGCCGCAGCAAAGAGGGGCAACGGGGGAAACGTCATGGACGAACAAAAAATGCGCGACCTGGTCATGTATTGGCAGCAGGTCGAACTGGACGACGAGGCGGCGAAGCGGCTCGCCAATCAATCCATAGGGGCGGGCAAGGCGCTGCGCGAGGTTGCCGGCGGTTCGATGTTCGATACCGAGCCGGCGCATTTCGATCGGGCGCTCATCGCGATGTCGGGGCGCGACGATGTCTGATCCGATGCAATGGGCCTTGGTCGAGGCGGCCGACGCCGTCGCGGCCAAGGAGATTTCGGCGCGCGAGTTGGCGGAGGCCAGCATCGCCAAGGTGGCGGCGCGGCAGCCCACGCTGAACTGTTTTATCTCGGTGGACGCCGAAGGCGCGCTGGAAGAGGCTGCCGCGGCCGACGCGGCGCTGGCGCGGGGCGACGCGGCGGGACCGTTGCACGGCGTGCCGCTGGCGCACAAGGATATGTATTACCGGGTCGGCAAAATCTCGACCTGCGGTTCGAAGATCCGTGAGGATTTCAGGCCGGATCACACCGCAACGGTGCTGGAACGGCTGGCGGCGTCGGGCGCCTTGCATATGGGTGGCCTCAACATGTCGGAATTCGCCGTCGGCCCGTTCGGACACAATGAGCATTGGGGCCATTGCCGCAACCCGTGGAACCCGCGTCATGTGACCGGAGGCTCGTCGAGCGGCTCCGGCTCCGCCGTCGGCGGGCGCCTGGTGTTCGGCGCGCTGGGCTCGGATACGGGCGGATCGGTGCGGCTGCCCGCGGCCTGCTGCGGTCTCGTGGGCATGAAGGGCACGCAGACAAGGGTCAGCCGCTACGGCGTCATGGGCCTGTCCTTCTCGCTCGACAATGTCGGTCCTCTGACTCGGACCGTGCGCGACAATGCGCGCATGATGCAGATCATCGCCGGCCCTGACCCGAAGGACCTCACCGCCGCCAATGTGCCGGTGGACGATTTCGAGGCGGCGACCATCGACGCCGACGTCAAGGGACTGCGTATCGCCGTCCCGTCGAACTACTACTATGACGGTGCCGCCGACGATGTCCGTGTCCGCATGGAGGAGAGCCTAAAGGTCTTCGAGCAGCTCGGTGCCACCATCGTCACGGTCGAGGTCCCGCATCACGACATCCTGCCCGACCTGGCGATTGCCTTGCGCGGACCGGAGGGCTCGGTGCTGCATCAGGCCTGGATGCGCGACCGGCCGCAGGATTACGGCGCGCAGGTGAAAGCACGGCTGGAGCCGGGCCTGGCCATTTCCGGGACCGAATATGTGACCTCGCAGCAGATCCGTCCGAAGATCACGCAAAGCTTCGTCGAAGCGGTATTCGCCGACGCCGACGTCCTCCATGCCCCCACTGTCAACATCCCGGTGCCGTCCATCGACGAGACCGACGTGAAGGCGTCGCCGAATTTCCCGGCGGTGGTTGCCAGCATGGTGCACTGCACCCGTCCGATCAACTATCTGGGTCTGCCGTCGCTCGCCGTGCCGGCCGGGTTCTCGGACAACGGTCTGCCGACCTCCTTCCAGCTCATCGGCCGGCCTTTTGCCGAAGTGACGCTGTACCGGGCGGCGGCGGCCTATGAGGCGGAAACCCGATTCTTCGAAAACGCACCGGTTGATAGCTAGAAAGGAACAGCTTGAAATACGTGCGTTGAGGCGATAGCGGGTGAAAGTGCGATGTTCCAGCTTGGCGAGACGCCG